>CAVHGD010000012.1:12266-28022 GCA_963635385.1 Dialister sp. CAG:486 | reverse complement strand
TTGCTCTAAATAGAGTACTCAAATAATTAGTATGCTCAAATGAAAAAAATCATTGTAGCCATCGACGGCTATTCTTCGTGTGGCAAATCCACCATTGCTAAGGCGTTGGCGAAATTTGCCGGCTATACATATGTTGACACGGGTGCGATGTATCGAGCCACGGCGCTTTTTATGTTGCAACACCGAACCAACACCGAACCAACTATTCTTTCTCTGCTTCCTCAGGTCGAGATCCGCTTTGCCTTGCAGCCGGACGGCACCCAGCACACGCTTCTCAACGGTGTGGATGTCGAGCGTGAGATCCGTACGCTTACCGTAGGCAATCGTGCCTCCGAGATATCGCAGATCCGAGAGGTGCGCCAATTCTTGGTGGCGCAGCAGCAAGCCATGGGGGCAGAAAAGGGTATCGTGATGGACGGCCGAGACATCGGAACGGTCGTCTTTCCCGAAGCAGAGCTTAAGCTATTCTTAACCGCCGCCCCGGAAGAGCGCGCCCGTCGCCGTTTCGAGGAGCTACGAGCCAAGGGGGAGCACCCCGACTACGCAGCAGTATTGGCGGATGTCACCGCTCGCGACTACCGTGATACCCACCGAGCCGAGAGCCCTTTGCGCCAAGCCCCCGATGCCCGGGTCATTGACAACACGCACCTCACCCCTGCCGAGCAGATGGAACTCATCGAATCGCTATTCACCCAAGCCGTTTCGTGCTGATATGACCGTCACCATCGATCCCCATTCCGGTTTCTGTTTTGGCGTCACCTCCGCTATTCGCAAGGCGGAGGAGGAGCTTCAAAACGGATCGCTCTACTGCCTTGGCGACATCGTTCACAACGGGCAGGAAGTGGAGCGGTTGGCGCGTGCCGGGCTCGAGACCATCGACTACGACGACCTGCGTACGCTGCACAATGCCCGTGTCCTACTCCGAGCGCACGGTGAGCCGCCGAGTACCTATCATATCGCCGAGCAGAACCATATCGAAATCATCGATGCCAGCTGTCCGGTGGTCTTGCATTTGCAGAAACGCATTCGCGAGACCTACTTGCGCATTCGCCAAACCATGCCCGACAGCGGGGCACAGATTGTCATTTTCGGCAAAGTGGGCCACGCCGAAGTCATCGGCCTGCAGGGTCAAACCAACGACACGGCCATCATCATCGAGAGTCCCGCCGCCCTTCTCACGACTCTCAACGCTCAACCCCCAAAAACTCCGCTCGACTTCACGAAGCCGATTTTTCTTTTTTCCCAAACCACCAAATCCGTTGACGAATTTCATAGTTTGGTCGAGCTTATCCGCTCCCGAATGAAAGAGGGCGTACTCTTCGAGTGGCATGACACCATCTGTCGAAATGTCGCCAATCGTGTCAGCACTCTTCGTGAATTTGCCGCTGCCAACGACCGAGTGGTCTTTGTGGGCGGGCTCAAGTCCTCCAACGCCAAAGTATTGTTCCGGCACTGCCTTTCCGCGAACCCTCGCACGGTTTTTGTGAGTAGTGAAGAGGAGCTTACCGATGCCGAGTTGCAGGCTTGTTCGGCTGTCGAGCGTGTCGGTATCTGCGGGGGCACTTCCACGCCTATGTGGTTGATGGAGCGTTGCCGCAGTCGTATCGAGGCGTATGCTGCCACACGGCAAGAGTCGTAGGCTCATTCCTATTAAAATTACAAAAACAAGAAAAATAACACTAAACACTAACATGGAGTACAAGATTAACACAATCGGTGTCTTCACTTCGGGTGGTGATGCACCGGGTATGAATGCGGCGGTTCGTGCCGTTACGCGCGCCGCTATCAGCAATGGCATTCGTGTCAAAGCTATCTATCGTGGCTACAAGGGCCTCATCGACGACGACATCAAGGAGTTCACCACGCAGGACGTGAGCGATATCATCCAGCGCGGCGGCACCATCATCAAGTCGGCTCGTTGTTTGGAGTTCAAGACTCCGGAGGGGCGCAAGCAGGCCTACGACAACTTGGTCAAGGAGCAGATCGATGCGCTTATCGCCATCGGTGGTGACGGCACCTTCACGGGCGCTCGTATCTTTGCCCAAGAGTACAATGTGCCCATTATCGGTATTCCGGGCACCATCGACAACGATTTGTGGGGAACGGATACCACCATCGGTTACGACACGGCGCTCAACACCATTATGCATTGCGTTGATATTCTGCGCGATACCGCATCGTCGCACGAGCGGGTCTTTCTTGTCGAGGTCATGGGTCGTGACGCAGGCTTTTTGACGCTCAATGCCGCCATTGCCGCAGGCGCTGAGGCCGCCATTATTCCGGAGCGTGCCACCATTATGGACCAGATCGAGGCCGCCATCGGACAGGGGCGCCGCAAGAGTAAGAATTCCAGTATCGTGTTGGTACAGGAGCACGCCATCGAGGGCGGTGCCACGGCCGTGGCTAAGCTGATTGCCGACGCCCACCCCGAATACAGCCCGCGTGTCACCATTCTCGGCCACTTGCAGCGGGGTGGTTCGCCTACCGCCGACGACCGTATTTTGGCGTCTCGTATGGGTATCGCCGCCGTGCAAGCCCTTCTCGAGGAGCAGCGCAGCATCATGGTCGGCGTTCAGAACGATGAGATTGTCTATGTGCCGCTCATCAAGGCCATCAAGGAGAAAAAAGACGTCAAAGCCGACAAGTGGGACGCTCTTAAGATTTTGTCCATTTGATTTTGCTTCCCGAAGGGGGTATGACATTTTTTCAAGCAGACACCGAAGCGTGTCTGCTTTTTTTATTTTCATTTGCGAAATTCATTTTCTTTCCGTAACTTTGCACGCTATTTGCAAAACACGCCCCAAATCCAATTCAAAAGGTAACAGGGCAACAAAACTATGGATACGAAAGATATACAATCGCTTTATTTTTTGGGCATCGGGGGCATCGGTATGAGCGCCCTTGCACGCTATTTTCTTTCTCGCGGCTATCGTATTTTCGGTTACGACCATACTCCGTCGCAGCTCACGCGCGATTTGGAGTCGGAGGGGATGACCATTTCGTACGAGGACAATGTGCAGACGCTCATCGAGACGGGCATCGACCCTCGCCATACGTTGGTGGTGCGCACCCCTGCCATTCCCGAAGATACGCAGGTCTATACCTATCTGCGCGAGCAGGGTTTCGAGATTCAGAAGCGTGCCGAGGTCTTGGGAAATGTCACACGCCAAATGAAGGCATTGTGTGTCGCCGGCACGCATGGCAAGACCACCACTTCCACCATGTTAGCCCATTTTCTGTACCAGTCGGATATCGGTACCAATGCCTTTTTGGGCGGCATTAGCAACAATTACGGCACCAATGTGCTGATCCAGCGCGATAGCAACTATGTTGTGGTCGAGGCGGACGAGTACGACCGTTCGTTCCACTATCTCGCGCCGTATATGTCCATCATTACGGCCGTCGACCCCGACCATTTGGATATTTATGGCACCGCCGAGGCCTATCGCGAGAGCTTCGAGCATTACACCTCGCTCATCCGGTCGACGCTTATCATCAAGAAGGGGCTGCCCATCACGCCTCAGCTCGGCAAGGGCGTCAAGCTTTATACGTATAGCGCCACCGAGCCGGCGGATTTCTATGCCGACAACATCCGTATCGACCAAAAGGGCGACATCTATTTCGATTTTCATACTCCCAACGACACCATTGCCGACATGCGCTTGGGCGTGCCCGTTTGGGTCAATATAGAGAATAGCGTGGCCGCCATGGCCATGGCTTGGCTCAATGGCGTCAATCCCGATGAGTTGCGGCACGGTCTGCTTTCTTTTGCGGGCGTTTGGCGTCGTTTCAACCGGCATCTCAATACGCCGGAGATTGCCTACATCGACGATTATGCGCACCACCCCACGGAGATTCAGACCTCTATCGATTCGGTGCGCCGCATCTATCCCGACCGCCATTTTATCGGCATTTTCCAGCCGCACCTCTATTCTCGTACGCGCGATTTTGCGGATGAGTTCGCTCGTGTGCTCTCCACGCTCGATGAGGTCATCCTGTTGCCGATCTATCCGGCTCGGGAGCAACCTATCGAGGGCGTCTCGTCGGGTATGCTGTTGCAAAAAATCACCTGCGAGCGCAAGAGCTTGGTCGAGAAAGACGAATTGGTCGAATTCCTAAAAACCAAGATTCAGGAAGCGGGTCGCCCCGTAGTGGTAATGACCATCGGTGCAGGCGACATCGATCGCCTCGTTCCCGCCGTCAAATCCGGTCTTTCCTCGCTGATCGCCCCCGCCGAAAAAACCGCGCAAAAATAAAGGCAGCGCAAGAAAATAAATAAAGCAGCACAAAAAATAAAGCTGCACAAACAAAAAAATCCCGAACCAACCCCGAAGATGCCCCGTATCGCTCGTATCATATTGCTATCGGTCTTCGCTACGCTTTCCGTAGCGGTGCTTACCATGGGCGTTATCTGCGGCCGGCATCACGTTACCTACCCCCGCACGCAAGCTTTCGATATCCGTATCGCCGATATGGACGAGCGCCAATATGTCAGCACGCCCGAGCTTGCCGAGTGGCTTCGTCAGCGCGGGTTGTATGCGCTCGACGTGCCTATCGAGGAGGTCCGCTTGCAGGCTATCGAGAATGCGGTCCGCTCCCACCCTATGGTGCGCACGGCGGAGTGCTATCTCACGCCCCGCAGCGAGGTTCGGGTTACCTTGACCCAGCGCATTCCGCTCCTTCGGGTCACCACCTCCACCGAGAGTTATTATATCGACACCGACCGCAAACCGATGCCGGTGCGTGCCACCATCACCACACCGGTTCTCAACATCACGGGCAGCGTGGGCCAACAGATGGCTTGCACCACCCTTGCGGACTTTGCCGAATGGTTGCAGGACCATCGCTATTGGCGTGAACGCATTAGTTATCTGCAAGTTAAGAATCCTCAAGCCGTCTATATCATTCAGTCGCACCAAGCGGGCGCCATTTTGTTGGGCAATATGGACAATTTTGCGCACAAGCTCAAGAAGGCCCGCACTTTTTACGAGCAGGGGGGCGACACCTTGGGGAAAAATCCCTATCGCGAGATAGATGTACGATACACAGGACAAGTAATAGGACGAAAATGAGTTTTTTGAAGAAAAAATCCAAGAACAAAGGCGAAGCGATAGAGAACCTTCCTTTGGTTGCCATCGATATGGGCAGCGACCGCATTCGTGCCATTGCCGCCGAACCGATTGGGGGCGGAAAGTTTCGTGTTTTGGGGGCTGAGTCTATTTTTTACGAGCAGCAGTGCATTGCGCGCGGTGTCATTACGCGCCCTTCCGATATGGCCTTCTCCATCAAGCGGGTCCTTGCGCTTTTGGGCAATCGTATCGGCATCAGTTCGCTTCCGCTTGCCCTTATCTCGTGGGGCGGTTGCGGTGTCAAGGTCACCGATGCCACGGTACACCGCCAAATGCAGAATCGCTCCGTCACGCAGAAGGATATCGACGATTGGCACGCGGAGTGTCGTGACAAGACCGGTGCGTCTTCCGATGTCGTGTTAGAATTGATTCCCCACCGTTTTGTCCTCGATGGCGGTGCTCCCGTCTTCGGAGAGCCGGAGATAGGCCTCCACTGCAAGGATCTTCGTGTTATGTATAACACGTTTTACGGTCCGCGCGAGATGACCGAGCAGGTGAAGGCCAGTTTCGAGAACACCAAATCCGTTCGTATCGAGAACGCTTGTGTCCGCAGCGAGGCGCTGTTGTCCGCTTTTGCGGCCACCGATGGCGACACTATTTTGGACGAGGGCTGTGCCGTGTTGGATTTCGGGGCGGAGACCACCACGCTCTTCATTTACAAGGGTACGCACTATTTCCTTCACCGAGTCTTCGAGCAGGGCGGAGCGGACATCACGGACCATCTCGCAACGCATTTCAACATTCCGTTCAGCGCCGCCGAGCAGCTCAAGCGCGAGTATGGGGTCGCTTCGCCCGACTTCATCGAGCAGAACTGCACGCTCACCATCAATTATACCGACGGCAGCCGCCGACAGATCACATACACCGACGTTGCGCAACAGATCGAGGTGGTGCTGAAGGTGCTTCTTGCCCCTATTTTTAAGATTCTTTCGCCGTACGAGCCCAACATCGCCCGCCTCTACATCACGGGCGGCGGCAGTATGCTACGGGGTTTGGCACGCTATCTTCAGCTCTCCACGACCATGCATGTTCTGTATGGCAGCCATCAAAATGTTTTGGCGCCCGACACCGACGAGGCGTACTACACGCCCACCTATTCCTCGTTGGTCGGCATGCTTATTTTGGGGCAGGATAAGCGCGACTCGCAGGGTTCCCAAGCCGGCCAACCGCTTGACAAAAAAAATAAGTGGTTCAACAACGTGGGCAAAACGGTTTCCGACACCGTCTTCGATATTTTTGGCGGGGCGGATTTATAACAAACGACTACAATTCAACCTATCTATATGAGCGATATCGAAATTACCTCTATTCCGTTAGAGATCACCACCAATAGCATTATTAAGATTATCGGCGTGGGTGGTGGCGGCGGCAATGCCGTCAACAAGTTGTACGAGCAGCATCGTCTTTTGGATGTCTCTTTTTTGGTTTGCAACACCGATGTGCAGGCCATGGAGAAACTCTGCGTGCCCAACAAGTTCAAAATCGGTTTCGAGGGTTTGGGCGCAGGCGGTGACCCCACCAAGGCACACGATTTGGCGGAAGAGAGCCGCGAGGACATCAAAAAGATGTTGAGCGATGGCACCAAGATGATCTTTATCATTGCCGGAATGGGCGGTGGTACGGGAACGGGTGCTTCGCCTATCATTGCCGAGATAGCGCAGGAGCTCGACATCCTCACGGTGGGCATCATCACGCTTCCGTTCGCTTTCGAGGGCGAAATCAAGATTCGCAAGGCGATGATGGGAGCGGCAAAATTGGCAGAGCATGTCGATGCGTTGCTCATGATGAACAACGAAAAATACATCATGGTCAACGAGGATATGGATATCAGCGAGGCGTTCCAGTGCTCGAACGACTTGATTGGCAACGCCGCCAAGTCTATATCCGACATCATCACCCGCGTGGGCGAAATCAATACCGACTTCAACGATGTCAAGAAGACGCTTTCCAAGAGCGGTATCGCCATCATCGGTGAGGGCGTTGCCGGCGGCGAAAGTCGTTTCACCGATGCCGTCGATCTCGCCATCCACTCGCCGCTGATGAGTTCCGTCAACATTCAGTATGCCACCCGCCTGCTGTTCAATATCTATTTCTCGCACGATAACATACTTAAGGTCAAGGAGACCCGTCAGATCAACGAATTTGTCAGTCAAATGAGCAAGAAGGTCGAAGTCCAATGGGGCTTTGGCTACGACGACGAGTTGGGCGACAACATGCGTGTCACCATCGTCACGGCGGGCTACGGTCGGAGCGGCATTCCCGTTTTGGACGACTCCGACACCAACGGTATCAGTATCGACGAGGCCATCGACCGCGCCTACGAGGGCACCGCTTTCGTGCGAGAGGGGATCGACAAGCCTCGCACGGATGAGGGCGGCAACTCCCTGCTGTTCAATTTCCCGGACAACTCGGCCGATACCGCAGCCAACGGCTCCGCAGCGGCCTCAGCAACTGCCCCCGCTTCAAGCAACAGCGCTTCAGGTACCCCAGCTTCGAGCAACGCAGCTCCAAGCACCCCCTCTTCAAGCAACACCACCCCTGTTCCCGAACCAACGCTGAAGGAATCCCCTGCCGCTCCCATATTCCCCTCCTCCCCCACCATTACCATCGAGGTAGGAGGCGCCGACTCGCACACAGGCTCTTCCCGCCCCACGCCGAACTCGTTCTCCACTTCCGGCTACGGATGGCGCCGCTAACCCATAGCCACGCCCCTTCCCGCTGCAACACGGCCGCGATAAGGCCGCCACAGAGCAGCGACAAGGCCGTAACAAGACCCTGACAAGGCTACGCAGCTCCTTACAAGCATTATAAACGTGTCCCCAAAAGACCCTATTAATTCATTTTATACCCTATTTATATGTCCGACAACAACGAAATCGATCTCTACGAATTCCTGAACGACTGCCGTCGTTATCTGAAACGAATCTGCAACGCCCTCGTGCGCTTCATTCAGGGCTTCCTGCGCCTCTGCGTTCGCAAGTGGTGGATAATACTTCCCGCCATCCTTTTGGCCGTCGGAGCAGCGCTCTACTACAGCCGTCTCGACAACCGCACCTACAAGGTCAATGCCATAGCGGTCCTCAACGGTTTCTCCACTGCACAGTTTGAGCAGGTTTTCAGCCCGCTGTATAGCACAGACGACACGCTCTTTGTCTATATGCAGATCAAGCCGGATGAGCCCATTATGCGCTATATCAGCGACAAGACCATTGCCCATCCCCGCACCTTCTCGGTCATCGACTTCAACTGCGACTCCACGATCGACATGGTGGACTACAAGCGCAAAATCAGTGTAGGCGACACCACCATCATGCACGACCACATCGCCATGCAGTTCTATATCAAACGTCGCAATATCCGCAAGCTCCCTGAGGTCACCGAGGCGCTGATGACCTATCTCAATTCCAACCCGACTCTTCAGTCGGCGTACGAGGCCTACCTGCCCACGCTCGACCGCGAGGTGCGTTTCAACCACGACCAAATCGAGAAGTTGGACAGCCTCACTTCGGCTTTCTACTTCAATAACAATCCCTCCGAGCAGCTTTTCTACAAGAACACGCGCGATGGCGAGGGCATCTTCTTGGGCGAGCGCCGCATTCACTTGTTCCTCGACAACATCTATGCACACATCGCCCATACGGGCGTCGTAGACCAGCGCAAGCAGTTGGCCACGGCACCGGTCGTTTTGATGAACGATTTTGTCATCGACCCCCAGCCCATCAACAGCCCGCTCAAGTGTGTGGTCAATTTCGGTTTAGTGGGTTGGCTGTTAGGCGTTCTCCTCGCGTGGGTCATCGAGCAGCGCAAGTCCATCGCCGCATGGCTCAAGTAACTCACCCATTGCGATTCCAGTAACCCTCCGAATAGTTCGAATACTTTCCAATAGTTCGAGTATTTTCCAACAGTTCGAATATTTTCTAATAGTTCGAGTACTTTCTAATAGTTCAAAAGAGACCATTCATTCCCGAACCACTCCCGAACCAACTCTTTAGAAACGCCCTCAGGGTCCCGATACAACGCAAAGCGGTTGCCTGCCCAATCAGCAAGCAACCGCTTTCCATTTCTTTCTATGTGCCGTGCGAGACCCTTTATTCCTCTTTCGCGCTCCCTTTCTTGTATCGTGCAACGACCTTCTTTCCCACAAAATAGACTATCGCCACCCCGAGCAACGCCAATATAATCACGCTCAATTCGTGGCTGTAGCGGTTAATCAGGTCCGCTTGTCCGTGTGCGATGTACCCGAGCAGTGCCAACACGCAGTTCCAAGCGAAAGCTCCGAGAAAGGTATAAAGCAGGAACCACCCGAAGTGCATCCGAGCCAACCCCGCAGGGATACTGATTAGCTGCCGAATACCGGGTATCAGTCGCCCCACAAACGTGCTCACCTTCCCGTGGTCGTTGAAGTACTGCTCCGCTTTCTGCACCTTCTCGCTGCTCAGCAGACACAGGTGTCCCAGCCGACTGTCCGCAAACTTGTAAATAATCAGCCGCCCAAGCCACACCGAAAGTCCGTAGTTGATAATCGCTCCCAGCATAGCGCCGATCGTACCGAACAGCACGATCAGCAGCACATCCACGAGATAGTTCCCACTTACATGGAGCGGACTCATCGGGTCTGCCGCCACATACACCGCCGGTGGAATCACCACCTCGCTCGGGAAGGGGATAAAAGACGACTCAATGGTCATCAGCGCCGTGATAGAGGCATAATTCATATTCGCCGCATACCACGCCGTTACCGTCTCGACAAAAGTCATTTGCTCAGGAGTTCACGCACCTTAGTGCTGATTGCTTTGCCTTCTGCACGCCCTGCCAACTGCTTGGTCGCCACGCCCATTACCTTGCCCATATCTTGCGGACCCGCAGCGCCCACTTGGGCGATAATCTGTTTCAGCTCGGCAGCCAGTTCCTCCTCGCTGAGCATCGCGGGCAGGTACTGCTCAATGATTTTGCACTGTGCCAGCTCGTCTTCGGCAAGCTCCGCACGATTCGCATCGATATACATCTGAGCCGACTCCTTACGCTGCTTTACCATCTTTTGGAGTATCTGCAGCGCCTTGTCGTCATGCAACTCGCCGTCGCCGCCTTTAGCAGTCTTTGCCTCCAAAAACTCTTTCTTGATTCCTCTCAGGGCATCCAGTGCCACCTTATCTTTTGCGAGCATCGCTTTCTTGATGTCCTCGCTCACTTGGTCAAATAGATTCATTTCGCTTCAAGTATGTTTGCCTACGCGTATCTATGCGTAATCTGTTATCGTATTATAAAAAACAGTGGCGACCATGGTCCTCCCATAGCCGCCACCGATTGTGTTAGTGCAAGAATAGCAACTGTGCGAGTATGTAAACCGGCAACAGAATTATCAGTGAGAACTTGTACATATAGCCGAAGAAGGACGGCATCTTGATGTTGTTCTCTTCTGCAATTGCCTTTACCATGAAGTTAGGTCCATTGCCGATGTAGGTCATCGAGCCGAACATAACTGCACCGAGCGAGATAGCCTTCAGTAGTATCTCCGGCACGCCGGCTACAAAGCTCACTCCGTCGAACAGTCCGTTCACCACACCTGCCTCAGCAGCTGCCATCGCTTCGGGCAGACCGCTCGCTACGCCGTGGAATGCCACAGCGGTCGGCGTGTTATCGAGGAACGACGAGAGCGCACCCGTTGCGTAGTAGAACTGCCACGGCACTGTCAGTCCGAGGCTTGCCGCATTGGCTTTCAGGTAAGCCAGCGCAGGGGTCATTGTCGTAAAGATACCGAGGAACAGCACTGCCACCTCAATAATCGGATCCCACGAGTACTTGTTGAGGGTGAAACGCACTTCTTTCTTGGTCGTGAAATAGCTCAGCAGCGTCAGTGCTACCAGCACGATCTCACGCAGGAACTTCACCCACAGCGGAGCATCCTCTTCGCCCATTTGCGGGATAAAGCCTTCGTTGATGAAAGCCACGCTCAGGATCACGCCAAGCAGGTAAATGAAGTTGATTCCGCCTTTCAGTTGCATAGGCACCTTCTCACGAGCGTCCGCACTCAGCGCGGTCCAGTCCTCTTTCTTGTAAAAATAGGTATCCATGCAGAAATAGATTATCAGCAGCATACCGCCCACAAAAGCCCATTCGGGCAGCAGGTGCAAGAACCATGTAAAGCTGGCTCCGCGCAGGAACAGCATAAACAATGGAGGATCTCCGAGCGGGGTCAGCAGACCGCCGCAGTTTGCTACAAGCGCAATGAAAAACAGAATGGTGTGAACAGTGTTTTTACGCTGTTGGTTCGTCGTTATGAGCGGGCGAATCATCAACATCGCAGCACCTGTCGTACCCATCACACTCGCCAGCACCCAGCCTAACGCAAGCAGGCCGGTATTGACGATAGGTTTGGCTTTGATATCCCCGCTGATATGAATACCGCCGGTGATAACAAACAGTGCCAACAACAGAATGATAAAGGGAATGTAGTCAAAAACAACCTGATGTTCCAAGTCGTGTGCCATGCCGCCCATCACGAGGCAGACAGCGGTCGGGATACCGAGTACGAGGGACACAATCAGTTTGTTGACGTTCTTTTCCCAGAACTTTTCTGCCACTATCGGACCGATAGCAATCGCGAGCAGCATGATGCCGAAGGGTATCATACTCCAAGCGCTATGCACAAATTGTTCCATAAAAAGAAAATTTAGTCAGTTAATTTTTTAGTTTTATTGTGGTTGTCGTTTCTTCTAATTATGAATTAAGAATTAATAATGAATTGGTAAGAGTGCTATTTTAACGCTCAATCACCCCTTTCTATCTCCCCTACATATCTTTTTTTCTCCCAACAGCACTTCTCTACTCTCAACTTACTACTCTCAACTGCCCTCAACTCTCAACACTAAACTCTTCCCTCCCGCTCCGACAGACAAATTCCATGCCAAATTAGTCAAGTTTCAGCACGGCCAAGAATGCTTTTTGCGGCACTTCCACATTGCCTATTTGCTTCATGCGTTTCTTGCCTTTTTTCTGTTTCTCGAGCAGTTTGCGTTTGCGGCTCACATCGCCGCCGTAGCACTTGGCGAGCACATCTTTTCGCACTTGTTTTACCGTCTCGCGAGCAATAATTTTCGCCCCTATCGCGGCCTGAATGGCGATGTCGAATTGTTGGCGCGGCAGCAGTTCTTTTAACTTCTCGCACATTTTTCGCCCAAAATCGACTGCGTTATCTCGGTGCGTCAGCGTCGAGAGTGCATCCACCTGTTCGCCGTTGAGCAGGATGTCCAGTTTCACGAGGTTCGACGGGCGGAATCCGTTTTGGTGCCAGTCGAAGGATGCGTACCCTTTTGAGATACTCTTCAGCTTGTCGTAGAAGTCTATCACTATCTCGCCAAGCGGCATATCGAATAGCAGCTCCATACGGTCGCCTGAGATATATTCTTGTTTCACCAGCTCGCCTCGCTTCGACAGACAGAGCGTCATAATCGGCCCGATAAAATTGCTCGTTGTTATCACGCTCGCGCGGATGTACGGCTCCTCTATATGGTCTATCTCGGTCAGGTCGGGCATGCCGGCGGGGTTATGCACCTCCACCATCGTTCCGTCTTTGCGATACACATTGTAGCTCACGTTCGGCACAGTGGTTATCACATCCATGTTGAACTCTCGGTCGAGTCGTTCCTGTACTATCTCCATGTGCAGCAACCCCAAGAATCCGCAGCGGAAGCCGAATCCTAACGCAATCGACGATTCGGGCTGAAAGGTCAGGCTCGCATCGTTCAGTTGCAGCTTTTCGAGGCTCGCCCGCAGGTCCTCATAGTCCTCTGCCTCAATGGGATAAACGCCCGCAAACACCATCGACTTCACTTCTTCAAATCCGTCTATCGCCTGTTCGCACGGCCGCGCCACATGCGTTATCGTGTCGCCCACGCGCACCTCGCTCGAGGTCTTGATGCCCGAAATGATATAGCCCACGTTGCCCGCCGAGATGGTCTCGCGCGGCTGCATGTCCAGTTTCAGCACGCCTATCTCGTCGGCGTCGTATTCTTTGCCCGTATTCACAAATCGCACGCGGTCGCCCGAGTGCAGCGTTCCGTTTATCACTTTGTAGTACGCAATGATACCGCGAAAGCTGTTGAATATCGAGTCGAACACGAGGCATTGCAGCGGCGCATCGGGGTCGCCTTTCGGGGCGGGAATGCGCTCTATTATGGCGTCGAGTATCTCCGGCACGCCGTCGCCCGTCTTCGCCGAGCAGCGCAGTATCTCCTCTCGCTTGCAGCCTATCAAGTCGATTATCTCGTCCTCCACCTTGTCGGGCATGGCCGAATCCATATCGCACTTGTTCATCACAGGAATGATTTCCAAGTCGTGTTCCAGCGCCATGTATAGGTTGCTAATGGTCTGTGCCTGAACGCCTTGCGATGCATCCACCACCAACAGTGCGCCCTCGCAGGCGGCAATCGAGCGGCTCACCTCGTAGGAAAAATCCACGTGCCCCGGGGTGTCAATCAAGTTGAGCGTATAGCCTTTGTGCTGCATCTGTATGGCGTGGCTCTTGATGGTAATGCCTCGCTCTTTTTCCAGCTCCATGTCGTCGAGCACTTGGTTCTCCATGTCCTTCTTGTCCACCGTCCCCGTGAGTTCCAACATGCGGTCGGCCAAGGTGCTTTTACCATGGTCTATATGCGCTATTATGCAGAAATTGCGTATCTTATCCATACCGTTTTTGTTCTTTTGTCAGCCCACGGTGCCTTCCAACGACACTTGCAGCAGTTTTTGTGCCTCTACGGCAAATTCCATCGGCAGTTTGTCCATCACCTCTTTGGCGTATCCGTTTACTATCAAGCCCACCGCATCTTCCACGCTGATACCCCGCTGTTGGCAGTAAAACAGCTGTTCTTCGCTTATCTTTCCCGTCGTGGCCTCATGTTCCACGGTCGCCGTCGGGTTGGCTATTTGCATGTCGGGGAAGGTGTGTGCGCCGCACTTGTCGCCTAATAGCAGCGAGTCGCATTGGCTGTAGTTGCGGGCATTTTCCGCATTTTGTCCCACTTTCACCAGTCCTCGGTACGAGTTTTGGCTGTGCCCGGCGCTGATACCCTTGCTTACGATTCGCGAGCGGGTGTTTCGCCCGATGTGTATCATTTTCGTTCCCGTGTCGGCCTGCTGATAGTTATTGGTCACGGCCACCGAGTAGAACTCCGCCGTCGAGTTATCGCCTTTCAGGATGCAGCTCGGATATTTCCAAGTTATGGCAGATCCCGTCTCCACTTGTGTCCAGCTCAGCCGCGCATTTTCGTGCGTAATGCCTCGTTTGGTCACAAAGTTGTAGATTCCGCCCTTGCCTTCTTTGTCGCCGGGGTACCAGTTTTGCACGGTCGAGTACTTCACTTCGGCGTCTTTATGCACCACTATCTCCACAATGGCGGCATGCAGCTGATTCTCGTCGCGCATCGGCGCCGTACAGCCCTCCAAGTAGCTCAGGTAAGCACCCTCGTCGGCCACGAGCAGCGTGCGTTCAAATTGTCCCGTGTTGCCCGCGTTGATGCGGAAATAAGTGCTCAGCTCCATCGGGCAGCGCACCCCTTTCGGGATGTACACAAACGACCCGTCGGAGAAAACGGCCGAGTTCAGTGCCGCATAGAAATTATCCGTGTAGGGCACCACCGAGCCTAAGTATTCCCGAACCAAGTCCGGATGTTCTCGCACGGCCTCCGATATCGAGCAGAATATGATCCCTTTTTCGGCGAGTGTCTCCCGGAAGGTGGTCTTCACCGACACCGAGTCCATCACGGCATCCACTGCCATGTTCCCGGCCAGCGCCGCCCGTTCCTCGAGGGGGATTCCTAACTTGTCGAAGGTCTTAGCCACTTCGGGGTCAATATCCTTCTTGTCCTCCGTATTGTGCGCTTTCGGCGCCGCGTAGTACGAAATCGCCTGAAAATCAATCTCCGGTATATCGAGATGCGCCCATGTCGGCATTTTCATCGTCAGCCATTTTCGATACGCTTTCAGTCGAAACTCCAGCAGCCATTCCGGCTCATTTTTCTTCGCCGAAATGGTCCGAATCACCTGTTCGTTCAGCCCGCGCGAGAGAATATCGGTCTCCACATCGGTCGTGAATCCGTATTTATACTCCTGCTTGGTAATATCTTCTATTATCTCGTTTTCTTTTTCCATGTAGTCTTTTCCTAACAGTCTTTTCTCGCAGAATCGCCCGCGCGTTTCCTTTCCGAGCCGCAGGGCAGCACCGTTGCAAGCTATGCTCTCCCTATATAACCAAGAAGAACCGCCAAAATTGACGGTTCTTGTGGAGGTCGGTAGCAGATTCGAACCGCTGTCCCCGGTTTTGCAGACCGGTCCCTAACCACTCGGGCAACCGACCATTCTGTGTTTTCTTTTCGTTTGTTTTTTTACTCAGTCTCGCTGATTTTCCGAAAAGCGGTTGCAAAGGTACAACAAAACTTTTGATTACACAAATTTTTACGCAAAAAAGACCGAAAAAGTCTTTCTGTCCGAAAAAAATGGGCTGCCGGCACGCACACCGACAGCCCATTTATAAATTATTCGCGTTTCCCGATTAGAGTTGAACGCCCAGTGCGTTGTACTCTACACCGTTCTTGAGGATCACGATCTGACCATTGCGGATTGCCTTCATGGC
>CAVHGD010000012.1:0-11869 GCA_963635385.1 Dialister sp. CAG:486 | reverse complement strand
TTGCCGTCTTTTGCCATCAGCGATGCCTCAACTATCGTGGTATCACCTTTCGTCGATACGGTAACCGTATTGCTGTCGTACGATTTGATTTTCACTTCTGTTTCGTCATCACCGTCCAACAGATACAGCCCCGTATAGTCGTAATCAATATCCGCATTGGTGAATGTACCGGTCAGGGTCGAAGTATTTACGCAAATGCTTGCATAGTAATTATCGTCTTCACCAATAATTTGGAAATACTTATACGAAGTAGCCGTTGCATCATCCAATGTACTTGCATTTTCAACTATCACATCAATCGTCTTTCCGGTCGGCGCAAACGGCGCATCATTCAACTCGATTTCATAGTCTATAGAATAGCCATAATAATAATATAAATAGAGCAGATAGTCGATCGCTACTAAATCGTCTGCAGCATACAATAGATCCAATTTATACGTCTTCGCATCGCAAGTAGCCGTCAGCACAAACCGATAGCTTTTCGATTCGTCCACATACGTGATAGCCAGCGTTCCTTCAGTAATATCTGCCGTATCGCCTTCTGCTACTACCACTTCGCCGCCTATAAGGCTATGCGTACCTGCTATTTTACTGCTATCTGCAGGGGAAGCAACCATTACATAAGCGGCAAAATCGTCTCCGTCATAGAAATCAAACTCATAATAAGCTTTACTACTTTCCGTATAATCCGTACTAAGATATATTGCCTGTACATCATCAGCCACAATCGAGTCATTTTTCACGGTAGCCGGAGCTTTCTTGATTCCGTTTGCTTTAGCGGGCAACAAACGCTCATGTCCAAAAGCCACCTTTGCTTCCGAAATGTCCGCGGTTGTCAGATTCGTCACACGCTTAGCACTACGCAGCGGCAGCACGGGAGCGGCACTTGCGCTCAGCACCAACACTGCTGCGCAGAAAAGAGATAAAAACTTTTTCATACCTTATTATTTATAAAATGAATAATTATACCTTTCGACTCTTGTAATATTATACCTTTCGACTCTTGCAATATTACACCTTGCAACTCTTGCAATTTGCATTACATAATTTGTATATTTATGCGAAACGCAAGCAAACAAACTAAAAACACCACAAAAGTACAACGATTATTTCGAATTACAAAATTTTTGCGCAACAAAGTACAAAAAAAAGAGACTTCCATATCGGAAATCTCTTTTTCGTATAGCTATTTATTTTCTCTTATTCTCCACACGGCTTCGGTTCATTAGCCATTCACCTTAGCCATGTTTTCAGAGAAACTTGTTCTCATCATGGCTTCGGTTCATTAGCCATTCACCTTAGCCATGTGAGCGATCAGGTCGAGCACCTTGTTCGAGTAGCCGATCTCGTTGTCGTACCACGAGATAACCTTTACGAAGGTGTCGGTCAGATATACGCCGGCGTTAGCGTCGAAGATCGAGGTCAGCGTGCAGCCGAGGAAGTCGCTCGATACAACAGCATCCTCCGTGTATCCGAGTACGCCCTTCAGTTCGCCTTCGCTAGCCTCTTTCATAGCAGCGCAGATAGCCTCTTTGGTAGCGGGCTTAGCCAAGTTAGCGGTCAGGTCAACCACCGATACATCGAGGGTCGGAACACGCATCGAGATACCGGTCAGTTTGCCGTTCAGTTCGGGGATAACTTTGCCTACAGCCTTTGCAGCACCGGTCGACGACGGGATGATGTTGCCGCTAGCAGCACGGCCACCACGCCAGTCTTTGAGCGACGGACCGTCAACGGTCTTTTGGGTAGCGGTGGTAGAGTGAACGGTGGTCATCAAGCCGTTTACGATACCGAACTTGTCGTTGAGCACCTTAGCGATAGGAGCCAAGCAGTTGGTGGTGCAGCTTGCGTTCGAAACGAATTGTGTACCCTTTACGTACGTCTTCTCGTTTACACCGCAAACGAACATAGGAGTGTCGTCCTTCGAGGGAGCCGACATTACTACATATTTAGCACCGGCAGCGATGTGAGCCTGAGCTTTCTCTTTGGTCAGGAAGAGACCGGTCGACTCTACAACGTATTCAGCAGCTACCTCGTTCCATTTCAGGTCAGCGGGGTTCTTGCATGCGGTAACACGGATTTCTTTGCCGTTTACAATCAGCTTACCACCGATCAGGTTGCCTTCTGCGTCCTTGTAGTCTTCGCCTTCGATAGTGCCTTCGAATTTGCCGTGCATCGTGTCATACTTCAGCATGTATGCCAGATACGTTGCAGGGCAAAGGTCGTTGATACCTACAATCTCAATGTCGTTGCGATTTTGAGCAGCACGGAACACAAAACGTCCGATACGGCCAAAGCCGTTAATACCTACTTTTGTCATAATTATTTTGAATTAAAAGTGTTAATGAAAATACCTTATTGTACCTTTCGGGGTGTACCCTACCCCTTTTTCGGGAAGCCGCCCACACAACCGTCGGCCGCCGTTTATCCCGCTATTTTTCGTTTTCGGAGTGCAAAATTACAGAAAATCCGCCATATACCGAAATTATTCTCTATTTTGCCAATTTAGTTTTACAAATAGGGCCGCCGTAGTTCCGCTATGGCAGCCCTATTCCTATTCTAAACCGTTTTTCTGCATTCCTCACCCGCCGTTTAGAGCAGTTCCACCGATCGGTTCACGAATTTGGCTAACGCCTCGCCCTTCAGCAGTCCGCTTGCCAGCAGCGCGATATCGATCAGCTGATGCACTTTCTCATCGCCGGCAGCGTGCTTTGCATACACATCCTTCACTTGCTGACGGAGCGCGCCCATCTCTTTGGTTACATTCGTCACGGCGTCTTTCTCCTCTTGCGTCAGGTCGGCCTCTTTCTTGTCTTTTTGAGCGGCACGCAGGTCGTCCTCCTCTTTCTGCTTAGCGGCAATCTGCTCGTAGAGCGGTTTCACCTCTTCCGCAGCCGTAGCCACAAGGCTTTCCATCAGGCTCGACACCTTCTCGTTGGCGGTATTCACCACCATGTTATATTGGTCGGGCATTTGTCCGTAGAACGACATCCCCTGTTGGTGTGCCGACATCTCTTTCATACGGCGCATCCACTCGTTTTGGGTCAGGAATACGGGCAGCGCATCCTTCGATACCGACTCAAAGCTAACCGAGTATTGGGTCTTTTCGCCCTTCGGCAGTTGGCTCTCGAAGCTGTAGCGCAGCGCATCTTCCTGCTCGGCGGTCAGCGTCACGGCCTGCTTGTCCTCTTTCAGAATCAGATTTTCTATCACATCCGAATCCACGCGGACAAACCGAATGGCGTCTTTCTTGTCCTCGCCGTCGCCCATGCTCTTTTGCTCCATTTGCGACATGGCGTGCACGTCCAGCTCGCCGTCCATCAGCAGCACGTCGTAGCCTTTTTCTTTGGCACGCTCAATGTACGAGTACGAAGCGTCGGGGTCTTGCGTGTAGAGCAGTATCTCGTCGCCGTTCTTGTCGGTCTGTGCCTCTTTCACTTTGGCTTTGTATTCGTCAAGTGTGAAGTATTTTCCGTCAAGGTTCTTGAGCAGCGCAAAACCGATGGCTTTGTCGTAGAATTTCTCATCGCTGAGCATACCGAATTGGATGAACATCTTCACGTCGTCCCACTTCTTTTCAAAGTTTTCACGGTCGTTTTTGTAGAGTTCTGCCAATTTGTCAGCCACCTTCTTGGTGATGTAGCCGCTAATCTTCTTTACGTTGTTATCGCTTTGCAGATACGAGCGGCTTACGTTCAGCGGGATATCCGGCGAGTCGATTACGCCGTGCAGCAGCGTCAAGTACTCGGGCACGATGTTTTCCACCTCGTCGGTCACATACACCTGATTGCAGTAGAGCTGTATCTTGTTGCGGTGTACATCGAGGTTGTTCTTTATCTTCGGGAAGTACAGAATACCCGTCAAGTGGAACGGATAATCCACGTTCAGGTGGATATGAAACAGAGGCTCCTCCATCTGCATCGGGTAGAGCTCATGATAGAATTTGTCGTAGTCCTCATCGGTCAGGTCCGACGGCTTGCGCATCCAAGCGGGATTCGTATCGTTTATTACGTTGTCCTCCTCGGTCTCGACTTGCTTACCGTCTTTCCACTCTTTCTTTTTGCCGAAAGCGATCTCCACGGGCAAGAACTTGCAGTATTTCTTCAACAGACCTTCGATGGTGGCGTCTTCCAAATATTGTTTGAATTCGTCGTTGATGTGCAGCACGATGTCCGTACCCCGCTCCGACTTTATCGTATCCTCCATCGTATATTCCGGTGTGCCGTCGCAGCTCCAGTGCACCGCCTTCGCATCTTCTTTGTACGATTGCGAGTAGATCTCCACCTTGTCCGACACCATAAACGAGCTGTAGAAGCCCAATCCGAAGTGTCCGATGATCGCCTCCGCTTTGTCTTTGTACTTATTGACAAACTCCTCAGCGCCCGAGAAGGCGATTTGGTTGATGTACTTATCCACTTCTTCGGCGGTCATACCGATACCGTGGTCTTGCACGGTCAGTGTGTGCTTGTCTTTGTCAATCAGCACGCGCACACGGGTGTCGCCCAGCTCACCTTTGAATTCGCCTACCGAGGCGAGGGTTTTCAGCTTTTGGGTGGCATCCACCGCGTTGGATATTATTTCACGGAGAAAAATCTCGTGGTCACTATACAAGAATTTTTTGATAACGGGGAAAATGTTGTTCGATGTTACCCCAATGTTTCCTTTGCTCATAGTATATGTGTTTATATGTTTATGCGTTTTCGGGTTTATGCGTTCAAGCGCTGTCTATGTTTTAGCGCTTACCGCACTTTTCGTAAGTCAAAAACTTTGCCAAAGTCCATTCTCTGCCATTTTGTCAGTTTCGGAGCAAAATTCAGTTGCACAATTCCCAAAAACGCTGTACCTTTGCCGTCTGCAAACGCAGAACCGGCTGCGCATAAACATAAAAATAAAAACCGCAAAAGCCCCCATACCTATATGAATACCTTCGGAGACAAATTTTCGTTCACCAGTTTTGGAGAGTCGCACGGAGTCGCCATAGGCGGCGTGTTAGACGGAGTGCCGGCGGGAATCCGTATCGACATGGACCTGATTCACCACGAATTAGACCGTCGTGCGGGTCGTCTCACCACCGCTCCGGTGTCGAAGCGTGCCGAAGCAGAGCCGAACCAACTCGAATGGCTAAGCGGCGTGCTCGACGGGGTCACCCTTGGCACGCCCATCGCATTCCTTATTCGCAACCGAGATGCCCGCCCGGAGGACTATGCATGGCTCAAGGATCACTACCGTATGGGCCATGCCGACCTAACCTATATGCAGAAGTACGGCATTCGAGATTGGCGGGGAGGAGGCCGAGCCTCCGCTCGTGAGACCGCGAGTCGGGTTGTGGCGGGCTGTATCGCCAAGCAGTTGCTCCGCCGTCGGGGGATCACCATCGAGGCGGAATTGGTTCAGGTCGGTACCTGCACCGACCCGCAGCAGTTTGATGAAACCATTCGCTGCGTGCAGGCGGCGGGCGACTCCATAGGCGGAATCGTTCGTTGCACCATCACGGGCGTACCGGCAGGCACGGGTGAGCCGATCTTCGATAAGCTGCAAGCTCACCTTGCCTTTGCCGTCATGAGTATCAATGCTTGCAAGGGATTTGACTATGGAACGGGCTTTGCGGGAGTGAACCTATGCGGGAGCGAGGCCAACGCCGTTTCGGGAGGCATTGCGGGAGGCATTGCCGATGGCAGTCCGATCGTCTTCCGTTGCATCTTCAAGCCCACCCCCAGCATCTCCAAACCCACCACTACAAAAATCACCACTCAAAAATACTTGCAAACCACCTCTCAACCAACCTCAAAACCCACCATTTGCCTTACCACTCCCGAACCAACTCTTATTAATGGAGGTATTCCCGGCCGCCACGACCCCTGTGTAGCGGTTCGAGCCGTTCCGGTCGTCGAGGCCATGTCCGCTCTCACCCTCATCAACTTCCTCCCCTAACCCATTCCCTATCCCTTTACAACCCCCTACCAACTCCCTCCCTAACCCATACCAACCCCTTACTTACTCCTTACCTACTCCCTACCAAACCCATACCAAGCCCCTACTAAGCCCTTACCAAGCCCTTACCCAACCCCTACCTACCCCCGAAGTTCTCCCTCTATTTCACTTCAACTCCCAATGTATTGTACGTCTTATTGTTACGCAGAATGAGCACTTGCCCGTCGCAGACCACTTTCTGCACGCTCGGTTGTGTAGCCGTGATGTCTTCTACAGCGGTCGCGGCAATCGTAAAGGTATCGCATACGGCGTCGGATACGATGTGTGGGTTCTCATCTTCTGCCGTTACACACCATTGGTACTCACCTGCCTCATTGAGGTAACACGAGGCCTCCGTGCTATTGATAAGACCGTTGGCAACCACTTGGTCTGTAGCGATACGGGTGATGGTAACCAGGTAGTATGGAGCAATGTCCTTTGCCGTCCACGAAAGAAGGACATTGTGACCTTTGACCGCACTCTGCAGATTCATAGGCGTGTAGTCCTTGGTGGGGTCATCGTCTTCTCCTCCGCTGCCCCCGCTGATGGCGGCTATCTGTATCTGTCGTGTTGCGGAGAGGTTGGTGCAGTCGGTCGTCGTCGCACGGACGGTAACAGTACCGCCCGTGTTAGGCGTGTTGGCGGTTAGCAGCCCGTTGTCGTCAATCGATGCGAGGTCTGCCCCGTCCGTTATCTTCCACCGCACAGTCTTGTAGGTGGCGTTGGTGGGGAATATCTCTGCATAGAGGAATAACGAAGGCTTATCAGCTGTGGTAGCATATGCACCATTTGCAGATAGGACAGACAATCGTTCTGCATAAACGATAGTGCGTGCCGTACTGCTGTTCACTACATTCGATGTTCCTCGCAGCGTGGTCTGTGTGCCCTGTGCAGCACGCCGTACGGGTGCAGAAGCAGGCGAATTATCCACTATATATTCTATTGCGTAATACGGTTTGTTATCATCGGGCGTGAGGTCGGTGTATGAGGTATTACTACTGCTGATGGTGGTCAAGAGAGTCAGTGTGTCCGCAGTCGTCCCCCGCAGGATATTGTACGACACCACGTTCGCACCTATGTAGTTGTTCCATAGCAAGTTCCACGTATTGTCTTGTATGCCTCGGTTGATAGTGAGGTGGAGTGTTTGGTGCGGGTTGCTCTGCGGCGTGAGTGTGCCGTCGGGCAGTACACCTGCTATGCAGTAACGCTCGGCTTTCGTAGAAGCGTTGGAGGTGTTGTCCGTATAAGTGCCTGCGTTGGCGGCTACGGTTGCCAGTTCAGCGAATTGGTTGCGTCGGTTGGCCTCTTTATAGATACGAAGGTCGGTTAGATAGGACTGCCCCATTGTGTCCCAAGTCAGTACATTCTTCCCCTCTGCGTTCGGCGTAACAATGGTCAGTTGCGGCAGTTGGTCCTGTTCGATGACTTGCATACGCTGTTGTATGGTCGTCTCGCACCCGCTGTTGTTGGTCAGTGTCAGTTGCAGGAAGAGGTCTTCGCTGCCTGCAGGCTTGTGCAGTGTGAGGCTGTTGCCTTGTATATCTATCACGCCTGCGAAAGTGCTGATAGGCGCGTAGTTCGCATCGCCGTTGTAGCGTGCCTGCCAACTGCAAGTGGCGTCTGTAGGCAAGTCCAGCGTCGTGGTGTAGTCGTTGATGTAGTAGGTCGGCAGCGTGTAGTCGGAAGTGTATTCCTCCACATAGAGCATGCGCTCGGTCGTCTCGCCGTTGACGGTCAGGCGGACTGTCTTCGTGCCTGCTGTCGTCCAATGCACCTGATAGGGCCCATATCCGCTGCCGCTGTCGATAATGCCGCCGTCGAAGTCCCATGTAGGCGTAGCAGACTGCTGTGTGCCTGTGTAGGTGAAGGTGGCTTGGTCGAATAGGCAGACAGAGGTCGGTGCTTTTACCTGACTGACGGATGCCACATGAGTGGTTATCGTGTCAGAGAAGAGGCTCATCGCGTTCTGCAGGTCAAGTGCTTGGACGCTTATCTCGTAGTCGCCCACCTCTATCTCCGTTTGCGGAATGAGGAAGCGCGTTGCCTCAATATAATGATAATCAGGCATATAGGCTGCATTGGCGTTGCCCCCGTTCTGCGGTGAGATAAGGTATGCACCGTTACCCGATTTCCCTGCCCGCTTCACGGAGAGGTTGTAGCGCATCTGTGCGGCAGGCGTGTGGTCGTCTTGTGCGGCGTTCCACTCAATGAGCAGTCCCTCGTCGGTCTGTACGGCACGCAGTCCCGTTGGTGCCGACGGGCGTTTGTTATCAATCCCTGTAACCGGATAGATGAACTTGTCATATTGTGCCGTTACGAGTGCCATACCATTGGCGGCGAAGTTTCGGAGTTTACAATATTTTACAGTAGCGGCACTTGTTAACAGGAATCCTTGTTGTATGACACCGCTCTCGCCCATATAGTGAACATAGACATTCGTAACATTCTCGCCCATCTTGGGATTGGTTTGCAGAGAGATAATATCAATGTACCCGTTGTTGTCGAGGTCGGCGAATTGGTACTCGAATGATTCGGTGTAGAATGCTTGCAAGTCGCCGAGTGGCAGCAGGTCGGGTGCGGAGAACGATTGGTTTTGGTTGTTCCAAAGGATATACGGTGCCCCATCGGCGTAACGACAGGCGAATATGTCGTAGTACCCGTCGTTGTTGAGGTCGATGAGTTGTGCGTTCTGCATGTCGTGCTTGTCTTGATAATTCACCGTTGCAGGACTGGCTATCTCTTGCGCAAAGGGAATGAATACTTGCTCGAAAGTAAAGTTGCCCTTGTTGCGGAATACCACCAACCCCTTGTAGGCGGTATTGTAAGTGCTTACATTGGGGTTCGCATACAGCCCTGCGATATCGATAAAGCCGTCGTGGTCGAAGTCAATATAGAGAGTTTGGCTATATGCGCTTTCTAATAAGACTTCGTTGAACCGCCCGCGGTCGTCGTCGGTTTGTATGTTGTATTGTTTCTCTTTGCGGACAAAACTCTCGCCGTCGTAGGACTTAAAGTAGATATCCCCGATACCGTCCTTCGCCGTATAGTCGAGCATAGGTATATCGTAGTAACCGTTGTGGTTATAGTCCACAAGGCAGTAGTCCGGTGTTTTACTGTTACCATTCGAGTAGGTCTTGATATTGTCATCCGTCTTTTGGCCGGTGAGGTTTCCGGTGCCGTTGTGCGGCAGGTAATAGCCTAAGTCATAATACCCCGAACTTGTCACCAGCAAGTCTGCCGCCCCGTTGTGTGTCCAGTCGAACCAGAAGCAGTTCGGGATAGTGAGTCCCGTGTTCCATATTCCGCTTGCCTTGGTGAATTGGTAGTCGGCGGCGCCTTTATATACCACATTATCAGTCGAACTTGTTATATCCAAATAGCCGTCGAAGTTGTAGTCATTCATCTGAAAGCCGCCGTCGTTGTATATGTTTGCCAGCATGGTGTATTGGTCGCTTGTCAGTTCAATGGCAGTGTCCGTGCCATTGGGCATAACGGTAACGGTCTGTGTGGTTTGTGCCGTGCGCCCATCGGGGGCGGTGAGGGTATGCGTAATTATCTTGTCGCCTGCAGCCGAGAAAGTTATCTGCACGGTGCTGTTTCCTGCTTCGGTGCAGACGCCGTCTTGGGCAGTCCATTGGTGGGTGTAGCCCTCGCCGACGGGTGTAAAAGTGGCAGTCAGGGGGTTACCTTTCCCCACCACCGTGCTGCTAAGGGAGAAACTGACGGGCAATGCTGTATGTTCGATAACCGCCTCTTCGCTCCACGCAGAGCCGCAGTGTTGTGCATCGATAGCCTGTACCGCCACATAGATAGTGCCTGTGGGGAAAGACGACAGGTCAAGCGTGTAGGTGTGGTACTTGCCCATGTTCCCGTCGAGGAAGTTGCGCCGCGAGCCGTCGGCGTTGGCGTGTGCGTGCAGGATATCCTGTTTGCCACTTGCGGTGCCTACCCGCAGGGCGTAAGTGAGGTCAGCCGTTGCGGTCTTCGTGTCCGCCCCGTTGCCCCAGTTGACGGTCAGTATGCCGTCGCTGTAAGACAGTTCGGGTTTCGCGGGCGCAGTGGGGGCGCTGTTGGCGGTGCCGACAGGCTTATGAATAACGAGCGGGTTGTCGCTGCCGGATATGCCATTCACCCATATCTCCATAATGCCGTCATTATCAAGGTCTTCGGCATTGATGCGGACAGCGTCTAAATCCCCCCAACTGCTGAACGAGTACAGCACTTGCGGTTCTTCAAAGGTCATATCGGCTTTCCCCTGCAGCCATACGATGTCGTGTGTTCCGTCGTTGAGATTGCAATCGCCGTTATAGCAATTATACTCCCCGCGGAAGGCAAGCAGGTCGTAATAGCCGTCGCCGTTAATGTCCTGACAGTTCGAGAAATAGAGTTTGTTTTCTCCGTAGTCCTGCTCGTCAAGTTGGGTGAAGTTCCCATTCCCGTCGTTGCGGAAGAACATCGTGTAGGCATAGCCCGTGCTGTTGAGCGGTGCGGAGAATGTCACAAGGATATCCACATCGCCATCATGGTCAAAGTCGTAGCAGTAGATGTCGTCGTCCACTTGGATATTTTCATAGAGCGTAGTAACCTTAAACTCTCCATTCCCTTGATAGATAGCGGTTTGCAGCTTCGCTCCGGGGAAGACGAAGTCTTGTATGCCGTCGTTGTTGAAGTCGGCGGTGAAGACCGCGCCGTTGGTGGCAGTGTATATCCACTTGCCGTTGCCCATGTTGTAGTAGATAGTCCCGTTCGCCTCGTCGATAAGGTCCATCAGTCCGTCGGCATTGAGGTCAAGCACTTTGGTCGGTGCATATACTTTCTGCCCCAAACCCTGTACTTTTTGTACGGAGGGACTATGCCGCTGCGGTGCGCGTGCTAGGGAGGCTCCGCTGAAAGTCGCCCCCGTGTTCGGCACCGTCGCGCCGATAAGTCCGTTCCACTCTTGCACGGCGGTCGATCCCCATGCATTCGGGTCAAACTGCGCCTCGTATTCCTCTTTGGTCATAAGTTGCATCGCCTGCTCTACAAAAGAGCCGTCTGCTTGTCGGAGGTTGATAAAGAGACTCGGATTGGTGCCGTTCGCGCTCATGCGGATATAGTCGATACGCCCGTCGCAGTTAATATCCATATCGGTGGCACTGATACACTTGTTGTGCTTCGTAAAAGTGCCGTCGGATTGGGAGAGCGCCATACTCGCGTATTGATCCTGTTTGTTGTTCGAGACGGTGAAGTCCATAATGCCGTCGCCGTTGATGTCCTCGATGTAGTTCAAGTAGTAATACACCTTGAAGTAATCGGGACCCCAATCAAACCGTTTGGTGGCGGCAAAGGCGTTGGCGTAGTTGGAGGTGGTATATAAATAATCGCCGTAGAGGTATGCCGCCTCTTTGTATCCGTCGCCGTCAAAGTCGTAGAACAAGTTGGCAACAGGCAGGTAAGGATTCATCGTGGTCTGTGCCGCTCCGTCTGTGACAACTTGTGCCGTGCTGTCTGCGACAACTTGTTCCGTGCTGTTGTTTTGTGCATAGACTTGGTTGCCTGCTGTTAAGAGCAGTGCAAACATAGCACACAGAGCCACAATGCATTGCGTACTTCCAATTAAGGTACTGATACGCTTACAAAGCGAGGGGGGGGGGAAGAAATTCGTTTCATAACAATTGGATGATTTAGAGGTCAATATTCATGGTACTTGCTTTGCACTATTATATAATAGTACTTGCCTGCGGTATCATAATTTATGACACTTGCTTGCGGCAATAAGCACAGAACTATTCCTATTCTGGTGCAAAGGTACAACAAAATATCCGAATATGCAAATCCCAAGAAAATATTAGCTATGCATAGATATATGTATCTACTACTTATTTTGTTGCAACAAATACGCACCCCGCTATAACCATGC
>CAVHGD010000011.1:0-41605 GCA_963635385.1 Dialister sp. CAG:486 | reverse complement strand
AGTGGCGTTATATCCATTGTTACAAGCCGTTTGATATAGGTCAAGCGGCTTTTTTGTGTATATTATCCAGACTGTTGTGGGACAATTTTTTAGCTATATGCCAAATGTAAATTGGGGAAAACAGCTCCCCCTACATGATATTATGAAAAATCTATTCTCTTTTGCTGTAGCACTGCTGTCAGTCGCTACGCTTTCTGCGCAAACGCGCACCGTGCTTGCCCCGCAGTTGGGTAAGCAAGTTGTCGAAATCGCCCCGGGCGAGGTGGTTAACTACCTCGATTTCAAAGGCTATGGCAGCCTCTCGCGCTCGTCGGACTTTGCTTATTCGACCACAATTTTCAAGCCTACTCAAGCGGGCTATACCATCTACATTCACTTTGATACCATCCATGCCAAAGCGAACACGAACAACTATCCTGCAAGCCTCAAAATATACAACGGCGTATTCGATACCTTGAGCGTAACCTATCCTACAACCGTTTCTGCCGTAGATAAAGTTGGCTTCCCGCATACCGATACCATGCTTGATTCGGTAGCGCAATCCAGAACCTACGGAGGCATAGCCATTGGTAATCCGTATATCTCAACAGCCACCGATGGCGCACTCTCCTGCTGTTTCCATTGGCGTAGTTTGGAAACCTCGTATGGTTTCAATGCGATGGTCTATTGCGTGGCAACCAATCCGCAAACCGTTTCGGCTGCCGTAGCAGACTATTCCAAAGTGCCTGCAACGGTCTTCGCAGGCGAGGAGAATGTTAATGTCGGCGGTCTTGCATTGACTACCGATGGTGCAGTTCCTGTTGATACACTGACCGCTGTATCGTTCACGCTGTCGGATAAGACGGTGTTCGACCCCGCTTCTTTCCTTCTCTATGCGGGCAATGTCGAGCGTCCTATCGCACCGACCCCGTCCAATCCCCACACGGGAGTGGAACTGATTCCTTCCACTCTCACCGAGAACGAGGGTGTCTATACGCTTACTTGCCACCATACATTGCAGCCCACGAACAATATCTTCTGTATCGGTGCGAATGTAGCAACCGCTGCCGCTTGGGATGCCGCTCCCGCTTTCACGCTGACTTCAATTACCACCAAGAAGGGTAATACCGTTGCTACGGCTGCAACTCCATCTGCTCCGACTGTAGAAGCACTCGTGCTGCTCGAACCCGACCAAAACAAAACGATTGATGTCAATCGTACGCTTCGTTTCTGTGATGACGGAGGTCCCGAGAAGCAGCGTACCGACTCCGACGCTGTCGGCACGGTTACTTTCCGCCCGACTACCAAAGATAAGCGTGTGCAGATTGATTTCTCCTCTATATCTATTCTTTGGACGACTAGTATCAAAGACAGCCTGTTCGTCTATAACGGCACGAAAGCCGTCTCGGATAGCCTGCTCTATACCGCTACTGCCCAATCGGCAACGAATGTCGTACTGAAGAGTACTGCCGCAAGTGGTGCTATCACCGTGCGCTATGTCTCCCGCAAAACCACTTCAACGAATAAGCGTGCAGGTTGGGATGCCCAAGTGTTTGAATACACTCCGCAGGATATGATTATAGCCTCTTCCTCGGTACAAAAGCCGAACGCCACCGTTTCTGCGGGTGCAACCGATGTGCAAGTGCTGCATTTCTCGCTGACGGCAGTCAATACCGAGCATCCGCTGCAACCTGCGTCCGTACAATTCAGCACGAACGACACCTACGCCGCTATGTCGCATGTCCGTTTGTACTACACCGGTGCAAGCAGCAAATTTGCCACCACCACTTTGCTTGCCGAGGCGGATGTTACGGAGAACACCATCGTTCTGTCCGATTGGAATACGATTACCTTCAGCGAGGGTGAACATCATTTCTTTGTCGTAGCCGATGTCGCTGCAGCCGCACAGACGGGCGATAAGATAGACCTCAATGTGGATAATATCGCATTTAGCAACCTGACCTCGTATGTAGATTTCACCCATCCTGATGCCGCCGTTACGGTAGAGAACAAAATCCTCTCTGTCTGTGGGAAGAATACCTATACCATCAGCGGCAATTGGATATTCGCCCACACGCCGGAGTCGAGCGGTTGGGCTTATCCCGAAAACACCGGCTACGATGTTAGTCTAACTTGTGATCAGATCACGACTTTCGTTCCCGCTTCGGCAGGCAAAAAAATGCAAATTGCCTTCTCGAAATTCGGTATGTACTTCCCCGCTCCGGACGAATATTATGATACCCATACCACCCTCTTTGTTGTCTATAACGGCAACGATACTACGGCAACCAAACTCTACGAAGTAACAGCCGCCACCGCCACCACACTGCCCGCTACGCTGCAATCGACAGCCACCGACGGCGCACTGACGGTACTGTTCAATGCCAATCCGACCGGGGATTATATGGCAATGAATAACGCTAAGGGGTGGAACGCCACCGTTAGTGAATACGGGCAAGGGACGGGTATTCTTACTCCCGCCGCAGCAACCTCTACGCATAAGTATCTCACCCCGTCGGGCGACCTCATCATTGAGTGCGACGGGGTCCGCTATACCGTTACGGGGCAACGTTTATAGACAAGTGTAATCCATCGTTCTAAACAAGAGGGGCTGCCTAACGAGTTTGGTTAGGCAGCCTCTTTTGGTAATAAGAGAATTGAGATAGTTGCGGGTGGTTACCAGTGGGTGAGAAGGCCGGTCTTGCGGATGGTGAAGAGAGCACCAAATTGAGAGAAAGTCTTTGTTTTGGAGTTTTGGGATATATCCGTATTGGGGTTTGGGGTATCCGTGTGGGTGGTTTGCAGGTTTTGCGGGGAGAACTGAGTGCCGAAGTCGGCGGAGAGGCTGAGACTGAATTCTAAGCCCCACGCTTTTTCCACTTGCTTCCGGACTTCGAGCAGAACGCCCGTGTTGGTTGAGAGCAAGGCGGATGACGGATTCGACTCGTACATGCCGTAGTTGCGGGCATACGATCCGACGAGACGGTAACGGTAGCCGTAAATGTCGCCCTTGACGCCGATGTAGTGCGCCATGACACGGTTGTTGAGTGTCTGTTCCGTGCCGTCGGTGTTGTAGATAGGCGAAGTGATAAAGGGCGTGCCGACCGAGCGGTAGTGGTAGTTCCAACCGTTGCGGTAGATGCTGTTGCGGTAGTAGCCGTCAGCACCGCCATAGATCAAGCCGTCACGGTCGTGGTAGGGGCCCGATTGGTCGGTGGTATTCAGAAATTCGTACGTAAATCCGCTGATGAACGGCCAGCGCAACTGCTCCATATTGACGCCCCACAGTCCGTCGGTGGGGTTCATGCCGAATCCGATAAAGCGAATCGGACCGTCCTCGAACATATTTTGCCAATAGGCGCTCACGCGCCAGCCGTCGCCCTTCACATCGAGCGTAAGCGACTGACTGCCAATATGATTGCCCTCGGCGTTGAGTTGGTCGTTCGCCATGGTGCCGCCCGAGCGCACGAGGACCGCTGCCATAAAATCGGACCAGCTGTTGCCCAAATCGCCATAGACGGGCGAGTAGCCGCCCCACTGCGCCACATGGTGAAACTCGTAGCTCAGGTTGACGGGCAGCCGTCCGCCTACACGAGCGCCGACCCACTTGTGATGTACTTTGGCCTGCGACACATACACATTGTCGAACAGGTACTGATGGCTCAGTCCGCCCTTTACCTCGAGGTAACCGTACAGGCCCGGGAACGCCGTCCAGCGGTCGATGCCGATGCGTATGCCGGGCATGGGGCGTGCGTTGGCGGAGTAGAGTAGGCCGCCGCTCGTCAGTTCGGGGTCGGGACTGCCGTACTGCTCGGGCTGAATGCCCGCCGTGATATCGATAACATAGAGCCGAACATGGGCATACGCCAAGTTGGAATAGAGCGTGCCCAAGCGGTTTTCGGGGGCGCAGATGTAGTCCGTGCGGCTCTGCAGGCGCCCCGTGAGCGTAAAGGCAAAATCGTAGTCGAACCAGCGGCAGGGGCGAGTGGCGGGCTTGACAATACCCGCCGTGAGGTTGCCGCTGTAGGGCGAGGCGGAGATGTCGCCGTGGCGATTGCTTTGCAGCCAGAAGGGTGCTGTCTTGCCCGACGACGCCACGCCCGACAGGCTGAGCGTATAGTAGAGCGAGTCGCCCTCTTGGTCGGGATTGGCCATCGGGAGAGGCCACCAGTCCCACGCCCGCACGGGGAGGGCGAGCAGGAGCAGCAAGAGGGGCAATATGAGGCGATTAGTCTTCAAGATAGTAGAGTTGCGTGAAAATTTGGCCGTCTTTGTCCTCGCCCAAGCCGAAGTAGATTCGCTCACCGATTGCGAAGGAAATCATGCTCTCGGCCGCCCCATAAGGGATAGAACCGCAATGCGCCCATTGGTCTTTTTGCGGGTCGTAGCGGAGGATGTCCGAGAAGGATTGCCACGTGGTGAGCGTGCCGCCGAAATGGTGCCCACCCATGAGGTAGATGTAGCGGCTGTTGCCCACGGCAGTTGCCACTTGGCGACCTGCGGTAGGCACGGAAGCGCATTTTGTCCAGTTATCTTGTTCCAAATCGGCTTCGTACCATTGGTTCAGGTTGCGGGTGTTGAAGCCTGTGCCTATATAGGTGCGGCCCCCCACGGTGGCGCCCGTCATGCCGAGGGCTGCATTGGCACGGCGGTGGTCGTCCTCATAGACCTGCCACGTATCCGATTCGGGGTCGTAGCACGAAATCTCGCGGGTGAAGCCGTAGCCGAAGCCGTAGAGAATGTAAATCTTGCCGTTGTGGGCGTAGCTGACGGCGCCGACGGTGTTGTCGCTCGGAAAGTCGGTAAGGCGTTGCCATTGGCCGGTGGCGGGGGTGTAGCACCAAAAGTCGTGCAGGTAGCTGCCCTCGCCGTAGGCGTGTCCGTTGAAGCCCAAGCCGATATAGACCTTGTCGCCCATGGGTTGTGCTACGCCCTTGACACGAGCTTTCAGTGGGGGCGTAGGCAGGACAGTCCATTGGTCGGAGTCGGGCGTGTATTGCCAAAACGCATTGGTGCGCTCGCCCGACTGCGTGCGCCCGCAAAGGACATAGCCGCAACCATTCGCCGCAAACGACATAGCCGACGCCACGCCTGCGGGGATATCCGCACAACGTACCATCGGCACATCCACCTCGGGCGTGTTCGTGCACCCGAGAATAAGCATACAAAAAGCGAAAAAGGCGATATGGAATAGGCTGCGCTGCATACGCTTAGCCGTTTTCTGGAACGGGGCGGCTCTTCTTCTTCAGCTCGAAGTCGCGCCCCAAGTAGTTTTGGCGCACAATGGGGTTGGCGGCCAACTCTTCGGGCGTGCCGTGGAAGAGAATCTTGCCCTCGAAGAGCAGGTAGGCACGGTCGGTAATCATCAGCGTCTCATCCACATTGTGGTCGGTAATCAGGATGCCGATGTTCTTGTCCTTGAGTCGCCAAACGACATCCTGAATTTCTTGCACGGCAATAGGGTCGACCCCTGCAAATGGCTCATCGAGCATGACAAATTTCGGCTCGATGGCAAGGCAGCGGGCAATCTCCGTACGGCGGCGTTCGCCACCGGAGAGGCGGTCGCCCAAGTTCTTGCGCACGTGGGCGAGGTTGAACTCGGAGATGAGTTGCTCCAGTTTCTGTTTTTGGTAGTCTTTGCTGAACTTGGTCATCTCGAGCACGGAGCGAATGTTGTCCTCAACGGTCATCTTGCGGAATACGCTTGCCTCCTGCGGGAGGTAGCCGATGCCGAGTTGCGCCCGCTTGTACATCGGGAACGAGGTGATGTCCTTGTCGTTGAGGAAAATTTTGCCCTCGTTGGCAGTAACAAGGCCTGTCGTCATATAGAATGTGGTGGTCTTGCCCGCACCGTTCGGGCCGAGCAGACCGACTATCTCGCCCTGCTCCAAGTGTATGCTCACATCGTTCACCACGGTGCGCTTACCATATTTCTTTACAAGATGTTCAGTTCGTAGTATGTCCACTGTTGCTAATTATGTATTAGTATGATTGTGATAATTTAACAAACATATTTCGTGCCAAAATCTCAGTCGATTTCTCTTACAATCCACGAAATATTTTGATGTGGTAATGAGAATAGACTTACTATATGGAATGTAGTTAGTCTGTTGCCTATTTGTTGTCTGTTATACATTGTTACATGCTCGAAGAATACGAAGGGTATTCCCGGTTACCGAATTTCCGGGAGCATTATTGATGAACCAATCGATGTCACCTACGACAATGAATTTTGCACGGGCACGACTAACCGCCACATTGAGTAGTTGTTCCCCTCCCTTACCTCCATAGAGCTTGCCAACAGAAGGTTTCTTTCCGTCAATAGTCTGACGGCAATCAACTATGTCGAAGATGATAATATCGCATTCGGAACCTTGAAAAGTATGAACAGTACCAATTTTTATGCAGTCCTTAAAAGCCATTGGGTAGTTTCGTTGTGCTTTCATTGCGCGCAGCATATTGGCTTGCCCTTTGTATGGCGTTATGATACCGATAGAAGTGTTTGCAGAAAAGGTGTCCCGCAGTTTATCGAGCAATTCGAATATTGCTTCTGCCGATTTAGGATTTTGACGAGTGCCTCCTTTTGTGAATCGCATTTCACCATCTGTAATAGACAAACGAGCTATAGACTTTCCTGCAAATGGTTCTGCGAGAGTTATTTCGTTTGGGGTGAGGATTGTTGCTTGGAGTTTGCCGGCGTAGAATGGACGATTGATAATCTCAACAATTGGCTGATAGGAGCGTCGTTGGTTGAGTAGCATACGCAATGCCGGATGTGTTGTATGTTGGAGGTCTATGCCACAACGAGCGAAAACATTCTGTGTGAGCATAGGGTTGGGTACTATAGCAATTGGGCTCAACTGTTGAAAATCACCAACTAAGATAATTCGTTTTTTGACTTTGCCGGCTATAGCCAACAGAGTGGGTAAGGCCAGCATAGAGGCTTCATCCACGATCAGATTATCGAATTCGCTTTGATTGAGAAGTTCACTCAACACAAAGTTGGATATTGTGGAAAAAACTACGCGGGAAGATTTGACAAGATAGTCGGTTTTTTCTTTGAGGATTACACGCAAATCCTTTATTTGTGCTTTCAGTTCGATGATACGCTCTTTGTATTTTTCTTTGTCCCGTAGGGTGAGATTGTCCACTTGCTGTTTCAGTTGTTGAATCTGCTCCCGACATTGGCGAGTGGTACTGTCGTTAGGAAATAAAAAATCAGTAGCGATGATTCGCTCGTCGGTAGTATGTCCGGCACGATAGAAATTGCCTGCGGGGACAGACCAATGACTATACTCAATCGTATCTACCACTTTATTAACAAGTTGGTCAACTGCGACATTAGATACGCAACAGACAGCAGTGCGTTCAAGTGTCAAAAATAGGGCACGAATGATTGCAGCAAGAGTAAAAGATTTTCCTGTACCCGGAGGCCCCCAAATAAAAGTGATGTCGTAATCAAGTGCTGCTTGAAAGGCTTCTTTCTGTGCTTCGTCAAGTCCTGCTATGGTTTCGTGAGTTGGAGGCTGATGGTCAAGTTGGGTGAGTTGGTGAGTGGTTTTGTTGAGAAACTTATAGACCGGAAACTCTCTTGCGTCTTTGTTTTGTGCGAAATTTGCAATACGGTTCTGCTCTCCTTTGAGAATGAAACTGTTGTCTATATTGATGTACATCGGGTAGTACTTCGGAATACGACCGGAAGATGTAAGAAAGAGAGTGCCTGTATTGTAGTCGTACTCAATCACCTCTCCAATATATGTACGATTACCATTGCGAATATGCACTTGCAGCCCCTCCCGGAAATGCGGGTTCGAATATTCGTTAACCTTTAATCCTGCGGCATAGATATATTTGTTTTTGTAGGCATGTTCATCCCATGTATCGATTCGATAGGACTCTCGGTTGTGTGGATTGTTGGCTTGTTCTATCTCTCTGCCGATAGCGCATGAGGCTTCAAGTATAATACTTGCGGGGTCTGAGATATTTGATGGAGTGGGCTCAGCCGATAGGGGTTGCTGAACTCCTTTGAACCAATGCGGATAATTCTGTACAATAAGGTCGGTGTTGAATGCATAGCGAAAGCCATAGCCTACGAAATAGATTTTGAACTTATCGTGTACATCGGTCATTAAATGTGCGCGGCTATTGCTATTGGTTTCGTACCCAAACAAAATGTTTGCCCATTGCGTACTTGTTTTTATTTGCTCGAGGTGCTTCTGTGCCGCAGTCTTGACGCAATGTTCGAAAAGCCCGTCGAGTGTTTTTGTGCGAGGCTGACGATGCAAGTAGGGTTGTGCAAGAGGTGGAAAAGGCATGGTAAAAGAATATAATGGAATTTTAGGTTAAATGCGCTAACAATTCAGGTTCCTGTATAGACTTCGTGGAATTTCACCATATAGTAGGGATTCGAGTTGCTGCATCCCCGATTGTTCGGATGGTGAATACGAATGTAGTATTCCATAGACGACATCCTACAAAGTCTATGAATTCCTATGTTATAGAGATTTCCTATAATTTCCCCTTAATTACGACTTCGACGGGGCAGTGGTCGGAGTGGACGGCGGTGGTGAGGATGCGAGCGGAGACGATACGCGGGCGGAGCGGTTCGCTTACCCAATGGTAATCGATACGCCAGCCTGCATTACGCTCCCTTGCGCCGAAACGATAACTCCACCACGAGTATTGGTTCGGCTGGTCGTTGAACAGGCGGAAGGAGTCTATCATACCACTTGCCTCCCAGCGGTCGAGCCACGCACGCTCCTCGGGCAGGAAACCGCTCACTCCTACTTGCCGCTCGGGGTGGTTGATGTCGATAGGCTTGTGGCAGATATTGTAGTCGCCGCATACTACGAGGTTCGGGCGTTGCTTGCGCAGGGCGAGTGTCCAGACGAGGAAGTCCTCGAGGAACTCCATCTTGAAGTCTTGTCGCACGCCGCCTGTGGTGCCGCTCGGGATATAGACACACACCACCGTGATGTCCCCAAAGTCGGCACGCAGGACACGCCCCTCTTGGTCGTAACGCTCTATGCCCATACCTGCCTCGACATAGTCCGGCTCCTGCTTGGAGAAGATGCATACGCCCGAATAGCCCTTCTTCTGCGCCGAGTGGATATAACTGTGATAACCAAGCGCTTGCATGGCAGCGGTGTCTATCTGGTCGGGCTGCGCTTTGCTCTCCTGAATGCAGAAGACATCGGGGTCTTCGGTCTGCAGCCACGCAAGTAGACCTTTGCCTATGGCGGCACGAATGCCATTGAGGTTGTACGATACGATCTTCATCGGAGTGCGTGGGCAGCGGATTAGCGGAGTACTTTGTACACGCGCTTGTTGGTGCGGACGATATAGATGCCGTGGAGCGACTCGAGGTCGGTGCCTGCGTTCTCGCCCGTCAGCGTGTAGATGCCCAGTATTTGCTCCTCGACATCATCGGCGTTGTCGATAGCGGTGGGCGTAAGGCGTTTGCCGCCGTTGTACGAGAAGTAGATGGTGCCGTTCTCCTCCGTGATGTCCGTGAGAACATGGCTATCATCGATGGTGTATTTGGTAGCGCCTGCGGGGAATAGGTCAGTGGCGGCATTGCTCGAGGTACTGGTGTTTGTCTTCGCCTCGATGATGTCCACGCCCATGGAGCTTGTGGAGTTGTTCGGGGTGTTGTTTTTCCAACGCGTGTAGTTGTACTTTATCTTGGTCAGCATCAGTCCGTGTCCGACGAGCGCCTTGTCCCAACCGCTCTGCTGACGGTTCTCGAGCAGATAGAAGGTCGTGGGGTTGGGGTCGTTACCGATCAGGTTATGCTCGTCGGTGGTGGAGACAAGCAGCACGGTGTTACTACCGTTCAGTTCTTTGAGCTCGTAGTACGCCGAGTCGGTCAGAATCTGCGGCTTTGCCCATCCACAGAAGAACCGCTCGTAGCCCGAGTAGGCACAGGGGGTATTGCCGTCGTCGTTGTAGCAGCCGTAGTCCATGATGTCCCAGTCGTCAAGCGTGCGGATGGTTCCCGAGCCGGTGTTGTAGAGGTCGGGCAGGCCGAGCACGTGTCCGAACTCGTGGCAGAACGTGCCAATACCGTCGTGGTAACCGGAGATGTACGAGATTTCGTTGCTGCAGGCGTAGTTGTTGATAAGATAACCGTTTACTTTATAATTGCTTACGTTCCAGTCGTCTTTCATCGAGCCCTTGTGCGGCCATATCACATTGTCACCGCCGCCGTCTGCCTCGCCGTAGCCGGCGTAGAGAAAATAGACAAAATCCACCGTTTTGTCGCCGTCGTTGTCGTAGAGCGACCAATCCACATGACACGAATCATAAGCCAATTGGGTTGCCTCTTCGACCATCTTATATGCATATATATCAATGCTCGAGGAAGTTCTGTTCTTGCCGTAGTAGGTCGAAGCCTTGCTGAGCGTAACGGGACCGACGATGTCGAACTGCGGGTTGTACTGCCCATACGACACATCGTGGAAGTACTGCCGAGCAGAGCCCTTAGAATCCACATTGACTGTTATTTTCCGTCCATAGCTGGTATAGCTATAGGAGTACTTGCGGGTGTAGTTATAGCCTTTTATCATACTGTCTATCTCGGCACGGTCGGTGCTGAATTTCTTGTCCGAGAAATTGACCAAGATAATCAGTCCGCGGGGAGCGATATTGAGCGGGGTAGCCGTCTGGGTGGCAGCGGGAGCGTGGAAACGGCTCTGCGAGCGTTGTAGCGCAATCTGCTCATCGCTCAATGCCGGTACGGTCTTGTACATGCCGTCGGTCTGTTGCTCGATCCATTCGCCTTGGGCGTTGGTGAGCCAGTGGAACCGCTCATCGCCGTGTTGGCAGACCCAGATTTTCGTGCCGTCTGCTTGTGTGCGCCATACGCCCTCACGGCGTGCGGGGACTGCCCATACGGAGAGTGCTGCCGTGCAGCACAATAGGAGTGTTGTTACCTTTTTCATATCGTTAGTAGTTGTCGTTGTTCTTTTTTTGCGCTCTGCGGCTTGGTGGTCGCAGGCGAGTGCGTCTATATTGTTTTAGTAGAGTATAATTTCTTTTTTTATACCGTAACGCTCCAACCAACGGCGTTCGCAGTGTTTGCGGTCGGCTTCGTTGTGTGCAGTCTTGCGGCTGACGACGGCGTCCCCGTGTCGATTGCGCATGACATAACAGTAGCGTCCGCGTTTGTTCGAGGCTATCTGCCAACCGTCAAGGGTCATCGACCAGTGCATGCGCTCGTCGCCGCGCAGGTAGGTCAAGAGCGTGTCACCGTTGGGCTGTATGCGTTCTATCACGCCCTTATAGGCAGGCACGCGGCGCACGGTCTGTGCCGTACTCGACAGCGTGAGCAGCAGGAGGGGGAGTTGGAAGTATAATCGTTTCATTATCATATTATTATAACTATTGGCAGGTGTGTTATCTTTACATCTTGCAGTGTATATGTCCCCCTCCTTGAGGGGGTCGGGGGAGTCCTTTTTACTTCTTTGCGTTCTCGGCGGCTTTCACTTTTTTGAAGAGGTCGCTGGCAAAGACAAAGTCGTCCAGTGCCTCGTTGCCTGTGTCAAATATCTCGAAGCGAGAACCCTGCCACTCCTTTTTGCCGTTGCGCAAGAAGAGGATGTTGTCGCCGATTTCCATAATGGAGTTCATGTCGTGCGAGTTGATAATCGTACATATCCCGTACTCCTCCGTCAGTTCGTGAATCAGTTGGTCGATGACGATACTCGTTTTGGGGTCCAGACCGGAGTTCGGCTCGTCGCAGAAGAGGTACTTCGGGTTCATGGATATGGCACGCGCAATCGCCACGCGCTTCTGCATACCACCACTTATCTCGCTGGGCATCAGCGCATAAGCCCGTTCGGGAATGTTCACGCGCTCAAGGCAGAAACGCGCCCGCTCCTCCATCTCCGCATGGCTCTTGTCGGAGAACATCTCTAATGGGTACAGCACATTCTCCATGACACTCATCGAGTCGAACAGGGCAGCCCCTTGGAACAGCATACCCACCTCACGGCGCAGGGCTCGCACCTCTTTCTCTTTCATGTCCGTGAGGTTACGACCATCGTACTCAATGCGCCCCGAATCGATTGTGTGTAAGCCGATTAGCGACTTCATGAACACCGTTTTGCCCGAGCCGGACTGCCCGATAATCATGTTCACTTTGCCGTCCTGCATCGTGGCGGAGACATGGTCAAGCACCGTCACGCCGTCGAAACTTTTTACTACATCTATGGCTTCTATCATTGTACAGTTCTCCTATAGTAACAGTTTGGTTTCCCTATAGTAACAGTTTGGTTAACAGCAAGTCAGCGAAAAGAATGACGATGTTCGAGTTCACTACGGCGTTGGTGCTGGCACGGCCGACATCGAGTGCGCCGCCGTGGGCGTAGTAACCGTAGTAACTGCTCATGCTGGTGATGATAAACGCAAAGACGAGGGCCTTGATAATGCCGTACCAGACATAGTAGGGGTTGAACGCATACTGCACGCCGACGAGGTAGTCCTGCACGGTGATGATGTCCGTGAACGCACCGACTGCCCAGCCGCCTATCAGGCCGATGGTGGTAGAGATGATGACAAGGAACGGCATCATCGTAACAAAGGCTGCTATCTTAGGTAATATCAAGTAGTTAGCCGAATTGACGCCCATGATTTCCATGGCGTCTATCTGCTCCGTGATACGCATCGTGCCTATCTCGGAGGCGATATTGCTCCCGACTTTTCCCGCCAAAATGAGGCAGAGAATCGTGGAAGAGAACTCAAGCAGTAGGGTCTCGCGGGTCAAGAGGCCGGTGGTGTAGGTCGGCAGCAGAGGGTTTTCGGTGTTGGTTTTTGCCTGTATGGTAAGAATAGCGCCAATAAATACCGAAATTATGACTACAATCGGCAGCGATTGCAGCCCCTGTTTCTCAAGTTCGCGTGAGTATTGCCGCCAGAACATGCGCTGACGATCGGGCAGGCGGAAGACCCTCCTCATGAGGATAAAGTACTCGCCGATATGTTGTAAGATCTTCATTTTGGTATAGGGATGGGGGATAGGTTTTTAGCTGTTTTCGGACTCTTTCTCTTGGAGAATGGTGTCCATTTTTTGGTTGAGCTCGTCTATCTTTTTCTCTAAGTTATCGTTGTTGTCGCTCACCATCGCATCCACAAAGATAGAGTTGACCAACGAAAGACCGATGACGCTGCACAGCACCAACAGAATACTGAAATAGAGGCGTACCCAACGCGCGGTCAGTATCGTGGAGTTGGCGGCTATGTCGTCCGGTATCTCGTTCCACCCCTCGCCGGTGCAGATGCGAAATATCGTATAGATACTATCAATCGGCGTGCCAAAGTACTCCGGCGACACCGAACGGAATAGCTCGCACGAGATGAGGGCAATGATAACAATCAAGATAAAAAAGCCGACAAACACGCCGCCACTGTCTTTGAGCGCTTTGCGAAAATTCTTGAGAATGGTCGAGAAATTCGGAAAAATATGAATGATTCGCAAGAAACGCAGAATACGCAACATTCGGAGCACCAACAAGACGGAGAGTTCGCCGAGGAAAGCCTGACTCGGAACGAAGAACGCCACAATGGAGGGAAGCGATAGGATGACGAGCGTGCCGTCCAATCGGTTCCAACCGTCTTTCCAATAGCCTTTTAGCCCGAGCGAGCTTTGCTTGACCGCCATCTCGATAACAAAAAGGAGCGTGCATACGAGGTCAATTAGGGCAATCGTGCGGGTATTGAAGCCGCTTTCTTGGAGGAATATCACCACCGAATTGAGCAAAATGATAGCGGTGATGAACTTGTCGTTGGTGAATAGGGCGGTGAACCCTTTCTTGATTTTTTCTTTCATTGTGTGCGATGGTTATGCCCGAATCTTGATAAATTGTTGCGATGTAGGTCGAAAAAACGGACTAAAAGCGTACAAAGTTACTGCTTTTCGTTGAATTACGCAAGAATATGCATGCGCTCGAAAAAAATAGAAGAAAAAACGAACAAAAATTTGCATAATCCCTTTAGGGGTACATAAAATACCCCGGCTCCCGAAGCACCGCTTCGGAAACCGGAGAATAATGGAAAAACCGGATGTTCTATCTCTGGTTAGATAAACTCGATTTTCTCGATGAACTAGATTATATAGACAGACTAAACTAAAACGCTGTTGCGCTTAGATGGTTTTCAAGTAGGCAGCGATGTTTTGTTCAATGCGGGCGGCGAGGGCAGTTTCGCTGAGTGAAGCATCGGCTTGCTCGAATTTCTCGCCGGTGATGTGCTCGTAGAGCTCGATATAGCGGTCGGTGATGCCACGCACTATCTCGTCTGTCATCTCCGGTACTTGCTGGTCAGCCTTGCCTTGGAAGCCTTCCGACATCAGCCACTCACGCACAAACTCTTTCGACAGTTGGCGCTGCGGCTCGCCCTTACGGAAACGCTCCTCATAGCCGTCGGCATAGAAATAACGGCTCGAGTCGGGCGTATGCACCTCGTCCATGAGCAGAATCTTCCCGTTATACTTGCCGAACTCGTACTTGGTATCCACCAATATCAGCCCGTGCTTGGCGGCAATCTCCTGTCCGCGCTTGAACAACGCCAGCGTATAGCGTTCCACCTGCTCGTACTCGTCGGCAGGTATCAGCCCGCGGGCTATAATCTCCTCCTTGGAGATGTCCTCGTCGTGCGTACCGATCTCCGCCTTGGTGGTCGGCGTAATAATAGGCGTGGGGAACTTCTCGTTCTCTTTCATACCGTCGGGCAGGTGCACACCGCATATCTCGCGCACACCTGATTTATACGCACGCCATGCGCTGCCGCAGAGGTAGCCGCGGACAATCATCTCGACGGGATAGCCCTCGCAGCGCAGACCGATAGACACCATCGGGTCGGGCGTTGCCATAAGCCAGTTGGGAACAATGTCCTCCGTGGCACGAAGGAACTTGGCTGCTATCTGATTGAGAATCTGTCCCTTGTAAGGAATGCCCTTGGGCAGAATGACATCGAAGGCCGAGATACGGTCGGTCGCCACCATGCAGATAAAGTTCTGTCCGATGAAATAGACATCGCGAACTTTGCCGTTGTACACGCCCGTTTGTCCGACAAACGAGAAATGAGTTTGAGTGAGTGCGTTCATAATGATTGATATTTTGGACCTCCCCAACCCCTCCAGAGGAGGGGCTAAGAGGCATGATTATTAATTACAAATTACATACTCCTATCTCAAGCAGAGGCCATAGAGGTAGGGTTACTAAATACTATTTTCCTGCTATGCTCCCCTCCTTTGGAGGGGGCGGGGGAGGTCTTACTTATACTCTTCCCACGAGCGGATGTCGAGGTCCTCGGGGCGAAGGGTACAGAAAGCGTTGATGAAGGCTGCCGCCAGTCGGGGATTGGTCAGCAACGGGATATTCAAATCCACCGCCGCACGCCGCACCGGGTACGACTTGTCTTGCGCGGGGTCGGACACCAAATCTTTGGGTATCGACACCACCATGTCTATTTGGTGCGCATGCATCAGGTCGAGCGCTTGCGGCTGCTTGTCGTGGTCGTAGGGGTGATAGACGCAGGTCGCGGGCACCCCGATTTCCTCGAAGAAACGAAGCGTGCCGGGCGTGGCGTAGATCTGATAGCCCTTGGCGATGAGTTGGCGAGCCGCCTCCTGCAGTGCCACCTTGTTCTTCGCCCCACCGATGGTGAACAGCACCGCCTTTTGGGGAATGCGCTGCCCCACGGAGAGCATGGCTTGCAGCAAGGCGTGGTTGGCATCTTCGCCGAGGCAGCCCACCTCGCCCGTGGATGCCATATCCACGCCCAAGACGGGGTCGGCATTCTGCAAGCGGTTGAACGAGAACTGCGATGCCTTGACGCCCACATACTCAAAGTCGAAGAGCGACTTGGCGGGTTTCTCGACCGGCAGGTGCAGCATAATACGAGTGGCGATGTCAATTAGGTTGATTTTCAGCACCTTAGACACGAATGGGAACGAACGCGACGCACGCAGGTTGCATTCGATAACCTTGATTTCGTTGTCCCGAGCAAGGTACTGGATATTGAAAGGTCCCGATATATTGAGTTCGCGCGCAATCTTGCCCGATATCTTTTTGATACGGCGCACGGTCTCCACATAGAGTTTCTGTGCGGGGAACATAATCGTGGCGTCGCCCGAATGCACGCCCGCAAACTCGACATGCTCCGAAATGGCGTAGGCGATTATCTCACCGTCGCGTGCCACGGCGTCCATCTCCACCTCCTTCGTGTTGAGCATAAATTTGGAGATGACCACGGGGTGCTTCTGCGACACCTCCGCTGCCAGTTGCAGGAAACGGGTCAGCTGCTCTTGGTTGGAGCAGACATTCATCGCTGCGCCCGACAGCACATACGAGGGGCGCACCAGCACGGGGAAGCCCACTTTCTCGACAAAGCGCTCCACATCGTCCATCGAGGTCAGCGCACTCCATTCGGGTTGGTCCACACCGATACGGTCGAGCATGGCGGAGAACTTGTCGCGGTCTTCGGCGTTGTCGATTGATTGCGCCGAGGTGCCGAGGATAGGCACTTGCTGTGCATCGAGTTTGAGTGCCAAGTTGTTCGGTATCTGGCCGCCCGTCGAGACAATCACGCCGAACGGATTCTCCAGTTCGATGATGTCCATCACCCGCTCGAAGGTCAGTTCGTCGAAGTAGAGGCGGTCGCACATGTCGTAGTCGGTGGAAACCGTCTCGGGGTTGTAGTTGATCATCACGGAGCGGTAGCCGTTCTTGCGAATGGTCTGCAGTGCTTGCACACCGCACCAGTCGAACTCCACCGAGGAGCCGATACGGTAAGCGCCCGAGCCGAGCACGATAATCGAGCGGTGGTCGCCCTGATAGTGCATGTCCGATTCGGTGCCGGAATAGGTCAGATACAGGTAGTTGGTCTGTGCGGGATATTCGGCGGCGAGGGTGTCAATCTGTTTCACCACGGGCAGCACGCCGAGCGACTTGCGGTACGCACGCATTTTCAGCACTGCCGCATCCATATCCATTTCTTTGCCGAGCCCGACGGCACGAGCGATTTGGAAGTCGGAGAAGCCTTGCTGCTTGGCGTGACGCAGCAGGCCAGCGTCCAATTGGTCGAGGCGGAGAGTATGGAGCAGGTTGTCGGTCTCGATGATATGATGCAGCCGCTGCAAGAACCAGCGGTCGATACGCGTCAGCTCGTGGATTCGGTCAATGGTATAGCCCTCGTACATGGCTTGCGCAATGGCGAAAATACGCTTGTCGGTCGGAGCGGAGAGAGCGGCGTCGAGGTCATCGACATGCAGTGCCTTGTTTTCCGTAAATCCGTGCATGCCTTGCCCGATCATACGCAGACCTTTCTGAATGGCATCCTCGAAGGTGCGCCCTATCGCCATCACTTCGCCCACCGATTTCATCGATGAGCCGAGTTCGCGATTTACGCCACGGAATTTGGACAAGTCCCAGCGGGGAATCTTGCACACAACATAGTCCAATGCGGGCTCGAAGAAGGCTGGGGTGGTCTTGGTCACGCTGTTTTTCAGCTCGAACAGGCCGTAGCCCAATCCGAGTTTGGCCGCCACGAACGCCAACGGATAGCCTGTTGCTTTCGATGCCAAGGCCGACGAGCGGGAGAGGCGGGCATTGACTTCGATCACACGATAGTCTTCCGATTCGGGGTCGAAGGCATACTGCACGTTGCACTCGCCCACGATGCCGATATGGCGAATGATTTTGATGGCGAGTGCCCGCAGCTTGTGGTATTCAGCGTTGGTCAGCGTCTGCGAGGGAGCAATCACGATCGATTCACCGGTGTGAATCCCGAGCGGATCGAAGTTCTCCATATTGCAAACTGTGATACAATTCCCGAAGCAGTCCCGAACCACCTCGTATTCTATCTCCTTCCACCCCCGAAGCGATTTCTCTACCAGCACCTGCGGTGAGAAGGAGAATGCCTTCTCTGCAAGGGCGTTCAGCTCTTCCTCGTTGTCGCAGAAGCCCGAGCCTAACCCGCCGAGTGCATACGCAGCACGTATGATAACGGGGTAGCCGAGGTCTTGCGCTGCCTTACGAGCGCCCTCGATACTCTCGCACGCCTCCGACTGAATGGTCTTGACACCAATCTCGTTGAGCCGCTCGACAAACAATTCACGGTCTTCGGTGTCGATAATGGCCTGTACGGGAGTGCCTAGTACCTGCACACCGTACTTCTCCAGCACGCCCGTGCGGTAGAGTTGCACGCCGCAGTTGAGTGCCGTCTGTCCGCCGAACGAGAGCAAAATGCCGTCAGGGCGTTCCTTTTCGATGACCCGCTCCACAAAATAGGGCGACACGGGCAGGAAGTAAATCTTGTCTGCCACGCCCTCGGAGGTCTGCACGGTGGCGATATTGGGATTGATAAGCACGGTGCGGATACCTTCCTCACGCAGGGCTTTCAGCGCTTGCGAACCCGAATAATCGAATTCGCCCGCCTCGCCGATTTTGAGGGCACCCGAGCCCAATACCAACACTTTCTGTATATTGTCTAACTTCATAATGCGTTTTAGTTATGCCGGTTCGTATGGTTTATTTATGGAGCAATGCTACAAATTGGTCGAAAAGGAATTCCGTGTCCGTCGGACCCGAGCAGGCCTCGGGGTGGAATTGCGCCGAGTACCAAGGGTAGTGCTTATGGCGGATGCCCTCGTTCGAGCCATCGTTCATATTGACAAACAGCGGTTCCCAATCAGAGCCGAGCGTGGTGGTATCAACGGCATAGCCGTGGTTCTGCGAGGTGATAAAGCAACGCTCCGTGCCGACCTCTCGCACGGGCTGGTTGTGCGAACGGTGTCCGTATTTGAGTTTGTATATCGTCGCCCCCGCTGCCTTGCCGAGCAGTTGGTTTCCCATGCAGATACCCATCAGCGGGCGCACCTTGGCAGGGTCGTGCTTCGCCTCCTCCGCTGCCATGAATTGGCGGATATGCTCCACCGCCTCCATGCAGGTATCGGGGTCACCGGGGCCGTTCGAGAGAAAGAGCGCATCGAACTCAAGCGTATTGAAATCGTAGTTCCACGGCACACGAATTACCTCCACGCCACGGCGGAGCAAACAGCGAAGAATGTTGTGCTTGACACCGCAGTCTACTAAGAGTACCTTCGGGGTTGGTTCGGGAATTTCGGTAGTTTTTGTAGTTTCTGTCGTTTCTGCTTTTGTAGTTTCTGTCGTTTCTGCTTTTGTAGTTTCTGTCGTTTCTGCTTTTGTAGTTTCTGTCGTTTCTGCTTTTGTAGTTTCTGTCGTTTCTGCTTTTGTAGTTTCTGTTGTTTCTGTTGTTTTTGTCGTTTCTGTTGTCCCCGTAGTTTTTGTCGTTTTTGTAGTTTCCGTTGTGCCTGCGAATTGGGTCTTTCCAGAGGTTGGGTAGTAGTGAATCACTTCTTTGGTGGAGACTTTGTCTACAAAGTTGACGCCCTCGTAGAGTGCTTTGGGGGCGTCGGGCTGACCCTCGATGGAGATGGTGCCGATCATCACACCATTCTCCCGCAGGCGCTTGGTCAGCGCTCGCGTGTCGATGCCCGTAATGCCGGCAACGTGTTCGCGCTGCAGCCACTCGGCGAGCGACTCTTTGGCGTTCCAATGCGAGTACTCCCCGCTGTATTCCGACACGATGATGGCTGACGCATAGATGCGGTCCGATTCCATAAAAGTGGCCAGTCCGTTTGCCTCTATGGTGAAAGGCGGTACGCCGTAGTTGCCCACAAGCGGGTAGGTCAGTACCATCAGTTGTCCCGCATACGACGGATCGGTCAGCGATTCGGGATAGCCCGACATGGCGGTGTTGAATACCACTTCGCCCGACACCGAGCCTTCGTACCCGAACGATTCGCCGACAAAGGTCGAGCCGTCCGACAGGCGCAAGATTGCTTTACTCATGCTATTTTCGATTGCTTTTTCTGTAAATATTCTGTTTTGGGGAGGCTCGTCGCATTAGAATTGCGATACGCTCTCTTCGATATAATCGATGAAAGTCTGATTGAGCCGTTTGAGGCCGCCCGCCGTGGGGTAATTGCCCGAAAAATACCAGTCGCCCGGATGGTTCGGACACGCATTGTGCAGTCCGTCGATGGTTTGGAAAACAATCTCCACTTCGGATTGCACGCTGTCGCTACGCAACATCTCCGCCATCTTGCGGGCGATTTCTTCGTCCGTAAAGGGTTCGTAAATCTTGCGTACATAGTTCTCGTATTTTTCTTTGGGAAGTCCTTGCTCCATGGCGTCCCGCTGCTTGAGGCAGAGTTGATAGACCTCGTTGATACGGCTTTGCATGCCTCGGTCGTGCAGCAGCGCAATGGCCGCCCGAAAGGCGATAAACTCCGACAGGTGCGCCATGTCGATTCCGTAGTAGTCCGGATAGCGGATTTGCGGTGAGGAGCTGACAAAGACGATTTTTTTCGGGTGCAGTCGGTCGAGAATGCGGATAATAGATTCGCGGAGCGTGGTGCCGCGCACGATGGAGTCGTCAATCACTACAAGATTGTCCTCCCCCGCTTGTACGCTGCCGTAGGTGATGTCATAGACATGCGCCGCCAAGTCGTTGCGGGAATTCGATTCGGTGATGAAGGTGCGCAGCTTGATGTCTTTCCAAACCACTTTCTCGCGCCGTACGCGCTCGTGCGTCAGGTCCTCCACCTCGTCGGTCAGGCCGTAGTAAGCCACCTCGGCGGTATTGGGAATGAATGAGAAAACGGTGTGCTGCACATCGCCGCCCACGCTCTCTAACACGCGTTGGGCGAGGCTCGCTCCCAATGCCTTGCGCTCCTGATAGATATCCTTGTCCGACCCGCGCGAGAAATAGATACGCTCGAACGAGCAGGCTTGCAGGCGACGTGCGGGCAGAATCTGCTCGAGATGTACCTCGCCCCGCTGGTTGAGCTCGATGGCTTGCCCCGGCAGCAGCTCGTGAATGGCGTCGTCGGGCACATCGAAAGCAGTTTGCAGCACGGGGCGTTCGCTGGCAAGCGCAAAGACCTCGTCGGTATGGATATAGAATGCGGTTCGTATGCCCCACGGGTCACGCATGGCGCAGGCATTGCCGTTGCCCGTGGTCATACAGAGCACGTAGCCGCCGTCCCAAAGGCCGCTGCCGTTGCGCAGCACTCGGCAGAGCGACAGCTCTTCCTCGATGGTGCGGCTAATGGACAGCCCTTGCTCACCACGCAGCACGATACGCCGATAGAGGCCTTCCGACTCGCGGTCGAGCAGGTGCCCCAACTGCTCCAACAGCACAAAGGTATCGCTGTTGAGGCGGGGGTGTTGGCCCATGCGAGCCAAGTTGGCAAAAACTTCTTCGGTGTTGGTAAGGTTGAAGTTGCCGCAGAGGACCAAATTGCGTGCCCGCCAGTTGTTGCGGCGCAAGAAGGGATGCACATAGCTGATTCCGTTCTTGCCCGTGGTGGAGTAGCGCACGTGCCCCATATAGAGCTCGCCGGCGTACGGAATATACCGCTCCGCATACGAAGCGTTGCCGAGCAGGGTAGGCTCGTATTCGCCGATCTGTTTCTGCACGGCGGAAAAAATCTCCGTGATAGCCCCGCTGCCGAGCCCTCGCTCACGAAAAATATATTCTTCGCCCGCTTCCGCTTGCAGTTTGATACAAGCAAGTCCTGCGCCCTCTTGGCCTCGGTTGTGCTGCTTTTCCATCAGCAAGTACAACTTGTTGAGCCCGTACTGCCACGTTCCGTACTTCTCTTGATAGTACGAGAGAGGTTTCAGCAAGCGAATCAGGGCAACGCCACACTCGTGTTTCAGTGGTTCCATATATGGTTGTGATTTTTATCGAAATATCGTTTCGGTGCGATTCGGGCCTACCGACACGATGCTTACCCGCACGCCCGTGTATTGCTCAATGAAGGCGATATAGTCTTTTAGAGTTTGAGGCAGGCTGTCGTAGGTGGTGCATTTCGACACATCCGTTTTCCAGCCTTCGAACTCTTTGTAAATAGGTTCGATATTCGTGTCGTTGGCCTCGTAGGGGAAATAGTCGATTTCCGCTCCGTTCAGCTTGTAGCCCACGCATACTCGTATGGTGTCAAACTCGTTCAGCACATCGGCTTTCATCATCAAAAGTTCGGTGGTGCCGTTCATCATGCAGGTGTAGCGCAGCGCCACCAAGTCGAGCCAACCGCAACGGCGGGGACGACCCGTGGTGGCTCCGTACTCGTGCCCGATACGGCGAAGGGTTTCGCCGGTCTCGTCAAAGAGTTCCGTCGGGAATGGTCCGGCACCCACTCGGGTGCAGTAGGCTTTGAAGATGCCGTACACCTTGCCTATATGCTGCGGAGCGACACCGAGACCCGTGCAGGCACCGGCGCAGAGCGTGTTCGAAGAGGTGACAAAGGGATAGGTGCCGAAGTCGATATCGAGCAGCGAGCCTTGTGCGCCTTCCGCCAAGATGGGCGTGTCGTGCCGGAGAAGGTTGTTCACCATGATTTCGTTATCCACAATCGGGAAGCGACGCAGCTCGTCGATGGCAGCGAGCCAAGCCTCGTCCGACGGAAGCTCGATTCCGCCGAGCAACTCACGATGGGCAGCGGTCAAGGCGTGGTATTTGTCCAAAAAGTCCGGCCGCAGGATGTCGCCGACACGAAGTCCGTTACGAGCTATTTTGTCGGTGTAGGCCGGGCCGATACCCTTGCCCGTGGTGCCGACCTTTTGCGCGCCCTTTTTGCTCTCTTGGGCGGCGTCGAGCAGGCGGTGGGTAGGCAGAATCAGGTTGGCACGCTTGGCAATGGCAAGCCGCTCGCCCACATTTACGCCCATAGCCTCGATGGCGTGAATCTCTTCCATCAGGATGATGGGGTCAATCACTACGCCGTTTCCGATGATATTTCGGGTGCCTTCGCGGAAGATGCCCGACGGCACGGTGTGGAGCACAAAACTCTTGTCGGCAAAATAGATGGAGTGGCCTGCGTTCGGACCTCCTTGGAATCGGGCTACTGCGGGGTACTGAGCGGCCAAGACATCAACGATTTTGCCTTTGCCCTCATCGCCCCATTGCATTCCTAAAACGACATCAACTGTTTGCATATTGGTATTTTTTTGATTGGTTTTCGGGGATTATTTGGTTTCGTGGTCGAACACACGGTGGAAAATGTAATCCACTCGCTTCATATAGTAATCGAGCGTGAAGCATTGGTCGATCTCTTCGGGCGTCAGGTGCTCGGTGATGGCGGGCGTGGCTTTGAGGTTGTCCTGCATTTCGCCGCCCTCCATCAGGGTGCGCATGGCCACGGGCTGTACCAAGTCGTACGCCTGCTCGCGTACAAAACCTTTCTCGATCAGCGCATTCATCACGCGTTGAGCGAATATAGCGCCGTGGGTAAGACCGATGTTACGAAGCATGTTTTCGGGATAGACGACAAGGTTGTCTAACACGCCCTCGAAGCGGCTGAGCATATAGTCGAGCAGCATAGTAGCGTCGGGCAAGACGATTCGTTCGGTGGAGGAATGGGAAATGTCCCGCTCGTGCCACAGCGCAATGTTCTCCGAGGCCGTGCACATATAGCCGCGCATCACGCGGGCGCAGCCGCAGATGTTCTCCGACGAGATGGGATTGCGTTTGTGCGGCATAGCAGACGATCCCTTCTGCCCTTTGCGGAATGCCTCTTCCACCTCGCGCACCTCTTGGCGCTGCATGTTGCGCACCTCGAGCGCCATTTGCTCCAATGTGCCGGCAATGACGGCGAGCGTGGCGATATAGAATGCGTGGCGGTCGCGTCCCAATACCTGCGTGGCAATGGCTGCCGATTCGATACCGAGGTGCTCACACACGTAGGTTTGTATTTCGGGCGGGATGTTGGCGTAGTTGCCTACCGCTCCCGACAGCTTGCCTGCTTCGACCCCGCGTGCTGCCATCTCGAAACGCTCAATGTTGCGCTGCATCTCTTCGTACCAAAGCGCCCACTTCAGTCCGAAACTCGTTACGTCGGCATGCATGCCGTGGGTGCGACCGATGACGGGCGTGTATTGGAACTCGTAGGCACGGCGGCGCAATACACGGGCGAAGGATTGCAGGTCCTCGCGGAGAATGGTATTGGCTTGCTTGAGCAGGTAGCCGTTGGCGGTATCGACCACATCGGTGGAGGTAAGGCCGTAATGCACCCACTTGCGCTCTTCGCCGAGGGACTCACTGACCGCACGCGTGAATGCTACGACATCGTGACGGGTGATCTCCTCGATTTCGTGGATTCGATTGACATCGAAACGGGCGTTTTGGCGCAGCAAGGCAACGTCTTGCTTCGGGACTGCTCCGAGAGTGGACCATGCCTCGGCGGCAAGAATCTCTACCTCAAGGTAGGCGTTGAACTTGTTTTCTTCGGTCCAGATTTTGCGCATCTGTGGGCGGGAATAACGGTCTATCATGTTGTTAATGTATTTTTAACGAGGATGGGTGTATTTCGAGAGATTTTTTTAGTGGTTTTTGATTGGGTTCCGAAAGGAGTCGGAAGGGTTGTTCGGGGATTGGGAGCTATTGGCGAGGAAGGATGTGTACCTGTATCTCCGCGAGGGCATCGGCGGAGCGTTGGAGGGCTTCCTCGACGGTGGCGCCGGTGGCAAGGACGACCCCATAGCGACGGTGCCCCGTGACCTCCGGTTTTCCGAACAAACGTAATTCTACCTTCGGGAGTGCTAAGGCATTTTCGATTCCGGAGAAGGTTACACGGTTGGTGTCGCCCTCGATGACAATCGCACGAGATGCCGACGGTCCGAAGAAGCGAACTTCGGGAATCGGGAGTCCCAAAATGGCTCGTGCGTGGAGCGCAAACTCCGACAGGTCTTGGCTAATCATAGTGACCATACCCGTATCGTGCGGGCGAGGGCTCACCTCGGAGAACAGTACCTCGTCGCCTACGACAAACATCTCGACGCCGAAGATACCGTATCCGCCGAGCGCATCGGTCACTTGGCGGGCGATATGTTGTGCCTTCCGGAGCGCCGTTTCGCTCATCGCCTGCGGCTGCCACGACTCACGGTAGTCGCCATTGACTTGGTGGTGACCGATGGGTTGCAGGAAGAGTGTACCGCCGGCGTGGCGCACGGTGAGCAGCGTGATTTCGTAGTCGAAGGGAACAAAGCCCTCGACGATGACACGACCCGCTCCGGCACGGCCTCCTTCTTGGCTGACGGTCCATGCCCGCTCGATGTCGGCGGCGTGGCGTATAGTGGATTGGCCGTGTCCCGAAGACGACATGATAGGCTTCACCAAACAAGGCAGACCGATTTGCTCGACGGCGGCGAGGTACTCCTCGTGCGTGTCGGCAAAGGCATAGCGTGCGGTGGGCAGCCCCAACTGCTCGGCGGCAAGGCGGCGTATCGCCTCACGATTCATGGTCAGGAAAGCGGCGTGGGCGGTAGGAATGACCCGATAGCCCTCTTGCTCCAACTCCACAAGGGTGGGCGTGGCTATCGCCTCGACCTCCGGAATGATGAGCGAGGGGCGTTCCTGCTCCACCACCTGACGGAGCGCGGCGCCGTCCAACATATTGAAAACATGGCTGCGGTGCGCCACCTGCATGGCGGGCGCATTCGCATACTTGTCGCAAGCAATGACTTCGACGCCGAAGCGTTGCAGCTCGATGGCAATCTCTTTGCCGAGTTCGCCCGAGCCGAGCAGTAGCGCACGAGTGGCGGTGTCTGTGAGGGGAGTTCCGAGGGTCATCTTAATTAGGAATTAAGAATTAGGAATTATGAATTATATGTCTTTTCTTGAAACATTCGATGGTGTTGCGCATGAGCATGGTGATGGTCATAGGTCCTACTCCTCCCGGTACGGGCGTGATATAGCCCGCTACATCTTTTACCGTCTCGAAATCGACATCGCCCACGAGGTGTCCGTCCTCCGTGCGGTTGATTCCGACATCGATAACGGCAGCACCGCGTTTGATATAGTCTGCCGTAATCATCTTGGCACGACCGATAGCCGCTACCACGATGTCCGCCTCGCGGCAGAGCGCGGGCAGGTCTTGCGTGCGGGAGTGTGCGATAGTGACGGTGCTGTTGCGGTCGAGCAGCAACTTGGCAACGGGTTTGCCCACGATATTGCTGCGCCCGATAACGACGGCTCGCTTACCCGACAACTCGACGCCCGCTTTCTCCAGCAGGACAATAATTCCTTTGGGCGTGCAAGGGAGGATGCACGGCTCGTTGAGCCATAGGCGTGCCACATTCTCGGGGTGGAAACCGTCCACATCCTTTTCGGGCGAGATAGCATTAATGACTTTCTGCTCGTCGATGTGCTTGGGCAGCGGCAGTTGCACCAAAATGCCATCTACCTCGTCGTTACGGTTGAGGCGGTCGATTTCTTGGAGCAGCACGCTCTCTTCCACGCTTTCGGGCAACTCGATGAGTTCGCCGTCGAAACCGCAGTACTCGGTGGCCTTAATCTTGCCGCGCACATAGGAGCGGGATGCGGGGTTGTCGCCCACGATGATGACCTCAAGGCGAGGCTTTTTACCGTACTGTGCCGCCAACTGCGCGACTTCTTCGCGCATCTCGTCTTTGAGCGACTGAGAAATTTGTTTTCCGTCGATAATCATAATGCTTGATGGGCTATGTCTTTTCTGTAAAATAGGTTGTCGCAATGGATTTTTTGTATCTCTTGATACACTTTGTGTTGCGCCTCGGGTACGCTGTCGGCGGTGGCGATACACATCATCACGCGACCTCCGTTAGTGAGCAATTGGCCGTTCGCCGAGCGAGTGCCCATGTGGAATATAAGTCCGTCGAAGTCTTCCGTACCCGTAATAGGGAAGCCTTTTTCGTAGTGCGCCGGATAGCCTTTGGAGGCTAACACTACCCCCACCGTGGCTTGCTCGTGGAAGCGCACCTCGCTGAGGCTCTCGCCGGTAGCAATGGCGTGGAAGACCTCGTACGCATCGCTATCCAACAGCGGCAGCACGACTTCGGTTTCCGGATCACCAAAACGAGCATTGAACTCGATGACCTGAATGCCCTGCGGGGTCTTCATTAGCCCGCCGTAGAGAACGCCCGAGAGCGGTGTACCTTCGGCGACCATCCCCTCTGCGGCTGCCCGCAAAATGTGTTCCAAAGCAAAAGTTTCATCCTCTTTTGTGATAAAAGGCAGCGGGGTGTATGCGCCCATGCCGCCCGTGTTGGCACCATGGTCGCCATCGAGCGCCCGCTTGTGGTCCTGCGCCAACGGCATGGGATAGACTCGGCAGCCCGATACGAAACACATAAAGGAGAATTCGGGGCCTGTGAGGTAGTCCTCGATAAGCACTCGGTCGTCGCCAAAGGATTTGTTGAGCAACATATCGCGGAGCGCCTGCTCTGCCTCGGCGTGCGTCTCGGCTACCACAACGCCTTTGCCTGCCGCCAGACCGTCATACTTGATGACAATGGGGTAGTTTTGCTGTTCTATGTAGCGGAGTGCTTCGGGAAAGTCGGTAAAAGAGCGGTAGTGCGCGGTGGGGATATGGTACTTCTCCATCAGGCGTTTGGCAAACTCCTTGGAGGACTCGATGGCGGTGGCCGCTTGGGTGTGCCCGAAGATGGGCAGACCCGCTGCTCGGAACGCATCCACCACGCCCGCAGACAGGGCAGCCTCGGGGCCGACGACGGTGAGGTCTATATGTTGGTCTTTGGCAAACGCCAAGAGGGCGGGGACATCGGTGTCCGCAATGCTGACGCACTCCGCCAAAGCGGCAATACCCGCATTGCCGGGCGCACAGTAGATCTGCTCCACTTGCGGGCTGCGGCTCAACGCATGCACGATGGCGTGCTCGCGTCCGCCGCTGCCGATGACAAGAACTTTTTTCATAAAGGACAAGTTAGAAACGTACAAACTCTAAATTTTCCGATTTGTGCGATTAGTGCTTGAAGTGGCGCATACCGGTGAAGAGCATCGGAATGCCGTGTTGGTTGGCTGCCGTGATACTCTCGCCGTCACGCACGCTGCCGCCGGGTTGCACGATAGCCGCAATGCCGTATTCGGCGGCGCTCTCAACGCTGTCGCCGAAGGGGAAGAAGCCGTCCGACCCCATCACAAGCCCCTCGTGGCGGATGTCTTTGCCCTCTGCACGCAGCGTCTCCTCGGCCTGACGGAGCGCAATGCCCGCCGAGCCGACACGATTCATCTGCCCTGCGCCCACGCCGTAGGTGCGGCCGTTCTTGACCACGACAATCGCATTCGATTTGACATGCTTGACGATACGCCATGCAAACTGCAAGTCGGTCATCTGCTCGTCGGTCGGCTTCGCCTCGGTGACGCACATCTCCTTGGTCAGCGTCACGGTGGTGGTGTCTTGGTGCTGCGCCAAAAGGCCACCGTTGACCGACACATACTGCATGCGCTGGGTGGCATCGGCGTGCATATCAACCTCCAAGAGGCGCAGGTTCTTCTTGGTGCAGAGTACCTCAAGCGCTCCTTCGGAGAACTTAGGCGCCATGATGATTTCGAGGAAGATGGGCTTCATCAGTTCCGCCGCCTCGCGACTAAGCTCGCAGTTGGTGGCCACAATGCCGCCGAAAATGGAAACCTTGTCCGCCTCGTAGGCTTTGGTCCAAGCCTCCACGACATCTTTTCCGATAGCTGCCCCGCACGGGTTCATGTGCTTAAGCCCGACGCAGAAAGGCGTGTCGCCGAATTCGCGCACGATATTGAGTGCTGCGTTGGCGTCCTGTATGTTGTTGTAAGAGAGTTCCTTGCCGTTGAGCTGCTTGGCCGTGGCGAGCGAGAAGGGCATCGGCTCCAACGAAGCGTAGAATTTGGCGTCCTGATGAGGGTTCTCGCCGTAACGGAGGCTCTGTTTGAGGTCGTACTCGAGGAACAATTTCTCGTTGAGCCCTGCTGCCTTACGCATATAGGTGGCGATGCACATATCATACTCCGCGGTATGTGTATAGGCCTTAGCGGAGAGCTTGAGGCGAGTCTCGCGAGTGGTATTGCCGTTGGAGGCGATTTCGTCCAAGATGGTTCGGTAGTCCTTCGGGTCACACACTACGGTGACGTCGTTCCAGTTCTTCGCCGCCGAACGGAGCATGGAGGGTCCGCCTATGTCGATTTTCTCGATAGCATCCGCCATCGTGGTGCCCTCTTTGGCAATGGTCTCGCGGAACGGATAGAGATTGACGCAAACCAAGTCGATGAACTCGATGCCGTTCTCACGCAGCGCCTGCAGGTGAGACGGCTCGTCACGGCGTGCCAACAGGGCTCCGTGCACTTTCGGGTGAAGGGTCTTCACGCGGCCGTCGCAGATTTCGGGAAAGCCCGTCACCTCGGAGATGCCGATGGTATGAATGCCCGATTCCTCCAAAAGGCGTTGGGTGCCGCCGGTGGCGATGATTTCCCAACCGTGCTGTTGAAGACCTTGTACGAAGGGAACGAGTCCCGTCTTGTCGCTTACGCTTACTAATGCTCTCATAGAAGTTGTTTTATTGTTTGAATATATAATTCGTGTTCGATGGCGTGGAGGCGGTCGGTCAGCTCGTCGAGGTTGTGCCCGTCGTAGGAAATGGCCTGCTGGGCAATGATTCGGCCGCCATCCAACGAGGCATCCACGTAGTGAATGGTGACGCCATACACTTTGACCCCGTACGACAGCGCCTGCTCAATGGCGTGCGCGCCCTTGAATGCGGGCAGCAACGAGGGGTGGATGTTGATGATTCGGTCTTGGTAAGGCGTCAGTAGCACTTCCGTTAGCAGGCGCATATAGCCCGCCAAGCAGATGAGTTCGACGCCGCTTGACTGCAGGTGCGCCAAAATTTCGTGCTCGTAGTCGGACTTGGTTCGGTAGTCCTTCGGGAAAAACGCGAAAAACGGCACCTTGTGCGCTCGAGCTCGAGACACCACTTCCGCCTCCGGGTGGTCGCAAACCAACAGCACCACCTCGGCATCGAGTCGACCGCTCTCGCACGCCGACACAATCGCTTCGAAGTTGCTGCCTCGTCCGCTTGCAAACACCGCTAACCGCTTCATCGTGGATGGGATTGTTTTTGATTGTTTTTTTAGTTGGGTTGTCTTGTCGGGTGGTCTTGGGTTGCCCGTGGCGGGGGCGTCTATAGAATAGTGACGCCTTGGCCCGCTACAATGCTTCCGATGACGGAGGCGTGGAGGTCATGCTCGGCGAGAATGTCGATAGCCGCTTGCGCCTCGCTCGCATCCATGGCCAACACCATGCCGATACCCATATTAAAGATGTTGAACATCTCGCGGTGCGGGATGTGTCCCCACTGCTCCAAGCAACGGAAGACGGGCAGAATGGTCCAACTGCCCTCGCGGATCTCGATGCCCTGCCCCTCTTGCAAGATACGAGGAATGTTCTCGTCGAAACCGCCGCCCGTGATGTGCGCCACGCCGTGTACATCCAATCGGCGAATGACATCCAACACCTGCTGCACATAAATCTGCGTCGGGGTGAGCAGCACCTCGCCCAAGGTCTTTTCCGAGTCCAACTCGGGGTAGATGCGGTGCAGATCCAAAGCGGCGTCGGCAATGATTTTACGCACCAAGCTGAAGCCGTTGGAGTGTACGCCCGTGGAAGGAATGCCGACCAAGACATCGCCCGTCTTGACCTTGCTGCCGTCTATCAATTTCGATTTCTCGACCACACCCGTGGTGTAGCCCGCAATATCGTATTCGCCGTTGCCGTACATGCCCGGCATCTCCGCCGTCTCGCCGCCCACAAGAGCGCAACCCGCTTGGCGACAGCCTTCGGCCACGCCCGCCACAATGGCCTCGACCTTGGCGGGGATGTTATGCCCGATAGCCACATAGTCGAGGAAAATGAGCGGCTCTGCGCCCTGTGCCAACACATCGTTGACGCACATCGCCACGGCATCGATACCGATGGTGTCGTGCTTGTCGAGCGCAAAAGCGAGTTTCAGTTTCGTACCCACGCCATCGGTGCCCGATACCAAAACAGGCTCCTTGATGTTCAGCGCGCTGAGGTCAAACATACCGCCAAACGAGCCGATACCGCCCATAGAGCCTTTGCGTGCCGTGGATTTTACATGCGATTTGATACGGCTGACTACCTCGTATCCGGCTTCGAGATTGACGCCTGCTGCTTCGTAATGCTGTGCCATGATTTTAGTTTAGTGTTTAGAGTTGAGTGTTGAGAGAAGTTGAGAGTTTTTTTAGTGGTTGAGTATTTAGCGTTGAGAGAAGTAACGGACGGCGTTCGCAAAGAGCGGCTGCGTCTTCTGTCCGTGAATATTCTTGAAGATATTCGCCTCGTAACGCTCCGTATGACCCATCTTGCCGAGGATTTGCCCATTAGGCGAGAGGATTCCCTCAATGGCGTAATACGATCCGTTCGGGTTCGCCGGTGCCTGCATAGTCGGTTGCCCCGTGGCGGGGTCGGCATAACGGAATGCCACCTGCCCATTGCGGAACAATGCGGCTGCCTGCGCCTCCGACACCACAAACTTGCCCTCGCCATGGCTGACGGCAATGGTATGCGTGTCGCCCGCTGACATGCCTTGCAGCCACGGACTCTCGGTGCTTGCCACCACGGTGGTCACCATCTGCGACACGTGGCGATTGATGTCGTTTCGGAACAGCGTCGGTGAATTGGGTGTGACGGTGCCCGTCTTACCATACGGAAGCAGACCGCTCTTGATAAGAGCCTGAAAACCATTGCAGATACCCAAAATCAGTCCGCCGCGCGCAATCAGTGCATCGATGGCCGCTGACACCTTCTCGTTGGTCAGCACCGAGGCGATAAACTTACCGCTGCCGTCGGGCTCGTCGCCCGCCGAGAAGCCGCCCGCCAACATCATGATATGGGCACGACCGATGTGCGACACCATCTCATCGATGGATTGCAGCACATCCTCGCCCGTCAGGTTGCGGAAAATAGTGGTCTCCACGCGTGCGCCTGCGGCTCGCCATGCCTTGGCGGAATCGTTGTCGCAGTTGGTGCCGGGGAAAACGGGAATATAGACCAGCGGGTGCGCCACCGGCTCGCCTGCATAGCGAAGCGTCTTGGGCGTCAGCGCCGTGTCTGCCGAGGTTTGCGGCTCGAGCAAGGTGTGCTTGGCTGCCACCGAGGCGGGATAGACCCGCTCGAAAGGAGCGCAGCAGGCCTGCTCCAACACGGCACGAGACAGGTGCGTGCCGTTGATAATCAAGTCGTTGCCTTCGACAACGCGACCGAGTAGAATGGCATTCGGGATATCTAAAACGCGGGTGGCCTCCACCAGAATTGATCCATATTGATAGTCGAACAGCGAGTGCTCGTTGATCGTGATATCGACGCCCAGTGCATTGCCGAACGACATCTTGGCCAGCGCCTCGGCGATACCACCGAAGCCGATGGCGTAGGCGCTGCAGATCGTGCCGTCGTGGATGGCACGAGTGGTGTTTGCCCAGTTGGTTTTCAGACATTCCACCGACGGCATGTAGTTTGCCTCGGGCGTGTGCTTGATAAGATAGATGGGGTGCCCCGCCTGCTTGAATTCGGGCGAGATGACTTGGTCGGCGCCCATGGTGGTGATACCGAAAGCGATCAGCGTCGGCGGCACGGAGATATGCTCAAAGGTGCCCGACATAGAGTCTTTGCCGCCAATAGACGGCAGCCCGAGCGCCACTTGCATTTTGAGCGCACCGAGCAGGGCGGCGAGCGGTTTGCCGTAGGTGTGCGGGTTGTGCGTCATGCGCTCGAAGTATTCCTGATAGGAGAAACGCATGCGGCTGTAGTCGGCGCCGGCTGCCACCACCTTGGTGCAAGCCTCCACGACGGCGTAGGCAGCGCCATGGTACGGGCTCCATTCGGTCAGGAACGGGTTGTAGCCGAATGCCATAATCGAGGCGGTGTTGGTAAAGCCGTCGGTAGGTAGTTTCTGCACCGAAACCTGCGTCTCGGTCTGCTGGCGCGCGCCGCCAAAGGGCATCAGCACCGTGCTGCGGCCGATAGAGGCATCGAATTCCTCGATAAGTCCTTTCTGCGAGGTGACATTGGGGTCGGCCAAGTCGGCGGAGAATTGTTCGAGCAGCGTGTCGCCCGCCGGCGTGCGGCGGAAGGGATCGTGGTTGTCGACGGCGTTGATGGTGGCGTCGGCATAGTGCTTGGCGCCCGCGCTGTCGATAAATTCACGCTTCAGGTCGGCCACGAGCGTGCCGTGATAGTATTGACGCATACGACCCGTGTCGGTGACATCCGCCACGTAGGTTACCTCGATATTGTCTTGGCGGCAGAGGCGCTCCATCGCCTCACGGTCTTTGGCCTCGACCACCACCGCCATACGCTCTTGCGATTCGGAAATGGCCAGCTCGGTCGGGTTGAGCCCCGCATATTTGGTCGGCACACGGTCGAGATAGATGTCTAACCCGTCGGCCAACTCGCCGATAGCCACACTCACACCGCCGGCACCGAAGTCGTTCGATTTTTTGATCAGTCGGGTAGCCTCCGGACGACGCATCAGACGTTGCAGCTTGCGCTCCTCGGGGGCGTTTCCTTTCTGCACCTCCGACCCGCACGACTCGAGCGAGGCCTCGGTATGCTCCTTGCTGCTACCCGTGGCGCCGCCGATGCCGTCTCGGCCCGTACGCCCGCCCAACAGCAGAATCACATCGCCGGCTGCGGGCGACTCGCGGCGCACGGCATCGGCCTTGACCGCACCGACCACGGCACCCACCTCGAGGCGTTTAGCTACGTAGGAGGGGTGATAGATTTCGCGGACATGGGTGGTAGCCAGTCCTATCTGGTTGCCGTACGAGGAGTAGCCCGCTGCGGCCTTGCGGGAGATGACCCGCTGCGGCAATTTGCCCGCAAGGGTGTCCGCCACCGGGGCGTAGATATTGCCCGCACCGGTTACGCGCATGGCTTGATAGACGTAGGCACGCCCCGACAACGGGTCACGAATGGCGCCGCCCAAGCAGGTGCTTGCACCGCCAAAAGGTTCGATCTCGGTGGGGTGGTTATGGGTCTCGTTTTTGAATTGCAGCAGCCATTTCTCTTGCTGCCCGTCGACATCCACATCGATAAAAATCGAGCAGGCGTTGTTCTCCTCGCTCTGCTCCATGTCGTCGAGCAGGCCTCGGCTCCGCAAGTAGCGGGCGCCGATGGTGGCAAGCTCCATCAGGCAGAGCGGTTTCTGCTCGCGCTTCAGCTCTTTGCGGATGGAATGGAACAGCCCGAGCGTGCTCTCCAGCTCGTCCCGCAGGAACGAATCGTCGATGCGGATATGCTCCAGAATGGTGGTGAAAGTGGTGTGGCGGCAGTGGTCGGACCAGTAGGTGTCGAGAATGCGCAGCTCGGTCTCGGTGGGGTTGCGGTGCTCGTGGCGGAAGTAGTTCACCACCTCTCTGAGGTCGTCGGCATTCATCGCCAGCCCCCATTGCTTGCAGAACGGCGACAAGTCGGCCTCGGCCATGTCGGTGAATCCGTCGAGCGAGGCGAGCGGCTTTACGTTGGCGTGCTGAATCTGCTCCAGCTTCGACAGGTCTTTCTCCCGTGCCTCCACGGCGTTGATGTAGTAATGGCGAATGCGAGCCAAGTCGGCATCGCTAATCGTATCGTCGAACAACAGCAGGCGGGCACTGCGAATCTCAATATCCGCTTGAGGGTCAATCAGATGGACGCAATCCACGGCCGACGAGGCGCGTTGGTCGAACTGTCCGGGGATGAACTCGACGGCCAGATAGCGCTTGCCCGTAAGGTCGCAGCAGTCGGTCACGGTGTCGGTTACCCGCTCGCCAAAAACGCTGTAGCGGCTCTGCTCCAGCAGCTCGGGGGTGAAACCGAACAGGTCGTAGACGCAGAGATAACGCAACTGCTCGAGATGGAGTTGCAGGTTCTCGTTGAGTTCCTGACGCAGGCTCTCTGCCTCGATGCGGAACGCTTCTTTCTTTTCGACAAAGATACGATAGTTAGCCATTCGTGGTGAAATTTAGATTGTGGTGTTGAGAATCTTTTCGGTTTGCTTGCGGCGGAATTCTTCTAATTGTTGCAGCAGCGCCGAGTCGGTGAGCGCCAGCATCTCGATGGCGAGCAGGGCTGCGTTCTTGGCACCGTCGATGGCCACGCACGCCACGGGTATGCCGCTCGGCATTTGCACCATGCTCAGCAGGCTGTCTAATCCGTCGAGCGTCTTGGAACGAACGGGTACGCCGATGACGGGCAGTGTGGTCAGCCCTGCAATCACGCCGGCCAGATGGGCGGCACCGCCTGCGCCCGCTATGATAACGCTCAGCCCACGTTCACGAGCCGTCTCTGCCCATTCCATCAGGGCGTGCGGCGCACGGTGGGCGCTGATGACGCGCTTATCGACTTCGATACCGAACTCTTCCAGTGTCTTAATGGCGGGCGTCATCACCTCCAGATCTGAGGTGCTGCCCATGATTACTCCTACCTTCATTGTATCAATGTGTAAATGTATAAATTTGTAAATGGCAAAATCAGCTCAAGAACAAGGTAAAAACAGGGAAAAAACAAGGAAGAACCTAGGAAAATTTCCCTTGCATATTGATTATTAATTGTTAATTATTAATTGAATCTTATTCCCATTCGATGGTTGCGGGCGGTTTGGAGGAGATGTCGTAGCATACTCGGTTCACGCCCTGCACGTGGTTGATGATGTCGTTCGAGCATTTGGCCATGAAGTCGTACGGCAGGTGTGCCCAATCGGCGGTCATGGCGTCCGACGAGGTGACGGCACGCAGCGCCACAGGGTTCTCGTAGGTGCGCTCATCGCCCATCACACCGACGCTCCTGACCTCGCTCAAGAGGATTGCGCCCGCTTGCCAGATTTGGTCGTATAGGCTCACTTCTATCTCGCCGTTTTGCATGTCAGCGGGGACACCTGCGGCCAGTACGGCCCGAGCCTCTTCGCCGCTCAGCCGCACCTTGTAGTCGCGCAGGCCACGGATGAAAATATCGTCAGCGTCTTGCAGAATGCGCACTTTCTCGCGGGTGATGTCGCCCAGAATGCGCACGGCCAGCCCGGGGCCGGGGAACGGATGACGGGTAATCAGGTGCTCCGGCATGCCTAATGAGCGCCCCACACGACGCACTTCGTCTTTGAACAGCCATTTGAGCGGCTCGCAGAGTTGCAAGTGCATTTCTTCGGGAAGCCCGCCCACGTTGTGGTGACTCTTTATCACTTTGCCCGTTATGTTCAGCGACTCGATACGGTCGGGGTAGATAGTGCCTTGCGCTAACCATTTGGCGTCTTGTATCTTGCGGGCCTCTTCGTTGAATACCTCCACAAAGTCGCGCCCGATGATTTTTCGTTTCCGTTCGGGTTCTTTCACGCCCGCAAGGTCGCCGAGAAACTTCTCCGACGCATCCACGCCTATCACGTGCAGCCCGAGGCACTCGTAGTCGCGCATCACATCGTGGAACTCGTTTTTGCGCAGCATACCGTGGTCGACAAAGATACAAGTCAGTTGGTCACCGATGGCCTTGTTCAGCAGCACGGCCACCACCGACGAATCTACGCCGCCCGACAGCCCGAGAATGACTCGGTCGGTGCCTATCTGCTCCCGCAGTTGGGCGATGGTGGTCTCCACAAAGGCATCGGCGCTCCATTCTTGTCGGCTGCCGCACACGCCTACCACAAAGTTGCGCAGCAGCAGCGTTCCTTGCAGCGAGTGGAACACTTCGGGGTGAAATTGCGTACCGAATATCGGTGCCTCTGCATGCCCTTCCGGAGCGGCAATGTAGTAGGCGGCGTTTTCCACCGTCTCGGTCGAGGCCACCACTCGGGCGCCTTCGGGCACACGGGTAATGCTATCGCCATGCGACATCCAGACCTGCGAGCCGTCTTCGAATCCGTGGAACAGCGGGCAAGTCTTGTCGATGTAGGTCAGACACTGCCGTCCGTACTCACGCGTGCCGGCGCTCTCCACCTTGCCGCCGTAGATATGGCTCATGTATTGCGCTCCGTAGCAGATACCGAGTATCGGCAGCCGCCCGCGGATGTGCGACAGATCCACTTGGAAGGCATCGTCGGCATACACGCTCAGCGGCGAGCCGGACAGGATGACGCCTATCACGTCGCGGTCGTCGTCGGGATACTTGTTGTAGGGCACTATTTCGCAAAAGGTGTCCAGCTCGCGTACCCGTCGCCCAATCAGCTGCGTGGTTTGGCTGCCAAAGTCTAAAATAATGATTTTCTGCATATTATTCGTTGCGCGAGTAGTTCGGCGTTTCGGCGGTGATGGTCACGTTGTGCGGATGGCTTTCGGTCACGCCGGCGGCCGTGATACGCACAAACTTGGCTTGTTGCAGTTCGGCGAGGTTGTGAGCACCCACATAGCCCATGCCCGAGCGCAGTCCGCCGAGCAGTTGGTAGATGGTCTCCGACACGGTGCCTTTGTAGGGCACGCGTCCCACGATGCCTTCGGGCACCAATTTCGAGATGTTTTGCTCCTTGCTTTGGAAATAGCGGTCGGCCGAGCCGGCTTTCATGGCGTCTATCGAGCCCATGCCGCGGTACGATTTGAATTTACGCCCATTGTAAATAATGGTGTCGCCCGGAGCCTCTTCGGTGCCGGCAAACATCGAGCCGCACATCACGCAGTTGCCGCCCGCAGCTAATGCTTTCACCACATCGCCCGAGTAGCGCAGTCCGCCGTCGGCTATCACGGGCACACCGCTGCCGGCAATGGCTTTGGCGCAGTCGAAGATGGCGGACAGTTGCGGTACGCCTACGCCCGCAATGATACGCGTGGTGCAGATCGAGCCGGGGCCGATGCCCACTTTCACGCCGTCAGCTCCGTTCTCCACAAGGTATTTGGCGGCTTCGGCAGTTGCAATGTTGCCCACCACGACGTCCAATTCGGGGTATTTGTTTTTGATGGTGCGCAGGGCGTTGACAATATTCTTCGAGTGGCCGTGTGCCGAGTCCAGCACGACGGCATCCACGCCTTCTGCCACCAGCGCATCCACGCGGTCCATAAAGTCCGGTGTGATGCCTACGCCCGCCGCACAACGCAGCCGCCCCTTGCTGTCTTTGCAGGCGTTGGGGAAATCTTTCAGTTTGGTTATGTCTTTGTAGGTTACCAGTCCGCGCAGATGACCCTCTTTGTCCACCACGGGCAGTTTCTCCACGCGGTGGGTCTGCAGCGCCTCCATCACCACTTCGGTCGAGGTCGATTCGATGGTCACCAGATGCTCGCTCGTCATCACCTCACCGATGGGGCGTTTCATGTCTTGCTCAAAACGCAGGTCTCGGTTCGTCACGATGCCGACGAGGAAATTCTCCTTATCCACCACGGGAATGCCGCCGATGTGGTTGTCGTGCATCATCTGCAGCGCATCGCCCACGGTGCGGTCAGCGGTGATGGTGATGGGGTCAGAAATCAGTCCGTTCTCCGAGCGCTTCACACGACGCACCTCAGCGGCTTGTTGGGCAATCGACATGTTCTTGTGTATCACGCCGATACCGCCTTCTCGAGCCACTGCTATTGCCATCGTGGCTTCCGTCACGGTGTCCATGGCGGCGGACACGAGCGGGATGTTGAGGGCAATGTGTCGAGAGAATTGTCCGGCGAGTGATACCTCACGGGGCAACACTTCGCTGTAGGCGGGGACGAGCAGTACGTCGTCAAAGGTCAGTCCTTCTTGCAGGACGCGTTCAGTAAGTAAAGACATATTTCGGTTGTTTATCGGTTTATTCGTTTATCTGTTTATTGGTTTATGCGTGGTTTATAGGGTTTAGTAAGTTGATTCGTTTATTGTTTTATGCGATGAGCCGTTTTTTGTTAAACATCTTAACCATCTAAACGCATTCAACCACGCATAAACGGATAACCCCATCCACGCATCAACGCTCTCACACCAAATGGTCGCAGTAGAAGCACCTTGTCAGGCCTTCGCTGTCGGTATACACTTTGTGCGGCACAGGTTCGGTGGTGGCAATGCAGCGGTCGTTGTGGCAGCATTGTTCCGACAGGCGTGTCTCGGGTTTGGGCAGAGTCTCGCTTTGCCAGTTTAACAGTGTGTAAATCAGCGCCATACGCACATATTTGCCGTTCTCCACTTGGCGGAAGTAGGCGGCACGCGGATCGTCATCCACATCGATGCTTATCTCGTTCACGCGGGGCAGCGGGTGGAGTACAATCATTTCTTTCTTGGCGAGCGCCATTTTGTCCGTGTCGAGGATGAACGCATCTTTCAGCCGCTCGTATTCGTCGGCGTCGGCAAAACGCTCTTGCTGCACGCGCGTCATGTAGAGCACATCCACCAGCGGCATCGCCTCTTCCAGCGTTTGCACTTCGGTGTAGTGGTCGCCTAATTCTTGTTTCATATAGTCGGGCAGGCGCAGTTCGGCGGGCGAAATCAGGATAAAATGCGTTCCTTCGTAGCGTCGCATGGCTTTGATGAGCGAATGGACGGTACGCCCGTATTTCAGGTCGCCGCAGAGTCCGATGGTCAGGTGGTCGAAGCGACCCAGCTCTCGACGAATCGTCAGCAGGTCGGTCATGGTCTGCGTGGGGTGCGAGTGTCCGCCATCGCCCGCATTGATAACGGGGATTCGGCTGTATTCGCTTGCCACACGAGGCGCACCCTCTTTGTAGTGCCGCATGGCAATGATGTCGGCAAACGAGGAAACCACTCGCACGGTGTCGGCCACGGTCTCGCCTTTGCTTACCGAACTCGATTTGGCGTCGGAGAAGCCCAACACATTTCCGCCTAACTCCATCATGGCGGCGGTGAAACTCAGTCTTGTACGGGTGCTCGGCTCATAGAATAGCGTGGCGAGTTTTTTGCCACGGCACACATCGGCGTATTTGGCGGGGTGTGCAATGATGTCGAGCGCGCGTTGAATGATTTGCTCAATCTCCGTAGTCGTGAGATCGGTCGGGTCTAATAGGTGACGCATATTCAATTAACAATTAAGAATTAACAATTAACGTGCAACGAATTTTTTTCCCCGTTCTCATTCCCCTCCATTGGAGGGGCAGGGGAGGTCTTTGGGTAGCCGTGGTCAATTCCGCCAGCTCTCGTCGCTCGGGTTGTCACGGAACTTGAGCAGGCGTGCCTTGTCTTCGGGGCGGATGTAGCCCTCTTCGGCAGCCACTTCCACCAGCGTGTCGAGGCATGACAGGCTGTGATTCTCCACTTTCGCTTCGGCGAGTCGGTCGAGACCCTTCTGCATGCCGTAGGTGAAGATCGATACCACGCCGAGCACTTCCGCTCCGGCCTCTCGCAGGATGTTCACTACCTCAATGCAGCTGCCGGCGGTCGAAATCAGGTCTTCCACCACCACCACTTTCTGTCCTTTTTCTAACCGCCCCTCTATTTGGTTCTGCCGGCCGTGGTCTTTGGCGCCGGAGCGTACATAGCCCATCGGCAGGTGGAGTAGGGTGGCGGTGATAGCCGCGTGGGCAATGCCGGCGGTCGAGGTGCCCATCAGTATCTCCGCTTCGGGATAGTAGGTGCGGATGGTCTCAGCGAGTCCGTTCTCCACATCGTCCCGCACGGCGCAGTCGGACAGGGTCAGTCGGTTGTCGCAGTAGATAGGGCTTTTGATGCCGCTTGCCCAAGTAAAGGGCTCCTCCGGCCGCAAAAATACGGCTTTTATCTTCAGTAGGTCTTTGGCTATTACTTCGCTCAGTTTCATATTTAATTTACAAATTTACAAATTCTCTGTATGAACTTACTCCGAAAACGATTTCTTTCATTTCTTTTATTTCTCTTGCCGCTTGCGGCAAAGGAGATTCACGATAGCAGTGTTCCCGCTCCGAAAGAAAAGTTCTCTCTTAAGTAATAATTCTTAATTAGTAATTCTTAATTCATCATTCCCCAACAAACTCTTTGACGCATTTTCGATATGCCTCTACGGGGTCCGCAGCCGCTGTGATGGGGCGACCCACCACGATGTAATCTGACCCGATGCGTCGCGCATCGGCGGGCGTGGTGATTCGGGTCTGGTCATCGGCTTTGGCGTCGGCGAATCGTATGCCGGGGGTGACGGTCAGGAAATCCGCTCCGCAGGCTTCTTTCACCATGCCGGCTTCGAGGGGCGAGCAGACCACACCGTCGAGTCCGGCTTCTTGGGCGCAGCGGGCGTAGTGTTTCACCACGTCGCCTATCTTGCCTTCTATGAGCAGGTCGCTGTGCATGCGTTCCTCGCTCGTGGAGGTCAGTTGGGTCACGGCTATCAGCAGGGGGCGTGTTCCGTCGGGGCGTGTCAGTCCTTCGAGGGCGGCCCGCATCATCTCTTTGGTGCCGGCGGCGTGCAGATTGACCATGTCTATATCGAGTTTCGAGAGTACGGCCATGGCTTTTTTTACGGTGTTGGGGATGTCGTGCAGTTTCAGGTCGAGGAATATCTTGTGTCCTCGTGCTTTGAGTTCTCTTACGATGGCAGGTCCTTCGGCGTAGTATAGTTCCATACCTATTTTGACGAAAGGTCGTTCCTTACCGAATTGGTCGAGGAAAGCGTAGGTCGCCTCTGCCGACGCAAAGTCACAAGCAATTATCACATCCCTTTTCATATTTATATCTATTTTTATATCTAATTTTTAATTTCTAAAGTGTAGTGCCACTTTTGCTCAATTTTCTTCTAATTTTCTTCTATTTTTCTTGCCGCTTGCGGCAAAGGACATTTCTAATTATGAATGAAGAATTATGAATTATTTTGTATTTTCTTCGTTTATTTCTTTTATTTCTCGTGAGCAAAGCGAACAGGAACTCCTCGGCATTGTTAGCCCC
>CAVHGD010000010.1:0-41731 GCA_963635385.1 Dialister sp. CAG:486 | reverse complement strand
TTATCCGTTTAGCGAAGTTTCACCACTGTTAATGACCACTTCTCTTGTGCCCGGAACAGGACTCGAACCTGCACGCCTCGCGACATACGCACCTGAAACGTACGCGTCTACCAATTCCGCCACCCGGGCTTTTAGAGTAAAAAAGCAGGAACTATGTCCTGCTCTGTGAGCGGCAAACGAGACTCGAACTCGCGACCCCGACCTTGGCAAGGTCGTGCTCTACCAACTGAGCTATTGCCGCATAATGTAGAAGACCACATACTTCCTATCCGAAAGCGGGTGCAAAAGTACTGCTTTTTTTTGATATACCAAAATAAATCCACAAAAAAATCTCGAAAAAGTGATTTTTCTGTGTTTTTTTGTACCTTTGCAGTCTAAAACAGGGCAGAAAATGCTACTGCCTCCCGAAGGTGGCGTGTGAGATTGCACTTTTGCGACCTTCTCAAAAAAATGACGAGCGTCTCAAAATTAAATAATTTGGCCGGAAAATTTACGTAGGAACAATATAAAAAGAATGCAAGAAAAGAAGAAAAACGAAAAAAGTCCGCAAGAGATTGAATGCGGAAAGCTGCAAAGCAAACTGACAAAGCGATTTCATAAGGCGTGCGCGGATTATGGGCTGATAGCCGACGGCGATAAAATTCTTATCGGACTGAGCGGCGGGAAAGACAGTTTGGCATTAGTGGAGCTCTTGGGACGGCGGGCGCAAATCTATGTGCCGCATTTTGAGGTGGTGGCCGTGCATGTGCTCGTGCGGGAACGTGATTATCAGTCCGACCTGAGCTATTTAGAGCAATTCTGTCAGGAATTTAAGGTGCCTTTTGTGGTGCGAGATACGGAAATAGGGACACCCGATGAGGAGCTGTCCCGCTCGGCGGCGACTGCCCATCGGCAAAAAGACCCGTGTTTTCTCTGCTCGTGGTATCGGCGCAAAGCGTTGTTTCGGGCGGCTCAAGAGTTAGGCTGCAACAAAATTGCGTTGGGACACCACAAAGACGACATTGTGGAGACGCTGCTTATGAATTTGGTTTTTCAAGGCACGTTCGGCACGATTCCGCCCCGACTGAAAATGGACAAAATGCCCATCGAGATGGTGCGGCCGCTGTGCCTATGCGAGGAAAAAGACCTGCGGCGCTATGCGGAGCTGCGTGAATACCAAAAACAGCAAAAACTATGTCCGTTTGAGAAAGAGAGCAGTCGCGCCCGCGTGAAAGCGTTAGTGGCGGAGCTGGAACAGCTGAACCCGAATGTGCGGGACTCGATGTGGGGCGCAATGGAAAATATTAAAACGGATTATCTGCCGCACAAGCTCGATTGACGGAGCAAAAGAGAACGAAAAAATCACGAAAACAACTATAAAAGATTGAGTATGAACGGATTGTATACGGTTTTGCTGCTGATTTGCTCGAACGTGTTTATGACGCTGGCGTGGTACGGACACCTAAAAATGGGTGAGGTAAGCTGGTTTAGACAGCTGCCGCTGATAGCGGTGATAGCCATCTCGTGGGGAATCGCTTTTTTTGAATACTGCCTGCAGGTGCCCGCCAACCGAATCGGATTTGAGGGCAACGGAGGGCCGTTTAGCCTGATGCAACTGAAAGTGATTCAAGAGGTTATCACGCTGACGGTGTTTGTGCTGTTTAGCATGGTGGCGTTCCACACTACATTGCGCTGGAATCATATTGTGGCCGCGCTGTGCCTCGTGGCAGCGGTGTATTTTGTGTTCGGATTTAAGTAAGCGGGCAGACCTTAGGAACATGCAAAAAGCCACCGGAAAAAATCCGATGGCTTTTTTGGTTGGTTACAAAAATATATTGTGCGAATTATTTCTTGAAGTGCATAATGGATTTGTAGGTACCCTCATCGTCACTCCCGGTTTGAGAGAGGACAAGCTCCTTTTTGGTGAGCTTATCGATAACCATGTAGATAGTTTCGCCGTCGTCGGTGATCAATAAGCGTTTTTCGCTGTTGACCGTTTCGATGGAGTAGGTAGCGGTCCCGCACTCTGCTTCGTCCTCTTCGTAAGCGGTGAAGGAACAATTCTTGTCGTTATCAAAGGTGAACGTAATTGCTGCATCAATGGCTTCGCTTTCTGCCCATTCGCCAGCTTCATAATAATCAATGATATTTTTGTCGAAATCTATTTTTGTATTAAGCAAATTGTTGATATAGGTTTCTTGTGTGCTGAGATTCCATGTGCCGATAATGAGATCGGCCGGGTCATCATCGGTGCAGGAAGTGAATCCGAAACCGAATGCGAACACGGCAACTAGGCTCAAAAGAGCCGTACGAAAACGAGAAGTTTGTTTCATTGTGAAAAAGAATTTAATTTGTTAATACTATAAGTTGCGTTTTGTGTGCTATGGAATATGAATCTATGTGATATAGATAAGCTCCCGAATTGGAATTTCGGTGGCAAAGGTACTATTTATTTATCGAATAGACAAATAAATGGTAAATAAAATAGCGATTTGTGTGATTTTTTGGCTAAAAACAAAGAAAAATCCCCGCTACGCATAGTGCATAGCGGGGATTTGAATATGTTAACCAGCTCGGGTGTTTAGTTTATCTTTTCACCCAAGACGCTGTACTTCGCGCCGTCGCGCACGATAACGATTTGGCCGTTTTCGATACGCTTGGTGGTGTTACTCTCGGGAGCGATGGTTTGGTCGATAGCGGTCGGACGCTTGCCCTCAACGGCTTTTTCACCGAAGCCGCCGCGTGCGTTGGAGGCACGCACGGTCTGCCCTGCGGCGAGTGTCGTAGGCAGTTCAGAGACGATGTCGAGTTCGTCGTCGCTCTCGATGAGGAAGAGCGTATTGGCCGTCACATCCGCTTGGTCCCAAGTGATAGTGCCGTCGCCGTTCGCTGTGTAGTAGAGTTCTACTTGCTTGGTGTCCTCGTAGGGATTCCAGTCGCCGAAGAAGTTGCTGTAAGTGTAGGGTTCGGACTGCTCTGCGGTGAGTACGGTCTCGAGGTTCCACGATTGGTCTTTGCGGTAGAAGTTGACTATGTTGCTCGTAGGGGTTACAATCAGCCCGTCGGTGTCGGCGGTGTTGTGTTCGCCGAAGAGGGCGGGCTTGATGCCGTCGTTCATGGTCTCACGCGTCCAACGCTGAATCTTGTTGCCGTCGGAGAGCGAGAAATTGCCCTTGGAGTAGTCGAGCGTGGTGTAGAGATAGACCGTCTTCGGGCTGTTGTTCCATGCACGGCCGAACGATACGGTGGGGCACTCGGACTGAATGGTGCAGCCGTGGAAGACATAGCCCTTGTCGGTTGCGTCGGCGTTGCTTGCGGCAATCACATCGCTACCGCCGCCCGTGGAGCTGCGTTTCTCGCAGTAGAGCAGTACCTCGTCGAAGAAGACACTGCCGTCGCCACAGATGAAGTCCACCGTGCCGTGAATCTCGCCGTCCTCGAAGTAGCGTACCGCACCGATCTTGTTGCTGTAGTAGGTGTCTTGGTACGAGAGCAGGCGCACATTCTTGCAAACGGTGTGGTTGCCTTTGTCCCAAAGGGCTACGGCACGCCCGTTGTTCGCCTTGTAGTAGTCGAGGGCGTTCTGCAGGGTGAGGTCTTGGAGGTAAATGCAATTCCCCGTCAGATAGAGGGTTGCGGTGTTGTTGATCGACTCGGTGGAGGCATCCGGCGCATTGCGGATAATGGTCTTCTCCATCGATTGCCCGATAAGGCTGACGCTATCGACGGCAATCTGTGTCAGTACTTTCTCGCCGAGGTCGTAGATACCATCGGGCAGGAAGATACGGTCGCCTTTCTTTGCTTGCATCAAGGTCAGGATGAGCGAAGCGGCATCGCCCGAGGAGAGGATATACATACCGCTTGCGTCGCGCTCCACCTCGTTCTCCACATTGTAGATAGCGACGTTGTGGATGTAGGCCTGATTAGCAAAAGTCAGCACGAGCGTGTCGGCAGCACCGTTGTAGAAGAAAGTGGTGTCGGTACCGTCCGTAGCGGCCTTGGGCGAGAAAGTCGTAACAGTGGCTTTGCCCTGCTTGGTCGTTACCGTCACAGCGTCCTCTTTGGAGTACGCGCAGTTGCCTACCTTGATGTACGCTTTGCCCGCAACGGCGAGCTCGATCGTGCCGCCCGCTTTCATAAACCAGCCGTGGTTGTTGTGGTAGGCACCGTTGGTGATGGTGATACACTCGTGGTCTTCGTCGTACCAAGTGTTCTGCGTCAGGTCGTAGGTGTAGTATTTGCCGACTTGGGCTTGCTCTACTTCGGTGACGAGAGCGTAGAGTTTCAGGTCTTTCTCAACTACACTGCCTTCGGCTACCTTCGTGCCGATGTTGGTTGTCCAGCCGCGGAAGGCGCTACCTTCGGGAATGGTAAGGGATTTCTCGGTATAGGCGGGGGTGAAAAGACTGCCGTGGGCAACCGTCTCCTTGCCGAGCAGGTTGTCGTTTTGGTCAAAATAGGTAATGGTGTGGTCTTCCTGATAGTCGCACGCCTCCACCTTGATGTACGGGCAGTACTGACCGCAATAGACGATCAGCGAGTCGGCTGCCTCCGAATTGTAGGTCCAAGTAGCCGTGCCGCTGCCGTCTGACGGCTTGTAGCAGCCTACCGACTTGGTGTCGATAGTGCCGAGCAGGTTTTTGGTGGTGCCGGAGGTGACGGTGGCTTTCTTGTTCGCATACTGGCAACCGCCGAAGGTGATACGCACGGGGCCATCGGTCTTGAAGCCGAGTTGGTAATCTATCCAACCGTGCTGTGCGCCGTTGTAGGCACTGCCTGCGCCTTGTACGCCGTCGGGCAGTACGGGAGGATTCTGGGTGAGGTCTATCTCGAAGTCCTTGAAGGTGCGGGGCGTTACCTCTACATTGCCGTAGATGGTGAACTCAGTCATATAAGCATTCTGCCCCCCGTTGAGATTATACCAATGGAGGATTACATTTTCGCGATTGACATTCACCTCTACGAGTGTGCCTGCTTGGGCGCAGAAAGTGCTGTAGAGCGTGTCCCACTTGGTGGCGTCGGGCGACTTGCAGAGCAAGCCCCACCCGCGGCTGCCACCGGTGGCGGCGTGTACATACGATACTTTCGTTACGCTCTTGAGGACAGAGGTTTCGATGTACGCTGTGGCACTTGCGGATGCTTTGGCAAAGCCCGGTGTAATCACCTCGGCGTTCTTGAATTTGTCGTGAGTGCCTGTGGGGTCAACCGCCACCTCGGAGAACGAGAGCGTGAGGCTCTGCTTGTCTGCAGTGGTGACGGTCTTGTCTGTCGTTGCGCCTACGGCAGAAGCCGAAAAGGCGTCCCAATCTTGGAAATCGGTGCTGTAGAGTTTCTTCTCTACCGTCTCGGCTTGCAGCGTAACGGCTGTGAGCAGAGCCAAACATAATGGGGTAAGTGCTTTCATTTTGTTTGTGTTGTTGTTTTCGTAGTGTTTGTATTTGTTTGTGTTTCTATAAGTTAGCAAATCTATTTGCGCCAATTGCGGGGGCGGATTCGAGTGCCGTCGGGGAGCGTGGGGCGCGTGAGGACTTGTACCCACTCAGGCCGGCCCTGCGAGCGGTCCTGCGAGCGGTACTCGTAGCTATTGGGGCAGGGGGCGCCCTTGGTCAGCCCCGTATGCCAAGCGGTGGCGTTGAGCACCGCAGGGTCCCACGTGGTGTAGGCCCAGACCGTCTCGCCCCACCAACGCCACGGGCGAGCGAGATGGACCGGCGTATGTCCGGGACGGGATAGCTCGTCGGAGGTGGCGAAACGGATGTGACAGCGGTAGAAAAGCATGCCGCGCGCTTGTGCCGGGGGGGCAGGTTCGCCATATTTACCCGGTTCCTCGTGAGTTCCTTCGGTGTCGCTTCGGGAAGCTGAGATATAGCAGCGGTCCCCCTCGTCGGTGCTGACGTTGGCTACGATAGTGGCTCGGTTGACTGCTAATTGCATCCCGCCGAATATAAAATCGACCCCGCCCTGCAATACGCCGCCATCGATATAGACCGAGGCGCCTTGGTCGCCATAGAGCACGTCCTGATGGCCCACGCAGCGACAGTTGCGCAAGGTGGCGTGGTGCGCCCCCGCGGTGAACGATATAGCGGCGGCACGCTCGATATAGCGCTTGTGTTGCACCTCGGTGGAGCCGACCTGCTTGGGGCGAGCGGGCATTTGGCGCTTGGGACGCTCTTTTTCGGTCCAATCGGCTCGCGCCTGACTGATATCGACGAGCGAGTCGGCGGCTTCGGAAGCCGATACATATTGATTGAAAGAGTTTTCGAAGATGATGCCCTCGGCGTAGAAATTGGGTGCCGTGACGAGCACTGAGGCATTCCAACAGCGCGTGCGCTTGCCGCCATAGTTGAAACGGTCGCCCATAGAACGGTATTGATAGCCGTGCCCGTAGTACCATGTGATGCGGACGGCATTCGGGTCGATGTGAACACCGGCATCGCGAAGGGAGATAGAGGGGTGTTTTGCGGAGTTGATAAGGCGTAGGTTCGGGAAATCGATGGTAAGCTCCTCGGAATAATCACCCGGATCGATGTAAATCGTGGTCGCCTCACCGCTACGCTGATACGCCACCCGAGCCGAGTCGACGGCGGGGGCTATCTTGTCCGTGGAACGGACATGGAGCGTGAGCAAGAGAATGTAAAACAGGGTGTGCATGCTTTCCCGATGGTAGTAGATACGATTAGTAAGGCGTTGAGCGAATAAATTTGGTGCAAAGTTACATATTTTTCGTTCCAAATCTGGTGCAAAGTTACATTTTTTCTTGTTATTGCGCAAATCGGAAACGGTTTTTTGTCGGCTTTGCCTATTTGAGCGAACGGGGCTACTCCTTATATATAAGCATTTGGCAGCGGGCGCAATCGAACGAAAGCGAGAGAAGGGTGCCGTTGCGGAGGCGCAAATAACGGGGTTCCTTCGGGAGTGGTTCGGCACGACGGCAGTGACCCATCTCAAAAAGAAGGCAATAACGGCACGTCATGAGCGGGGTTTGACTGAGGTCCGGACGCTGATGAAACTCCGCGGAAAGATCAGTGAATGGGGTTGCGCTATTGGCCGAGTCGGCGGAGGGGGCGAGGGCGGATTGCAGACGGCGGATGAGCTCGTCGGTAACGGCACGCCGCCACTCGTTGAGGCGGGCAATGGGTATAAAAAAATCTAAAGTTGGTTCGGGACCGGTTCGGGAAACGAAGGGTGTGTCACCCAATTTGGTGAGCTGCGACACTATGGTGGCTCGGGCACGCTCCGGGTTGTTGGCCGGCTCGTGGGGCGACTCGAAATCGAGCGAACAATCACCCATTTGTAAACGATACCCTGTGGCGGTCGCTTGAAAAGATATGTCGACGGGGATGCGGCGGGAGGCGTGCAGGGAACGGAGAAAAACCGTGTCAGCATTGCGGAATAGGGGCGTACCCGCCGGAATATTCGGACAGCGGTTCGGATAGATTCGTGTGCCATTGTCCCTATTGCTGCCTGTGTCTTCGATGCGATTGACGGAAAAACCTTGGTCGGCGGCGGAAATGCCGTCGCCATTGTGCAATTCAATATTTGGCAGGAGCTTGACTAACAACGAGTTGCGCTCGGTGCGGACAACCGTTCCGATAGGTTCGCCCGTGGATTTGGGCGTCTGCCAATTGGCCAAGTGCGGCGTGCGGCCGTGCAAGAAATAGTCGGTACTGCCACGGTGGAAGGTCTTCGCGGGGTCGGGCGTGAAAGAATAGGTATAGATATGGCGGCGCTCCGACGGATAGAGCGAGTCGATACGCTGCCGATAGTAGGCGGTGAGGTTGGTGACATAGTCTGCATCCTTGAGCCGCCCCTCGATCTTGAAGGTGGTAACGCCCGCCTCGACCAACTCCTGCAGATAGGCGGAGCGGTCCATGTCCTGCAACGAGAGCAGGTAACGCTGGTGGATGGGCTGCCCCTGCGGGTCGGTCAGCTCGCGGCCGTCGGCATCGAGCAAGTCGTACTGCATGCGGCACATTTGGGCACAGCAGCCCCGATTGGCACTGCGGCCGAGAACGACTTCGCTCAAATAGCAGCGGCCCGAATAGGACACGCACAATGCGCCATGCACAAAGGCCTCAAGCTCGATAGGCGTCTCGTGGTGCTCGGCGGAGTAGGCGAGGACGGCCTCATGGATGGCTCGGATTTCTGCGACCCCTAACTCGCGCGCCAAGACGGCCCGACGAAAGCCCAACTGCTGGAGGCGGATGACCTGCTCGGCGGTGCGATTGTCGCACTGCGTGGAGGCGTGCAGCCGAATGGGCGGGAGGGAATAGGAAAGCAGACGCATATCCTGCACGATGAGGGCATCGACCCCGATATGATACAAATCGTGGATGAGTGCCACGGCTGCGGCATACTCGTCGTCGTGGAGCAGGGTATTGAGCGTGACAAGCACCTGCACACCGTAGAGATGGGCGTAGACAACGAGCTCACGGAGCGAATCGAGCGTATTGGAAGCCGCCTGACGCGCACCGAAACGAGGCGCACCGATATAGACCGCATCGGCGCCCGCCTGAATGGCGGCACGTGCCACCTCGGCATCACGCGCCGGCGAGAGGAGGGTCAGACGATGGGAAAAAGAAGAGTCTGAATACATTATAGTATGAAAAATGAGCCGAGGGGGCTTCGATAGGGGCAAAATTGCACGACAAAGGTACGGCTTTTCGAGCAGACTGCCAAACGGAACGACAAGTTTGCAAAAATAAAGGCGTGTTTAAGCGATTTTTGCACGGAATTTTTGACAGAATGGCGGATGTGTGTAGCATGTACAGGCTATTTGGTAGGGTTTAGATAGCAAATAGTATAGATGTGGCGAAAAATACTGACAGATTGCACTTGCTTTTTGAATGAATATAGTGTATATTTATCGGCAATTTGCTTGCAAAACATTTTTTTTGTAACTTTTTGTGCGATAGTGTTGCGTATTTGCTGTCTTTTTTGTAACTTTGCGCAAATTTTCGTTGTGGCAGGTCAGCAAGTACGGCACGAAGATAGCCTATTTTAGCATAGCGGCCACCGAAGAAACGAGAAAGATATTCGATAGAATCCCTTGTTGGCTAATTAAAATCAGGTTTGCTTATGAAGGTACAAAATTACTTAGTTTTTCTATGCATGGTATTGGGCGTAAGTGCAGCGGCACAGGCGCAAACCGTGACAATCCCGTATGAAATGAGCTTTGAGGCGACCGGCGCGGACGCCACGGAGATGACGAACTGGGTGCTGAACACCGGCACGCAGGCGTCGGCTTGTAATGACGTGTGGGGCGTAGGCACATCGGTGCATAGCGACGGAAAACAGTCGCTATACATAACGAGCACCGACACCGTGACGACTCCCTCGTACGGATCGCAGGCGAACCTGCAGTTTGCATACCGTGACTTCAAGCTGCCCGCCGGGTCGTACTACCTGTCTTTTGACTGGATGAACGAAGGCACCGCCAATGCCGCCCTATATGTGGGCTATGTGGCGTATACAAATGCGGCACAGGGAAGTGTAACCTACATAAAAGCAAACTCGACAAGCGGCGTGATGCCCGCCGTGCTGGCGAACACGAACTGCTCGGGCGCACTGTATGGTAAGAATACATGGCAATCCTATACATTCGGGAATACGCTTAATGTGTCTGCCGGCTCGACGCAGACCTATCGCCTCTACGTGGCGTGGGCGAACAGAGGCGGCTCGACGGACGGGGCTACGAAATTCGGCGGCTGCGTGGATAACATTCAAATAGTAAGCTCGCGTGTGAAACGGGTGACAAATATCACCGTCACGGAGGTGGCCTGCGATACGATTCAACTGAGCTGGACCGGAACGGCGGATAGCTACATCGTGCAATACCGCCAAGAAGGAACAAGTACGTGGATGACGGCAAACTATGACGACGCCGACGGGAATACAGCACTGCTGGAAGGATTAGACGAAGGGAACTATGCATTCCGTGTGCGCGGCATCATGTACGACGACCAAGGAACAGCCTACTATGGTGCTTACAGCTACTACGAGGGAGAGTACTTGGTGTTCTGCAACGACCGCCACTGCTTGACCTATTTCGATTTGGATGCGCCGAATGTACAGTGCTATTACGGAAAGCAGAGCGGCGGAAATCGGGATAGTGCTCCATACCAAAACACGGGCAAGATAGACTACGGATCGGATTCGAAATTGTCGCGGCATACAGTGTGCTGGGACCAAAACGCTACCGATCCGCGTACGGAAGACAAACTAAAGTTGGTGCCGTCGGGGGCAAGAGCCTCGGTGCGCTTGGGTAACTGGGAATATGGCGCTGAGGCGGAAGCAATTACCTACGAAATGACCGTGGATTCGGCATCGTGTATATTGATGTTGCGCTATGCCGTGGTGATGGAAGACCCGGAACATAGCGAGGAGGCACAACCTCGATTCACGATAGAGATATGCGATGCAAACGGACAAAAGATAGACCCGACCTGCGGCTATATTGACTTTACGGCAGATGCGACTCGAGAGGGATGGCATACGGTAGGTTCGGACTATCATAAGGTGACATGGAAAGATTGGACCACGATAGGCCTGCACCTTGGGGCGTATATAGGTCAAACGATTACGGTGCGTCTGGCAACATTTGACTGTACGCAGTACGGCCACTACGGATATGCCTACTTCGTATTAGACTGCGCGGGCGCTACGATAGAGTCGTCGAGCTGCGGCGCGGATACGCGATTTGTAGCCGAGGCACCGAGCGGATTCAGCTACCGCTGGACCACCCAAGACAGCACCGTGGTTTCGACCTCGAGCAAACTGGATGTGGTGTCGTCGGACTCGATAGAATACACCTGCCGACTGACCAACCTTGAGCAAGCCGACTGCTGGTTTGAACTGAAAGTGCTGGCACTGCCCCGATTCCCGATATCCGACGGAAAATGGTCGTATCAGCCCGTGGACTGCAAAAACCGCGTGAAATTTACGAACGGAAGCTATGTGCAGACCCGCTACCACGGCGACGTGCAGAACAACTATAACACAAACCTGACCGGACTGAAATGGGACTTCGGCGACGGAACGGATTCGGAACAGCCGAACCCTGTCCATGACTTCCCCGCAACGGGCGGTACCTACACCGTGACGCTATCGACCTGGCTCGCCGACCAATCGACGGACTGTACGGACGACACGATCTTTGTGGTGACGGTGCCTGCCATCGGTGACACGACGATGCGCGATACGGTGGATATCTGCAACGGCTCGTACTACGAATTTGGCGGTAACAAATATGCCGTCAGTGGCGATTATGCTTACGACGGAAAGAGCGAGGCCGGATGTAATGTGCACTATATGTGCAACTTGCGGGTGCATGAAACGAACGAGACGCTGCTGGGCGACGTGAAAGTTTGCTTCGGCGATGTGTACTGCATGAACGACAGCGTTTGCTACCTGTCGGGCAACAAATCGGGCATATTCCGCCACGTATTTGCCAACCAATACGGCTGCGACAGCGTGGTGATAGCCAACGTGAACTACGCTGACGAGATAGTGCCCGTATTAGATATTACCCAAATGTCCGCCGATGTACTGGAAGCCGAGGTGAAGATAAGCGGCACGGGATATACCTACTACACGATAGACAACGGCGAGAAACGCACCGAAGGCAGCTACGTGACCGACGAGCCGGGCGACTATCTGTTCTGCTTCTACAACGACTGGGGCTGCGTGGACAGCGTGGCGGTGAATCTGCTTTCGCCCTGCTTGCGCAACCGACTGTTCCAACGCTGGAATGATATTGTCGCTATATATAATAATGAGTATATGAAAAACCTCGGGGAAGACAGCTTGGTATTTGTGACCTATCAGTGGTATGAAGACGACCTGCCGATAGAGGGCGCCACGCAATCGTACTACTGCGCTCCCCAAGGACTGAAGATGGGCGCTGCATACAGCTGCGAGGTAACGCTCGAGGACGGCTCGACGACGATGATTTGTCCGCTCGTGGCAGAAGATGTGGTGAACGGAAAATCGGCATCGGTGGCACCGACCGCCGTACCGCAAGGCGGACAGACCAACGTATATGTACCGAAGGCAGGCAAGGCAGTGCTGTATAACGCCTTAGGGCACGCCATACTCTCGGAGAACTTAAGCGAAGGTGACAACAGCCTGACGCTGCGATCGATGGAGAAGGGCGTATATATGCTGCAAGTGCAACAACCCGACGGCAACAAGGTGTTCCGTGTGACGGTACAATAAGCGATAGCTCACCGGCGGCGGGCAACCGCCGCCGAGGCTACAGAAAAACAAAATGGCAGAAGACAAGAAACAAAACAAAAACAGAGGCTGATGAAACACTATATACATATTCTTACTTTGGCATTGGTTACGGTCGGTTTAGGTCTGGCGATGAGCGCTGAGGCGGCTCCCGCTCCCAAGAAAAAGACGGTAAGCAGCCCGCAAAAGAAAAAAGACAAGGCGTGGTACACGCAAGGACCGGATCTCCACTTTATCAGTATGTGGGGCGGCGCCGGCTATTCGGGACTGGTAGGGAACTACAAAAGCGCAAACTTCGGAGCAGAAGGGAGTACGTACGGCGTTGGTTCGGGAATGGTAGGCGATTTCAGCCAAAAATTCATCGGCGGAGGCGGCGGGCTGATCGGATTCGGCTATGAGCTGCACCACAATGACTTCATCTTCTCGGTGGGGCCCGAATTGCGCTTGTTCTCCTCGCGCAACAACATCAACTATCGATTCGACAAGGTGCGTGACGACTACTCGTCCATTACGCAAACCTACCGATTTGACGACCTGAGCGAGACACAGACCGTGGGACAAGTGATGGTGCCGATCCTTTTCGGTGGAAACTTTGAACGCTACTACTTTCTGGCCGGCGCCAAGGTGGGCTACTCGTTCCTCGGAAACTACAAGCAACGGGGCAGCCTGAACACGCAAGTGAAGGAAGAGGCCGCCATAGACGACTGGATAAACCAAAGCTCGCACCAATGGGTGGCTGACGATATGACCAAGCACCCGCTCTACAAAGATGGCGCCAAGGGAAAGAACAAATGGGGCGTGGATGTGACGCTGTCGGCGGAATTCGGCATCAACCTCAACGAGTTTTTCTCCGACCAATGGAACAAGCAAAACGAGGCGTCGGCGCACCCGTGGCGCATGCGGGTGGGCGCATTTATCGATTACGGAATGCCGATGCTGTCGTCGTCGAACAAGACAAGCGGAACGCTGCTGGCCGATGTGCCGACCATCAACGAGCTGGGCGGCGTGGCCAACCCCGGCTACATGACGACCCGCTCGCTGCACCAAACGGACTTTGCGAACAAGAAACTCAGCTCGCTGCTGGTGGGCGTGAAATTTACGGCGCTATTCCAACTCAACAAGATAAAGAAACCGAATCCGCGCATCGTGTTTGTGGCCACGGATGTGGACGGCAACCCGCTCAAGACGGTGGCACAAGTGACCATCAAGAACGAGGACAAGCCCAAACAGAAGCCGAAAGTGCGCTCGCTGGGCAAAAAGAATACTTCGACCGCTCGCTACCCGAGAGCAAACTACATGATGCTGGCACAGGCCGTCGGGTATCTGCCGTCGAACTTTGCGGGCGACACGCTGCGAATAGAACACGACGTGGATATGGATACGGTTTGCTTCCGACTGATACCGCAACCGAGATTAGTTTGCTACGTGCATGACGCCGAGAGCGAGATACAGATAGCGGGACAGGTGGCCTTCAAGAGCCGCACCGCCGAAGGACACAATCAGCAAACCACCACGGCCGTGGATAACCCATCGGTGGTATCGCTGCACTACGGAGATAATTTTGACGTGGAAGTGTCCGCCGCCGGTTATCACCCCACAACGGGATTTGTATCGAAGCTGACCGACACGGTGCACTACTACCTGAAGCCGATTCACCGTGTGCGCCACGTGCTGCTGCTGAAGCATATGTATTTCGCAACGGACAAGACGGAGATACTGCCGATGTCGGATGAGGACCTGAACACGCTCTACAACTTCTTGACCGAGAACCCGAAGATTCGCGTGCTGATAACGGGACACACCGACTCGCAAGGCTCGGTGGCTCACAACCAAGTACTATCGGAAGGCCGTTCGGCAAGTGTGAAGAAAGCCATGGTGGATAAGGGTATCGACCCCGCCCGCATAGAGACAGACGGTAAGGGCGAGAGCGAACCGATAGACACGAACGACACCGAGGCAGGACGCCAAAACAACCGCCGCGTACAAGTGACGGTACTGAATGCGGATGAAGCAGAGGAGGACGTATGGTAAAAAAAGCAATGCAAAAAAATAGAATAAAAGCAATGGCAATAGCACGGCAATGGGGTCGTGCATTGCTGCTATCTGCAGCCCTCGTGGCAATGACCCAAACCGCTGAGGCACAACGGGTGTTCAGCTGCGATTTTGAAAGCGCACAGGAGCAACAAGCATGGCAACTATTAGTGGGTAATTTGGCCACGCAGCTGGAAAACAAGTGGTATATTGGTGCCGCCGGACAGTTCGGTGCCTCCGGCCAGAACGGACTCTTTCTCTCTTCGAACGGACAAAGTGCCACCTATTCCGCCACCGGTCAGATGTTTACGCTGGCGTATCGAGACCTGCCGACTATGGCGGGCGGCGACTATACGATACTGCTCGACTACCGTATATTAGGTTCGGAAAACGCCAAACTGCATATATGGTGGTTGCCGACCACTGTAAGGATAGGCTCCAATACGAGCCAAGCGCCGAGTACAAATTGGACCACCAATGGTGGTGTTCAAATAGCCCAAGGCCTCAGAAATGTGAGCGTATGGGAATCGCTGAAGAAGACTTTTACCCTCCCGCAAAATGCGGCTGCGGGGAGGTTGGTATTTGTGTGGGAAAGCTCGAATAGTACGCCCAAAGCGCCTTCGGCTTGTATTGACAACATCGAGATATACCAAGGCAAAACGCTGTGTGCGGCGGCACCGACCAACCTGAAATATACGAACGGTATATTGAAATGGAACGGGACAGCCAACGCAGACTATGAAGTGTGTCTGTACAACGCCTACACGGATAAGTTTGATGCTGCACAGCAGGTGACCGGCACAAGCTGGGTGCCCACCCCGAGCGGAGAGGGTGTTCTGTATATGTATGTGCGGAGCAAATGCGCTGACGGCGGGCACTCGGAATGGGCCAATATGTGGGCGTTTGTCTATCAGAAGGGCGCACGATGCATTGAGTATTTCGACATATCGGATGATCAGTCGGCTACGGGAGTTTGCTATACGGGAAAATTTCAGGATTTCTTTCTCAATAAAGCGCAAGGGACCCGACAAAAAGTGGATTACGGCTATGCATCGGATGAGAGTATGCATACTATCCACTATGTGAACGAGATAGACCCCAACACGGCGGATATTGACGGCGGGCTGCATGTGATCCCGACAGGGGAAGTGGCCTCGGTGCGATTGGGTGCCTACACAAGTAGCGGACAATCGGCTCGCATTGAGTATAAATACACCGTGCAGCAGGGTATGTCCGACTTGTTGGAGTTTAAGTATGCTGCGGTGCTGGAATCGGGCGGACACGCCACCGTTTACACGGGCGGGGATTATCAGCCGACCTTGCAATTGGAAGTGTTAGACGGAAAGGGGAAACCGCTATCGTCGACTTGCTCGCAATTCCTTTTTGTGACGGGCGACGGCTCCACCTCGAAATGGCATTATGATAAGAATAAAACCTACGGACAGGTATTCTGGTGCGACTGGACCACGGTAACGGTATCACTGCGCCCCTACGTGGGACAGACGCTGACCGTGCGGCTGACTGCTACACGATGCAGCTACGATACGCATTTTGCGTACGCCTATTTTACGTTGGGCTGTCGTTCGGGCGACATCGAAGGTATTGCCTGCGGAGACTTCAGTACGGACCGTTTCATCGCACCGAAAGGATTTACCTATCGGTGGTATAAGGAAGACGATGCGACACAGACATCGATTGTACAAAACGGGAAAACCGATTTTGATACCCTGCATATCGAAAAGACAGATGCCTCGATTTATATGCTGGAATGCCACAATACGGAGGATTACGACTGCTACTATACGCTGACATGTAACCCGAACCCGCGTTTCCCGAGAGCGGTGGCCACCGCTACGGCAGCGGCTGCGGATTGCCAAAACATGGTGAAGTTTACGAACGGCTCGCAGATAGTGTATATCAATCGTGAAACGATGGACTCGGTATATACGGATGACACGCCGCAAGAGGTGATTTGGCATTTCGGCGACGGGAAGGAGGAAGTGAATAACGGCACGGAGCTGACACACCTCTATCCCGAAGAGGGCGGGGTATTTGCACCCTTCGTGGTGGCATCGATGAGCGACGGGGTTTGTACGGATACGCTGTATCTGGACACGCTGCGACTGCCGAACATCAAAGCCGCCGACACGGACACGACGATACACCGCTGCGAGGGCGATAGCTACGAGCTGCCGACTGGCAAAGTGGTGTATAACGACACGACTTACTCGTGGCCGAGTACGAATAAGTACGGCTGCGAGGCGACCAACATAATACGCGTTCGATTCCATGAACCGGCAGAGAGCGTTCGCACGGAAGAGCTGTGCGAAGGCGGCTATGTGGATTTTGAGGGCGAACGCTACACGGAGACGGGCGTATATGATGTGCACCTGAAGACCATATACGGCTGCGACAGCCTGCTGAGACTGAACCTGACGATTCTGCCGAAATTAGTAGTGAATGTGCCCGACACGATTGTTCTATGCGCCGACGCAAAGACGCTTAGTATTCCTTACGAGCGAGTGGCCGGAAAACTGTCGGGCGTGTCGGTGCAGTTCCCCGAAGACGCCGTGGCACAAGGCATGGAGGAAGAATACACATTTGCCGTGGGCGATGAGGTGGTCATCCCGATAGACAGCGTGCTGCGGGCCGACAACTATCCGATAGTGATCGATTTCGGTGCCGAGGAGTGCCCCGCGGACCCTGTGACATTAGTGCTGCAAGTGCATTATGCATCGCTCATCATAGAACAGAAAAACGACCTGATAGCGCTGCTGAACGAAGAGTACAACGGCGGCTACACGTGGACAAGCTATCAATGGTACCGCAACGGAGAGCCCGTGGCCGACGCCAAGACCTCGTACATCGTGGTGGATGACAGCCACATAGGCGACGAATACTACTGCGTGCTGGTGCGCCCCGACGGCGTGGAGATGCCGACTTGCCCAATCACCTACACGGGCGGAAAGACCGCTATCGATAACGCATCGGAAAACGGTATGGTGCGGCCGACGCTGCTCAATGGCGGACAGACGATCTACATCCGCAACGCAAAAACGATTCGTGTTGTGGATATGATGGGCAACGTGGTGAGCCGACTGACCACCGACGGAGCCGGGGAAGCGACGATGGCCGCACCCGCACAAGCAGGCGTCTATTTTGTGCAGACGGATGCATACCGAACCAAGATCGTTGTAAAATAATCTTGGTGCAGCCGTGGGGCTGCGATCGTTTTTTTGGGAATGGAAAAAATGGGACGGAAAAGTAAAAAGGTATTAGGTACATTATGGTGAAAAGATTGATACAGAACAAAGGTGTGCGGATGGGGCTCGTCTGCTGGGCACTGCTCGGCGGGGCGACCTCCGGCTACGCACAGTACGGACTACACACGCATGCGGGGGCGGAGCACGGACTCAACATCTCGTTGGGCGGTGGCATGGCGATGACGCACAGCTACTGGGAAACGGGCTGGCCGATGAAAGACAAAATGGGCGCTGAGGCCGGTTTTCAGCTGGCATACGAACTGCGCAAAGATTGGTTTATTTTCGGAATAGGCGCCGGACTGGACTACGACTACACGCGGCAAGGGGCAGACTCGCTGGTGAACCTGTTTGAGCGTGTGGACCGTGAGGGTGACGAGATAACCTACGCCTACCGCTACACTAACTATCAAGACGCACAGCAGCGCATGCTGGTGTCGGTTCCCGTATATGTGGGCGCCTATGTCGGGCCGTACTTCTACTTGCTGGCGGGCGTGAAGGCGACCATCCCCGTGGAGATGTATCACAAAACGGAAACGACGCTGGAGACCGACGGAACGTATCATCGGTTTATCCACACCATACAGAATGCACCGACCTACGGATACTATGCGCCCGACCGATACACGAGCAAAAGCCGATACGACGATGCGCAATGGTATATCGCCCCGACGCTCGAGCTGGGCAGCCGTTTTACGCTGAGCGACAAAGTGGTGATGCGCGTGGGTGTGTATGCCGCCTATAACTTCCCATTCAAAGGAAGCCGCAACTTGAGCCAAATAGACTACACGGCGGTGGATATCAACCCCGCCACCCAATCGAAAGCCAATCTGCAGGAGAACTTGCTTATGAATGCGGTGACTGCCTCGCAATCGATTCGGAAAGCATCGGAATACTGGTCGGTGGGCATCCGCTGGACGTGCCGATTTATTTTCCCGAAACGGCCGATCCCCTGCCGCTGCCTCGAGATATGATGGCGAGAAAGGTACTGAGGAGATGACTTGATGGCGAGGAAGGCACAAAAGAAGAAACAACAAGGTACAAACAGAAAATAAATTAACCAAGTTTTCCTATTCTATATTGCTCAAAACCAATAAAATAGGAGAATGATTATTAACCCTACTAAAACAACAAACCCAATGAGAAGAAAACTACTACTTTTTCTCAGTGTGCTCTGCTTGTTGACCGCTAAGGCCGGCGTTCCGTACGCCCTCGGTCCGGTTGGATTTGAGGACGGTACCATTCCGGCCGACTGGACACAGACAAGCATAGAGGGCACAGGTACTTGGCAAGTGGAAGGTGGCGAAGGGGTAACCCTATCGTACCCGACGGGCGCCAAGTCGGGCAAATATCGTGTTGCCATTCGTCGTGCGCAAGGTTCGACGGAGCACTCGGTGACCCGACTGGTGAGTCCGGCGGTGGACCTGACGGCATTCCAAAATCCAGTCCTCCACTTTGCGTATGCACAGGCTGCAACGTATTCGTATTTTGATACGTTGCGCGTGTACTATCGTGCAAAAGCAACCGAATCGTGGACGTTGCTGAAAACTTTTGACACGAAAGCCATTCGATGGCAGACGGCAGACTTGGAGCTGCCCCAATTCATGCGCGGTACGGCGTATCAGATTGCCTTTGAGGCATCGGACCATGCCGGAAAGGGTGTGGTGCTGGACGACATCTCGATTATGCAACTATCGACTTGTCAGGCGCCGACTTTCACGATGATTCAGTCGGAATTCAGCACTGCTTTCATTGAATATACGGCCGGAGGTACGGGTTACGGAAGCACCGCCGACTTGTTTGATCTCGTGGTGTCGGATAAGGAATTGGCCGATTCGGTTGTGGCTACGGTGACAGCCGATCAGGTGGCCTATCTGCAAAAAGCATCGACTGAGACTTCGGTGGCCGTGTCGGGACTGAAGGGCTCGACCACGTATTATGTGTATCTGCGTACCAACTGCGCCGATAATGAGGAAGGCTACACCGATTGGGTGAAAGGCAGCTTTAAGACGGCGATGCTGAAATCGTTGCCCTACAGCGAGGATTTCAATCTGTCGAGGACCACTACGGACTACGCTTCGATAAACGGTTGGACCTTTGGCAATGATTTTGAGGAGGAAAACGTACCGTTTGTGTATGTCGGAACCAATTCGACCTATAAAGCCCGCTACTCGGTGGACAGCACTTCGTACTTGGCCTTCATCCAAAAGGCACAGGAACAGTCTCTTCCGATTGACTCGGGCAAGTATGCTTATGCGGCTACCCCGTGGCTTGACGGCAACCTGTCGGAATGCGAAGTATCGTTCTGGGGAACGGCGTCTCAGTATGTCTATAACGGTGTGACCAATTATACATCGGAGCTGACGGTGGGCGTGATGACCGACCCGACGGACTTTACGACCTTTACGGCCATAAAAACCGTTAAGGTGGAAACGGCCTATCAGTTTAAGCACTTCACGGTGTCGCTGGCGGGCTACACGGGAACGGGACACTATGTGGCACTCGCCTCGAACGCAAAGGGCTCGAATATGTTCTTTGTGGATAATTTCGAAGTGAAGAAAACCACAACGGCCGTGCCGGAAGATGTGCGTGTCTACAATGTTACGCCGACCGGATTTGACATTGCGGCTCAGCTATGGACTGCCGACAGCTGGAACGTGAAAGTGTCGACTCAATATGTGCGTGACGCAAGCAAGCTGGCTGCAGCGGATTGTCTGCTGAGCCAAATCGGACTGACGGGAGCTACCTATCACGTAAATAGTGCCGACTTGGCCGGAAAGACCGTATTGGTCTATCTGCAGGCCGTGAAGAACGGTGTGGCTTCGGCTTGGTCGTTCCCCGTGACGCTGCGTGTTCCGACGGCTGGTGTCGTGCCTATCGAGCTGACAATGAATTCGAATAAATACAAGGAAGTGCGGTTGGATTTGCTGAACCATGAAATTCATGGTCAGACATCGGGCTATAAGGCATTGGATAGCGTCTATTTTGCTCCGCGCGGATTTGACGGAAACGCTTCGGCTTATTTCTATCCAGCAGTTTCGACCAGTACACCAATTTACGACGGCGGACACCTGAATCTGAACGGTGTGGATAACTATTTTGCATTCCCGTACGTAGAGGATGTTACTTCGCTGATGGTATCGTTCCGCTTGGCAGTGGGATATACGTCTTCGAGTTACGCAGGGCAGAGCCGTGTGGCAGTCGGTGTGATGACCGACCCGTACGACCTGACGACCTTTGTGGAACTCGGACAATTCGAGGGCGGCACCGACACGTACGTGAAGTGCGAGCAGGAGCTGTCGAGCTACACAGGCACCGGACACTATGTGGCGATTCGCGCGCTGACGCCCGCTTCGGCTTCATCGTACGGCAGCTACAATGCGTTGGACAATATTGTACTGAAAACGATTCCGACCTGCAAACAAGCTACCAATGTACAGGCTACGGCGGCTGTGGAAGAGGCTACTCTGACATGGGACGCCAAAGGCATGAGCAAATGGCTTGTGAGCCTCTACAGCAATAGCAGCTATACAACGCTGCTGAAGGATACGGCTGTGGTAAACAGCACTGTAACGCTGACAGGGCTGACCGGCAACACGACTTATTACTATACGGTGCGTACTATTTGCGGTACGGATACGTTGGAATTGGAAGATGCGGATCAGAAGTATTCGTTCGCTACGAAAATCGGTATTCCCTTTGTGGAGAAATTCACTTCGACGTCTGTTCCTACCGGATGGACAAGGGCGAGCAAGCAGATTGAACAAATTTGGAATGGTACGACACTGACTACTTATAGCGGCGGGTGGTCGTTCGCAGCAAATAAAGGCGGAGCGACCACAGACGGTATTACTGCTTACGTGGAAGTGTATGGTACCTCACGCTATTATTGGCTTATCACGCCGGATGTTTATATCAATGCAGATGCAGATGGTGCTGTTCGATTGACTTTTGATGCTGCGTTGGTGCCTTATAGCAGTTCCTATGCATCGAAACGAAATTCCGGCACGGATGATCAATTTGTGGTGGCTGTCAGCACCGATGGCGGTCAGACTTGGACTCGCAGCAATTCGAAGGTTTGGAACAACCTCAGCGATGGTACGGCTGATTATGTCTATAATGACCTGCCGGAAACAATGCAGAATATGTCGATCGATATGTCGAAATATATCGGGCAGACGATTCGTATCGGTTTCTATGGGGAGTCGACAGTGTCGAATGCGGACAACTTTATACTGATAGACAACGTGAAGTTGGCTGTTTACGACCCGAACTGCGCCGGCATCAAGACTCTGTCAACAATGGCAACGGGCGAGACAACGGCATCGGTTGTATGGTCAGTCGGTGGTGCGCAATCGGCACACCTCGATGTATATGCCGATGGCGAGAAGTCTGCGTTCTTCTCGGGCGATGTAACGACCTCGCCCTATCAGCTGACAGGATTGAGCGCAAATACCGCCTACACGGTGTATGCTTACCAAAGCTGTAATGCGGCCGGCGACACGCTGACGAGCTCGTTCCGCACCGACTGCGGCAAGAGCACCGTGGATGACCTCGGTACGATGGACTTTAGCGACCCGAATGCGTTGGCTTGCTGGACGGTAGGCGTAGGCGATACGACAGGTGTCGGAAATACTAATATAGTCGGCCCGGTTCGTAAGAACGTGTCGAAATTCGGTAATGTGCTTTACATTGAGAAGCCGAAGAAAACGACCTCTTCGTATTACGGCAACAACTACTACGCTATCCTGCCACCGTTGGATATCGATAGCATTGCCAAATACCAAGTGGTGTTTGATGCGGCTACTACCACACAGGCTTCGGATACGACCAATGTGAAGACGCTGTATGTAGGTGTGATAACCGACCCGAGTGACCTTTCGACCCTCAAGATAACGGATACGCTGACGCTGCAGTATGCGGCAGACTCGACGGCGTTGAAAAGCTACGCTATCGGATTCGACAACTATCAAGGCGACTATCTGGGCGACTTCGGTACCTACGTCGTATTCCAAGTGTCGGCACCGGAGGCATACAACGACATCGCCATTATTGATAATGTGCGTTTGGAGGCGGTTGCAGGTTGCCACCAAGTGCTTGACCTGACCGCTACGGATATGAAGGTAGACGCCGCTACCCTGAAATGGAGCAGCGAGGCGAATAGCTTCCGTGTGGTGGTAAGCGACAAACTTTGCAATCCGGATACCGTAAGCGCATTTGTATTCGACCAAGTGGTAACGGGAAAGAGCGTGACGGTGAGCGGCCTTACGGCAAGCACAAACTACTACGCATACATCAAAGCAATATGCGGCGTGAACGACAGCTCGCGCTGGTCGGGCAATACTGCCTTCAGGACCGCATACGGTGTGCCCTTCTTGGAGCCGTTTAGTGCGAAATCGCTGACCGACGGAACTTGGAACGGCTACAGAGGCGTGGTATTCCCAACCGGTCAAGATACGCTGGACATAACCAACGAATCTACATCGGATAATACCAATGGGTGGTATATGGTTAAAGTACGTTCGGGAGTGAAAGGGCTGAAAGACTATATTGCCGGTGTAGAGATATACGGTTCCACCGGTACCTACGATGCACTATTGGTATCGCCGCAAATCGTGCTGCCCGCTGCAACCGAGTCGGATAGTCCGCTGGGCGTAAGCTTTGTAGTGGCAAAGTCCGACTATTACTCACCGACCTCTTCTTCTTATGCTTCTTCAACTGCGAAGACAGTGGCCGATTCGGAGGATGACAAATTCTCTGTCATCGTGTCGGAAGACGGCAAAAAATGGGCTCGCTCGGCAAGCACCGTTTGGGCATCCGACGGAAGCGGCGACTACGACTACAATACTTTCTCACTTACCGGTAAGCGCTGCCGCGTGGATCTGTCGGCCTACAAGGGGAAGGCTGTCTATCTCGGATTCTATACGGAATCGACGATGCTCGCTCCCGATACCTATTTCTATTTGGATAGCGTCAAGGTAGATTACTATCAGCCCACTTGCGATGGTATAGCGAATCTTTCTGTACTGAGCGATTCGATTACAACTAAATCGGCTGCACTGAAGATAAAGAGCGCCAATGCATCGGATACGATAGAGTATGTGTTTGGCGCAGATAGCGTGAATTGGGCTACGGCCATAGCACAGCATACAACCTCGTCGATTGTCATCCTCGATGGACTGCAACCGACTACCACCTACGTGGCGTATGCTCGTTCGCTCTGTGCAAACGGCGACACTTCGGCTTGGACCGGTCCGGTAAAGTTCACGACCAATTGTCTTGAGTCGGCACCGCTAATCTACAATTTCGATGATAAAAATAATCGATATAAGATAGTAGCGGGTACGTCTACGTACAATATGGAGAATTGCTGGAAAGTACGCTATACCAGTAACTCTTATGTGCCTAACTTGACTGATAATGGGGAACGCTACGGTTATGCCTATAGCGGCACTACGGCAATGAGCTTCTATAAGTCGTCCGGTTCGTATTATATGATAGCGGCATTGCCGGAAGTGGATGCAAACCTTGATACGCTGCAGCTGAGCTTTATGGCACGTGCCGGCTATGAGTATAGTAGCGATGGCATTGCTTCGGCAAGAGGTACACTTTCGAGTGCTTCAAGCAGCTACTCTCACTCGATTGAGATTGGTACAATGGACAACCTCGGCGACACGGCTACCTTCCATCTTATCAAGGAAGTTGAACTGGATCCGGTTGCAACGGGCACGAAAGTTACCTCGGATCCCACCGAGTTCTGGCGTCCGCAAGTGATTCCGCTTAAGGGTGCCAAGGGGCGATACATTGTATTCCTACAGCGTAGCACCAAGAGCAACTATATCTATGTTGATGATGTGAATTTGTCGAAATGGATTGATTGCGACAGGGTGGAGAATGTGACCATTGATAGCATTCACTCCACTACGGCTCGCGCACACTGGACCTCGGAGGCAAGCAACTTCTATGTAACGCTCCTCGGCGAAAAAGACACTATAAGCTTTGCCACTACGGATACCGTTTGCGCACTGACCGGACTGACGGCAAACAAAAACTACACACTGAAAGTGGTTTCCGTCTGTGGAAAGGACACCACCATAGCTGCCCAAAGCAATTTCTCCACTTTGCGTGTTTTGCCGCTGGAAGAAGACTTCACGGAAGGTATTCAGTCCGATTGGAGTACGCTGGATGGTGATGTGCTTGCGGGTGCGACTGCAGTTGCGGCTACGTATGGCTGCTGGCAATACACGAGCAGCAATACGTATGGTATCAATTCACCGAAAGTAATCTGGAACTTGGGCTACAGCTCGTCGAATATTCGTAACTCGTTGCTCGTAACGCCTCAAGTGGAAGTGCAAACCGCTACTGCCACCAATCAGGTTTGGTTGAGCTTCGATATGGCCCTGACGGCCTCTTCGAGCTCCGCAGCTCCTTCGGCTACGTATGTAAAGGAACGTAAGTTCGCCGTTCTGGTGTCGGAAGATAACGGAACGACGTGGAACAAAATCGATTCGTTGGTTTGGGGTACGGACACAACGTACGCTCGTCGATTCGATTCGATTCCGACCACTTCGACACACTATTCGTTTGACTTCTCGGCGTACAACGGAAAAACCATTCGTTTGGCATTCTATGCGTATGCTCCGGCTACGTACGGCTATTCCTACCTGCACTTGACCAATATCTTGCTCAAGGAGGTTAACCCGACCTGCATCAAGCCGAATGATTTGAAAGTAACCAATGTTCAGGCCACAGCCGCTAAGCTATCGTGGCAAAGCGTCTCGACCAATTTTGAGCTGCAACTGGCTACGGACAAGAAGTTCGAGGAAGTAGTTATGGATAGCCTGCTGACCGATACGATATTTGTGCCAAATACACTCAATCCGGGTACGATGTACTATGCTCGTGTGCGTATGATTTGTGGACCGAAAGAGTATAGTGATTGGACGGATGCTTGTATTTTCACTACAAAGTATGCGGTGCCGTTCGTTGAGGAATTCAACACGATTACGAAGGACTATTTCCCTGCAGACTGGAAACGATACAACTCGATTTCTCCCGAAAACCTGATGGACGGAACGGAATCGTTCGAGTTTGCTACGGAAGCAACGGGTTCTTACTCGGCAACGACTACATGGGGCTACCATAGTAGCTATAGTAAAAATGCGTTGGCGGATGCATACCATCTCAGCGTGGAAGTCTATAACAATGTCGGCTCGTGGGCTGTAACGCCTGTGATCGATCTTACACAGACGGATGCGAACAAGTATCTGAAGTTCTCGTTCGATGCGGCAATGACATTCTGGAATAGTGCAACTGCTACGACAAGTACGAGCGAACAACAGTTCTACTTGATCGTATCGGAAGATGCCGGAAAGACTTGGTCGAAAAAGAACTTGATCCTGTGGAGCGATGCTGCGGCAGACTCGGCTGATTTCGCTTTGTCATCCATCCCGAACGGAGACGGCAAAAACTTCAAGCTCGATTTCACGCAATATGCGGGCAAGAATATTCAAATTGCCTTTGGCGTGACTGCGTCGAGCAACGATAACCGTCTGCACATCGACAATGTCCGTCTGGAAGAGGTGGATAATGTTTGCTTCGGTATCAAGAATGTGTCGGTAAAGGATGTTACCGCTACGACCGCTACCATTGCGATCACTCCTTCTGCGGCCGATTCGGTATGGCAGTATGCTTATGTGCTGAAAGATTCTGTGCTGACCGACAAGGTAGCTCGTTATGATGTGAACAAGACTCAGTTCACGATTAGCGGTCTTGCAGCCGGTACGGCTTACGATGTGTATGTGCGTGCGATTTGCTGTGTGGGTGACACTTCGGAATGGAAGAGCACCACACTTTCGACCGCAGCTATGTTGCCGTTCGTAGAAGAATTCAACAACATATCGACTACCTATTTCCCCGCAACGTGGAAACGCTATAATTCGGTAATTCCGGATAGTTTGTTCGCAGGAGCTAATTTTGCATCGGCTAGCGAGGCTTCGGCTGAAGAACTAGCGACCAATACGTGGGGCTATCACGAAGATTATAGCGGAAATGCTTTGGCGGATGACTCTCATCTCAGTGTGGAGGTTTGGAGCGCTAAGGGCTCGTGGGCTGTAACACCTGTGATCGATCTCACCCAAGCGGATCCGAATAAGTTCCTGAAGTTCTCGTTCGATGCTGCGTTGACGTTATGGAGCAGTACAAGCTCGCCGTCGTCTACGAACACACAAAAGTTCTACTTGCTTGTATCGGAAGATGCCGGAAAGACTTGGTCGAAAAAGAACTTGATCCTGTGGAGCGATGCTGCGGCAGACTCTGCCGATTACACCTTGTCCTCCATCCCGAACGGCGACGGCACGAACTACAAGTTTATTTTCTCGCAGTATGCGGGCAAGATGATTCAGATTGCGTTCGGTGTTTCTGCTTCGAGCTACGACAACCGTCTGCATATCGACAATGTCCGTCTGGAGCAAGTGGATAATGCATGCTTCGGTGTGAAGGAAGTGGTTAACAACAGTGTTACCTCTACGACCGCCACGATGCAGATTACGCCGTCGGCTCTGGACAAGAAGTGGCAATATGCATACACACAGAGCGATGCCGTGCTGCAAGATGCAACGCCTCGTTTCTATACGGATACCACGACCTTTACCGTTACAGGGCTGCAACCGGGCACGGAATACAATGTGTATGTTCGCGCGATTTGCGGTGTGGGCGACACATCGGAGTGGTACACTGCAACGGCTAAAACCGACTACGCGATCCCGTTTGTTGAAGACTTCGACAATGTGGATGTGGATTATCCCGACGGATGGACTCGCTATAGCAGCCTGACGCCTACTACGTTGTTTGCTTATACCGATCCGTTTGATCGTGCTTCGGAGTTGACTTCTTCATCTTCTGTATGGGACTATACCGCTACGTACAATGCAAATGCATTCAACGATGATTTGCACATCAATGCTTTGCCGAGTTATTCGAGTACGAACTATTGGTTTGTTTCGCCGAAGATTGAGTTGAATGCAGCCGATTCGCTGAATGTGGCTTTGACGTTCGATGCGGCTTTGACCGCTGCTTATACTGCGGCTTCGGTTAGCAGTAGCACTCTGACGTACTATTTCTATGTGGTTGTATCCGGTGACGGTGGCCATACGTGGAAAGCGGAGGATGCTACCATCTGGAGCAATATGCTCAGCGATGCGGACTACACGCTCTCGTCGATACCGAACGGTACGGGTGAGAACTATGCCGTCAACTTGACGAAGTATGTCGGCCGGACGGTTCAGATTGCATTCTGCTTCGGTACAAGCTCTTCTCCGACCACAATGGCTCGTATGCACCTCGATAACATTCATATCAATGCGTCTAAATACTGCTTTGATGTGAACGAAGTGCGGAAGGTTTCTTCTACTACTTCTGAATTGAGTTTGGAGATCTTGAACGACAACCGTTTGGCGAAAGCTTGGCAGTATGTATCGGGTCTGAAAGGTTTCAATCGTGCCGATTCGCTCGTGCATGACATCACCACGTCGGCCTTTACGCTGACGGGCTTGCAGCCGGGTACGAAGTATGATGTCTATGTTCGCTCGATTTGCGGCAGCACCGACACTTCGGCATGGGTAGGTCCGTTTATGTTCACGACCAGCTATTCGGTTCCGTTCTTGGAGTCGTTCGATGACATGTCTACGGTTTATTTCCCTGCCGACTGGAAACGATACAACTCGATTGCAGCGGATGACCTGTTTGCAGGCACGAAGTCGTTTGCAACAGCTACGGAATATACTACATCATCTACGACCAACTATTGGGGCTATAATAGCCAAAGTGCTAATGCGCTGAACGATGAGAACCATCTTGGCGTGGAGGTATATAGATCCTATTCGGGCACATGGGCTGTTACGCCTGTCATCGACTTGTCGAAGGCGGACGCTGCCAAGACGCTTGTGCTGAAGTTCGATGCGGCTCTCACCTATTGGAATTCTTCTGCTGCTCCGACCAGCTCGGATAACCAGAAATTCTATGTGGCTGTGTCCGAAGACGCCGGTGCAACGTGGAATCGCTCGAATGCCATCGTATGGAGCAATGCAGCTGCCGATTCGGCTACTTATGCATTGAGTTCCATCACGACCGGTTTGGGCAAACAGTTTGTATTCGATTTCTCGAAGTATATTGGCAAGAACATTCAGATTGCTTTGGGTGTGGAGGCAACGGCTAACGACAACCGCTTGCACATCGACAACTTCTATCTGTATGAAGCGGACGGAATCTGTTTCGCTCCGACCAATGTACTCAAGAAGGAGGCTACCACTACATCGTTGAAGTTGACCATCGTGGACGACAATAACGATTCCGGTTGGCAATATGCGTATGGCAACGAAGGCTTCGTTCTTTCTGCTAAGACGACGGCTTATCCGACGACCGGAAAGGAATTCGAGCTGACGGGCTTGACGGCAAGTACGAAGTACGATGTCTATCTCCGTATGGTTTGCGGCGTGGGTGATACCACGGCATGGGTAGGTCCTTTCACGTTCCGAACCAACTATGCGCTCCCGTATTCGGAGACCTTCGATGACATGGCAACGGTTCTATTCCCTGCCGAATGGGAATGCTACACTTCGATTCCTGCGGATAGTTTGTTTGCCGGAAAGAAATCGTTTGCAACGGCTACGGAGTATACCTCAACGACGAAGTATGAGACTACATGGGGGTACAACTCCTCTTATAATAAGTATGCGTTGACCGATGAGAACCACCTCCGTGTAGAAATGTATACTACCAGATCGGGCTCGTGGGCTGTTTCGCCGCTCATCGAAGTTACGGGTGTCGAAGCGGGCGAGTATGTACTGTTCTCCTTCGATGCAGCTCTTACCAAGTGGAATGGCGATGAGAATCCGACCAGCTCGGATAATCAGAAGTTCTATGTGGCTGTGTCCGAAGACGGTGGTGCTACATGGAGCCGTTCGAACGCCATCCTATGGAGCAATGCGGCTGCCGACAAGGCTAATTATCGTTTGGATGCTATCCCGACCGGCAATGGTTCGACCTATCATTTCGACTTCACGAAATATAGCGGTAAGACCATTCAGATTGCTTTGGGTGTGGAGGCTACGGCTAACGACAATAGTTTGCACATCGACAACTTCAACCTCTGTACATCCAAGTCGGTTTGCTTTGGTACTTCCGATCTCAAACAGATAACTGCTACGGCTACGACAGCTACCGTTTCGTTCACCGAAACCGCTTCGGCTACCCAATGGCAGTATGTCTATGGTGAGAACGGATTTACGATGGACGATGAAACGGTATTCCACTCGATCGACTCCACGGCATTCACTATCACGGGTCTCAAGAAGGACACGTACTACGATGTCTATGTCCGTTCGATCTGCGCAGTGGGCGATACCTCTGCATGGGCCGGTCCGCTCGTAGTGAAGACTGCGTTGGGAATTCCTTATACGGAGACCTTCGATGACATGGCAACGGTGGTGTTCCCTGCCGATTGGAAACGCTACAAGTCGATTACGCCGGCTCAGCTGTTTGGCGGAAAGACAACGTTTGCAACCGCTACGGAGTATACATCTACATCGCTGTATGAATATTATTGGGGATATCACACCTCGTATAGTAGTCTTGCGTTGGCGGATGATAACCATCTTTCGGTATGTGTATCTTCCGCTTACTCGGGTTCGTGGGCTGTCTCGCCGGTTATCGACTTGTCTACCGGTAGTGCAGATCGTATGACGATTCTTACGTTCGATGCAGCTCTTACCGCTACCTCTTCGAGTGCAGCACCTTCCAGCACGGATGGTCAGTACTTCTATGTGGCTGTGTCTGAAGATGGCGGCCAAACGTGGTCGAAGAGCAATGCCACCATATTCGGACAGACGACGAATACGGATTATCTGTTCTCTTCTATTCCGAATGGCAACGGCGCTACCTACGAGATTGATCTTTCTCGCTTTGTGGGCAAGACCATTCAAGTGGCTCTCGGTATAGAGGCTTCTAGCAGCTACACTCGTCTGCACATCGATAACTTCTCGATTCGTCAGATAGAGACGGTGGCGTATGCAGCTTCTGTCTGCACCTCGACCGACTACGAGGATGATGTATTCACGATTGCTCGTGCCGACCTGAAGGTAGGTGAGAACATCTATACCGCTCGGGTTGCCGGTAAGGATAACGATCCCGATAAGGCGTACATGTTGACGCTCTCTGTGGAACCGTCTATAATGACAGTTTTGTACGACACCATTTGTCAGGGTTACACCTACGAAGAGAACGGTTACAACTATTTGGCTAAGTACACCGATGTCATCCCGATGGTATTCAGCTCGGCGAACGGCTGCGATAGCTTGGTAGAGCTCCATCTGGAGGTCATCCCGACGCTGTATGTCGATACCACGGTGCTGGCTTGCCAGAGCTACGACTACAAGGGGACGACCTACTATTCGGATAAGATCTTTACCGATACGTTAGAGTCTTCTCTGGGTTGCGACAGTATCGTTCGTACCTTCTTGCGCATCTCTTCGGAGGGCAGTTCCGAGAAGGAATGGCGTACGTCTATCTGCTCGGGCGACAGCTACTCGGATGAGGTCTTTGCAGGCCTTACCAAGGCGGGTGTCTACAAGCAGACGGTTTCGACGGCCTTTGGTTGCGATTCTACCATCACGCTCTATCTGCTGGTGGCTGACGCCGACAAGAAGGCTATCTACGATACCGTTCAGTTGGCTGACCTCCCGTATATCTTCGAGGGCGAGATCTTCCTCGGTGTGAATACCAAGGAGGGCGACTACACCCACGACATCCAGTCTTCGTGTGGTCAGGTAACGCTCAATATGCATGTCACCTCGGGCACGGGTATCTCCAACACCTCTGTTCATTCGTTGCAGCTGACGCCGAATCCGGCTCGTATCGGTGAGCCTATTCGGATTGTCACCGATTTGCGCCACGCTTCGGATTATGCGCTGTCGGTTGTCAGCTCCACGGGTCAGGTGGTTTACGAGACGACCACTCCGTCTGTCGAGTTGCCCGGTCTGCCTATCGCAGGCATCTACACGGTGCGGCTGATAGCGGACGGCAAGGTATATCAAGCTCGTCTGTTGATTAAGTAATCCTTTCGAGATACGTTTTTTGAGCGACTGTGGCTTCGTGCTGCAGTCGCTCTTTTTTTGTGCCGTCGGGCAGGAGCGGGGGCTTGCGCCATCCACCCTCGATTGGGTTTCGGTAGCCACGGTCGGGCCGCCGAGTTTCCACCCTCGATACAGTCCGATTCGTAAGAAAATGCGCCTAAATCGTAAAAATCGTGCTATATTGTGCCGCAAAATAGGGCCGTTCGTTCTTGCCTGCTTAAAAATCGTATCTTTTTTCCTAATATGGGGACTTGTGCGTGTTGCAAAAACGCTGTACTTTTGCACCCGTTAATAAATAGCTCTTTTTTGCTCCGAAAACAACGATAAACTTACTTATTATCTTAATATGAGTACATTTTTACACATTCAAATGAATACAAAACATCAAAATTGGGTGGCAAAGGCCTTTCGGCTCGCAGTGGGATGCGCGTTGTGGGCTATGCCGCTGCAAGCACAGCAGTTGCCGAATGCGGGTTTTGAGGACTGGAGCGGCGCCACGTTCGATGGCAACGCACAGCCCGCAAGCTGGAACGCCAGCAACGTGACGCAGTTCGGTTTCAAGTTCAATTTTGCGCACAAGGAGGCGGGCCATACGGGCAACGCCTCGATGATGGTGCAAGACCAGAGCGTCGGTGCGGCAGGTATCACGGAGACGTCGCCGGGCTATTTCTCGCTCGGCCAGCCGTGGGTCTATGTCAAGAGCCTTACCTCTGTCAGCGAGGCGAGTGCCGGCACCGAGGGAGGTGTCAGTTGGACGTATCGCCCCGATACCATGTCCGTGTGGATTCGCCGTACGGGCAGCAATGTCGCCAAAGAGGATTTCTACCTTCTCTATTATGCGTGGTCGGGCACGGCCAATGGTAGCAAGTACAAGGGCAAGAACGGTAGCTGTACCAATACGAGCCGCACCAACGAGGAGAGCGATATCCGTCAGGCGTTGGACGGCAACGAGTGCGGTACCGACCAGAAGGTGACGCAGATTGCCGAGGGTATGTGGCGCGAGAAGAAGGAGTACAACGATTGGGTCAATATCCGTGTCCCGATTTACTATTTCAACAACGAGGTGCCGACCATGATGAACATCATTTTCTCGGCGAGCAACTACCCGAATTTCCGTGCCAATAGCGGCCTCTATGCGGGCAACTCGCTCTATGTCGATGATGTCGAGCTGATCTATTCGGCCAATATCCAGAAGATTTATATCGACGACAAGGAGTGGAAGGGCTTCGACCCCAATAGCAGCGACGAGCAGACCTATTCGCTCGGCCGCAACGCCACCGCGCTTCCCAAGATCGAGGCACGCCGTGGTGCGGGCGAGCTGACCAATGCGCGCGGTACGACGGCCACTTTTGCGGGTCGTGTCCTGTCGGGCAGCGAGATCACCATTACCGATGGCGTCATCGATGGCACGCCGACCGTCATCACGGTCAAATCCGAGGACGGCAAGACGCAGAAGACGTATAAGATTAAGTTCGTGCGTGAGCCGAGCAAGAATACCAAGTTGGCGAGCATCCGCATCAATGGCGAGGCGCTGAGCAACTTCAGCCCGGCCACTTATACTTATAATGTGGCGCTTCCGTACGGCACCACCGCCACGCCGGTCGTTTCGGTCGAGGGGCAGGAGGACGAGCAGACCATTCAGATCACGCAGCCTACCTCCACCACGGGCAAGGCCACTATCAAGGTGACGGCGGCCGACAAGACCACCACCTCCACCTATACGCTCAATTTCAGCGTGGCGCTGTTGGCGGACAACACGCTGCAAAATATCTTGGTCAATGGCAAGGGCATCACGGGCTACACCCCGACGCAGACCATCTATCGGGTGTCGCTGCCCACGAGCACGACCACGATGCCGACCGTTCAGGCCGTCTCGGCCTATCCCGACGGCGCACAGACCATCACCTACACCGCGCCGTCGCAGATCGATGGCGGCAGCTATTTGGTTTCGGTCACCACGCCGGGCAACCAAGTTCCCAAGACGTATAAGCTGAATTTTAAGTTAGAGAAATCATCCTATTCCTATCTTGCTGATTTACAGGTCGAAGGCGGCTATTTGCAGGACTTCGACCCGATGACCTACACCTACTATATCAATCTCCCCATGGGCACGACCGCTGTCCCCGCCATTACCTATACCAAGGGCGAAGACGAGCAGACGGTCGAGATCACCGATGGCGGTATCGATGGCACCACGCGTGTCACGGTCACGGCAGCCAGCGGCGATTATACGGTCTATAAGATTGTTTGCTCCACTCCGAAATCCGAAATTTGCACTTTGTCGGGTATCCGTATCGGCGGCGTTGAGCTGTCCGATTTTTCGGCCGACAAGACGGAATATACCTATGTTTTACCTATCGGCACGACCGAGCTGCCTGCTATCGAGCCCGTCAAAGGCGACGAGTTTGAGACCGTCACCGTACTGACCGGCGGGGTCGATGGCCAGACGCGTATCACCGTCATGGCGGGCAACGGCAACACCTCGGTTTATACCATCAATTTCTCCGTCGAGCAGGCCACCAATGCCACGCTCAAGATGATCTATCTCGATGGCGAGGCGCTGACGGGCTATCAGCCGTCGCAGCTCGAATATACCATTCAGCTGCCCAAGGGCACGACGCGCCAGCCGGTGGTTACCTACACGCCGAACGATGCCTATCAGACCATTACGGCTCGTGCCGGGAGTGGGGTAGAGGACGACTACAAGATCACGGTTCGCCCCCAGAGCGGTGCCGGCCAGACTTATATCTTGCATTTCTCGGTCGAGACCTCGGCCAATACCGATCTCTCGATGATTTATGTCGGCGGCGAGGCCTTAGAGGGCTTCTCGGCCGACAAGGCGGACTACACCTATACGCTCCCCGTCGGCGTCAGCACCATTCCTGCCGTCACCTACGACAAGGCTGAGGCCGTGCAGAAGGTGCTCAGCATGTGCGAGAACAATGTGCAGCGTATCACGGTCACGGCGGAGAGCGGTGCCAAGAAGACTTACACCATTGTCTTCATTATCCAGAAATCCGAGAACGCCTTCCTCGATATGATTTATCTCAACGGCGTGGCGTTGGAGGGCTTTGAGAAACAGACGCTTACCTATACCGTGCCGCTGACGGGCTCCACATGCCCCGCCATCACGGTCGATAAGGAGGACGGCCAGCAGGTGACGATCACCGCTCCGTATAAGGCGGGTACGGCATCCATTCGTGTCACGCCCGAGACGGGTGCGGCCAACACCTATACGCTCACTTTCGTGGCGCAAACTTCCGCGCAGGTACAGCTGCTCGGTATTGCGGTCGACGGCGTCGCTTTGGCGGACTTTTCCCGAACCACTCCCGAATATACGCTGACCTATACGGGTACGCTGCCCGAGGTTACCTATACGGCGGACGAGGGTCAGACCGTACAGGTCCTGCGCAACGGGCAGGATGTCATGCTCTATGTCGAGAAGAACGAGGAGACCACCTCTTATACGCTCCATTTCGTGCAGCAACCGTCGAGCGATTGCGCCCTTTCGGCCATCCTTTTGGACGGCGTCGAGATGGCGGACTTCGCTCCCGCTACCACCGACTATACCGTCTCGCTCCCCGCAGGCAGTGCGCTGCCGGCCCTTACCTACCGCAAGGGTGCAGCAAGTCAGACTGTCTTCTTCGGCCAGACCGACCGTAACCAAAGTGCCATTACCGTCGTAGCCGAGTCGGGTGCGCAGGCTACCTATACCGTTCGTTTCGAGGTGGCACCGAATGTCGATGCCACGCTTGCGGGCCTGCAGGTCGTAGAGCGTATGGCAGCGGGCGAGGGCGTGATGCGGGCCCCGTCGCGCGGCCGATCCGGCTTGTCTATCGATTACGATCCGGAGGTCACCGACTATACGCTGACCATCGATAATGGCGCCGAGCTGCCTATGTTGGTCTATGAGCCTCGTGCCGGTCAGAATATCATCGTCACCGAGCCGAATGCGGATGAGCAGCAAGTCTTGGTTGTGGCCGAGAGCGGTGCCACCAAGACCTATACCATTCGCTACCACCGTGTCCCCTCGAGCAACGCCTACCTGTCGGATATCTTGATCGACGGTGTGTCGTTGGAGGGCTTCGATGCGGAGCAGTTCGACTATGTCGATACCCTTGCATGGCGTACCCGCATCGTACCGTGCGTCTTTGCGGTGGGCGAGCGGCCGAATCAGACCATCACCACCTATTTCAGTGCGGTCAATGGCACCACGAAGATTCATGTCGTGGCAGAAGACGGGCAGTCGACCAACGACTATACCATTGCCTTTCCGGTGCGCAAATCGAGTACCGTCACGCTTGAGGATTTGTATCTGAGCGACAGTCAGTACGAGTTTTCGTATAGTCCGGAAACGACCGATTATATTGTTAAAATTCCCTATCATCCCGAAGCACTCCCGAACCTACTCTATACCAAGAAGGAGGAAGAGCAGAACATCACCTTTATCTCCCGCCCGCTTGGGCAGAAGAACGAGCTTATCGTCACCGCAGAGAACGGCGACCAACGCACCTACACCGTGCTGTTCGAGCCGACCGAGTCCGATAAGTCGAATCGGCTTGCCTCTTTGACGGTCCGTGAGACGGGCGAAGCCCTTGATGTGGCCAAGGATAGCCTTACCGTAGCGCTCCCTTATGGCACCACAACGCTCAACTTCGATTATACCAAGTCGTTCGATGAGCAGACCGTCTTTGTGCAGCCGGGCAGCTTGTATCGCCCCACGGTGATCACGGTGCGCTCCAATCGTGCCGGTGAGTCGGACAAGGTCTATACCCTTACTCCCGCTCTCGACACGCAGAACCCCGCCGTGTTGACCGGATTGTCAGTGCTTGGGCAAACGCTTGCGTTCGATAAGAATCAATTTAGTTATGTGGTCAATTATACCGGTGACGGGCATACTCCGTATGTAACATACACTAAGGATGATAATGTGTCCGTAAATGTGTTGGCAAATGACACATGGCATTGGTCTGCAGAAGTGAGTGCTAATGTAACATGGAACGGAGCGACAACTACTTACAAGAATACATACTCCATCTACTATCACTATTCGGCCGAGGTTATCCCAAATGCCGACTTCACGGAATGGACTACGGCACAATATAATGGCGCAACCAAGCCTGCCGGTTGGACAGTTCCTGCCGATATTACGAGCGGCGTTAGCAGTTTCGGCGTTACCAACTATACGACAGATGCTGTACAAAAGGGGTCGGAGAGCGTCGTCTTTATGAAAACATGGTACGGCTCATCGGTTGGGTATAACCCATTAGCCGCCACTCCGCGTTCCATTCCGTCGATTATGACCATCGGCGACTTGGCAATACGCCTTGTAACATGGAACGATAAAAAAGGAACAACAGGTAGTTTCTCAGGTTATATACCGTTCTACAATACGCCGGATGCTATATCGGTGAACTATAACTTTACCTCCAAATCGGACGAGAACGACGACGCTTTGTTTGCGTACCGCTTCTTCGATACCGCAGGAAACGAGTTGAACTTCGACTATGTGGTAAGCAATACCACTTCGGACTACACTACTTATACGCAGGCACTTGACCTTTATGGCAAGAACATCAAAGGTATGAATGTGGCAGTGAATGCGACCAATCAGGCTTTGAACTTCAATCCCGGAGCAAGACTCTACATCGATTGGTTCCGCCTCTCCTACAACAGTGCTTTGTCGGCTCTTACGGTCAATGGCATCGCGGCTACCAAGAGTGGCAATGCCTTCACGGCCACGCTCACCGATTGCGAGTCGGTCGCCGTGCCCACGCTTGTCTTCACGGGTGAGGTTCCCGACCAAGCCCCGAAGGTAGAGTGGAGTGCCGAGGTCGTTGACGGTGATTACGCCGTTCGCACCGCCGCTATTGCCAACTATGCCGAGGATGCTTCCAAGACGGACTACACCCTCACGGTGCGTCGTCCGCTCGATACCCGCAATACCTTGAGCGACTTGCTCATCGACGGTTTGCGTATCGAGGGCTTCGATGCCGCCACCACCGACTATACGGTCCATTTGGCTTCCTCCACGCACCACTTGCCTTGTGTTGAGCCGGTCGCTATCAGCACGTTGGAGCAGATCTCGCTCTCGTATGCCGATTCCGTTCTGCAAATCAAGGTCGTTGCCGAGTCGGGTGCCGAGAATACCTATTCCGTGCGCTTTGTCACCGATTTGTCGGACGACACCACGCTCGCGTCGCTCTCCGATGTGGCCGATTTCGCGCCCGAGACCCGCGAATACACCTATTCGGGTGAGAGCCTGCCGAGTGTCATCACCTTCGCTAAGCAGTTGGATGGCCAGACGGTCGTTTGCCGTCAGACGCAATCCGAGTGTGTCCTGACCGTCACCGCCGAGAACGGTGCCGAAGGTACCTACAAGGTAGCGCTGCAGAAGCCGGTTGTCGCCACTACGGGTCAGCTCCAATCGCTTGAGCTCAACGGCGATGTCTATGCGGCTTTCGCGAGCGACAAGTACGACTATACTTTGGCTCGCCCCGAGTCGATGTCCTTCGAGCGCATGGCCGCCACCGATTCCGTTGTCTTCGTGCAGTCGGCTGCCGACATGCAGTGGCAGGTCTATGGCACCGAGCAACACACCTATACGTTGACTTATCCCACCACGCTCTCCGACAACACCAAGTTGGCGGGCGTCACGCTCAACGGTGAGGATTATACCGATTTCAACGCCGCTCTCTATTCTTATACTATCGCCACCGACACCTTTGTCAATATCGAGGTCGCTAAGGCCGAGGAGGCGCAGCAGATAGCGTTGGCGTACGATTCCGCTACCACTACCTATACGCTGACCGTCACGGCTGAGGACGGCACGGTGGGTCGCCCCTATTCGTTCCGTATCACGCCGAGCCTGTCGGCCGACAAGACGTTGCGTGCCATTGCGTTGAACGATACCTCGCTCGCTCAGTTCGATCCCGCTACGCTTATGTATGTCGTCACCCTGCCCGCCGCAGCTGCCAAGACGGTCGAGCCGCAGATGCCGTCGGTTACCTACACGGCGGGCCATGCGGGCCAGCATATCGAGCTCACGCCGGGCAAGCTTGGCACCACCACCGATATCGTGGTCACGTCGGAGGACGGCAAGCAGCTCAATACCTATACGCTCCTTGTCAAAGCCGAGCCGAGCCATAACGCCGACCTGACGGGTATCGTGGTCGATGGCGTGCCGGTCGCTCGCTTCGAGGCGGGCCGCCACTACTATTCGGCGCGTACCACCAACGAGGAGGCTACCATCACGTGGTCGTCGGAGGACAATTTCCAGACGGTTACCCGCACCGATGTCTCTGCCACCGAGCATGTACTCCATGTCGTTGCGCAGGATGGCACCACCACGCAGGACTACACCGTCGAGGTCTTTGTCGAGAAGGAGTCCAACGATGCCACGCTCGCCAATATCCTGCTCAACGGACAGAGCTTTGTCGATTTCGAGCGTGCGCTCAATCCCAAGCTCACCTACTCGCCGCAGCAGAACACCTATTCTATCAATCTCCCGTCGGGCACGACTATTCTGCCCGAGGTAGCGGCTTCGCTCAATGCGGACGGCCAGAGTGTGGCCATCTCGTCGTCGGAGCAGTCTATCTATCTCGATGTCACGGCCAAGGACGGTGTCTCCACCAACCGCTATTCGTTGGAGTTTGTCGTGCCGCTTTCGAGCAATGCCAACCTCGGTATGCTCTATGTCGATGGCGATTCCATAGCCGATTTCGTTTCGTCCTACTACTTCTATCAGATGGCGTTGCCGGTCGGCCAACACAGCCTGCCCGAGGTCGTCGGCCAGAAATCCGAGTCGGCGCAGACCGTCACCACGTCGCTCGATCCCGCCACCAATCGTGCCTCTATCGAGGTGTTGGCGGAGGACGGCACCACCAAGGCGACTTACGTCATTGCTTTCAGCTACACCTATTCCACGGCGGACACGCTGCAAATGATTTATGCCGATGGGCTGCCCGTGGCCGATTTTGCATCGCGCGGCTACTACTATTCGCTTTCGTTGCCGGTCGGCACCACGGCTTTCCCCGAGCTGAGTTGGGATGTCGCCGATGAGTGGCAAACCGTTCACGAGGATACGGTCGAGCAGAGTGCCACCCGTATCGTGCGTCAGGTGGTTGTCACCTCCGAGAGCGGCCGCAGCAACACCTATACGATTGCCCACGACATCCTCTTGTCGGCGATCGATACCGTGCAAATGATTTATATCGACGACAAGCCGATGACGACCTTTGCGGGTTCCACCAACGAGTATTGGTACACGCTGCCGTCTTCCGCCACGGCCGTTCCGTCGGTCTTCGCACAGGCGGGCGATCGCTACCAGACGCTTTCCTATTCCACCGAGGCGGACGCCAGCGAGGGCAAGATGCTCGGGCAAAAGAGCATTATCACCGTCGTCGCCGCCAACGGCACGCAGCGCACCTATACCATCCACTATCCGCTTTCGCTCTCCTCGGAGACCGAGCTGAGCCTCATCTATGTGGCAGGTAGCCCGCTGTCCGATTTCGATGCCGAGCGTATGACCTATCGTGTGTCGCTCGAGATGAACGCTACCGATATCCCGATGGTTACGGTGGCCAAGAAGGAGGACGTGCAGAGTGTGGATATCGAGATTTCAGGCGATGTCGTTCGTATCAAGGTCACGGCGGAGGACAAATCCACGGCCACCTATACGCTCACCTTTGTGCGCAAGAAGTCGTCGAATACGGCGCTCAAAGATATTCAGTTGGGCGACGGCCTGTCGCTCGATTTTGAGCCTTCGCACTACGACTATACCGTTACGCTCCCCTATGGTCATACCACGCTTCCGTCCGTTACGGCGGTTCGCAGCGAGAGCGACCAGCAGGTCGAGGTGTCCGAGCCGTTGATTCTCGCCACGGGCGAGCAGATCGTGACCATTACCGTCACGGCAGCCAACGAGGAGGATCAGGCAGCCTATACGCTGACCTTTGTCTTCGCCAAGAACAACGATGCTTCGCTGACGGCTATCTATGTGCGCAACGAGTTGTTGGCAGGCTTCCACGCCGATAGCACGGAATATACCATTTCCTATCCTGCAGGCTCCACCACAGCCGACTTCGCCACCGCCTCGGATGTCACCTATTCCCTTAGCAGCGCCGAAGCAACGTGCCATGTCGATGCCACCGACGACGGTACTATCATGCTCAATGTCACGGCGGAGGACGGAACCATCCGTACCTATATCATTCGCCAGACCATTCTTCTCGATGAGGAAAACCGTCTGAGCATGATTTATCTCGACGATGTGGAGTACGAGGACTTCGATGCCGATACCGAGTTCTATACCTATTATATTGTGGCCGGCCTCTCGGCGCCGAAGGTTACCGCAACGGCGATGTCCGATTTGGCGGATGTCAGCATCAAGGAGGTGGCCGTGGGCGATACCTGTATCATTATCTGTACCTCCGAGTCGGGCGATTCGCGCCGCTACTACATCTACTTTGCCGAGTCGGAAATCAACGATGCGCTGACGCCGACCGACCACGATGTGCTTATCAAGCGCATTCCGGGCTCCACGCAGATTTTGGTAGCCACCACGCGTAAGGATGTCACCTTCGGTTTGTACGATACGGCCGGTCGCCGTATCCGCATGGAGAAGATTGCCACAGCCGACCCGAACGATGTCCAAGTCGTCACCGAGGCGGATGGCCGTGAGCGTCTGTTGAATGTGGATAATTACCGTTCCGGAACGATTATCTCGCTCGACCCGAATACGATTTACTTCTATGTATTCTTTGTCCAAGAGAAGAAGCGTTTCGCCTCGGGCAAGCTCTCCATCGCCCAATAAGCAAGAAGTAGAGCCATAAATCGCTCTCTCGCTCACAAAGCAAGAAATAGAGCCCAATAACAGCTCTCTCTCTTGATTAGAAGAGATAGATGGTCTCTCAAGATAAGAAGAGCTAATCTCTCTCTCAATAAGCAAGTTCAACATTACATTTTTATACAATAGACACGAAAGCCGGCCGCTGTGACAGCGCCCGGCTTTTTCTTTTTAGTTTGAGGCAACCGATTGCCCCCCTCCTTCAATCGCCCTTACCCATATAAAAGGGTCTTCCTCTCCTACCTACATAA
>CAVHGD010000009.1:0-46241 GCA_963635385.1 Dialister sp. CAG:486 | reverse complement strand
TGTTACTTTTGTGCTTGTTGCCTTGGGTTGGATTCTCTTTCGGGCAGATACGATTACGCAGTTCGGCGGTTATGTGGTGGGGATATGCAGCAAGAGCCTGTTTTCGGTGCCGTGGCTGATAAACAGGGCGTTCTATATTCCGTTATTCTGTGCCATACTGATTGTATTTGGCGTGGAATGGCTCAATCGGAATCAAGCGCATGGCTTGGAGCTGAGCAAAATAAAACCATTGGGTGTCCGTTTGGCAATTTATTATGTGCTGATGATTTATATCATTGTCAATGCGGGGGCGGAGCAGACCTTTATCTATTTCCAATTCTAACGGAGGGCCCCTCTAAAAAATTCCATAAATGAAGAAGTTTCTATTGCAAGTCGTTTTTCTCGTGTTCTTGCCGGTTGGGTGTATGGTCGCTTTTTGCGAGTGGTCTTTGCGGCGTATTCCGAATGATTATAGCTACGAGGACCAGTGGATGGCGGAAAACAGAGAGTGCGTGAAGATACTTAGTTTCGGTTCCTCGCACGGGTATTACGGCATTCGTCCGGAATTCTTTTCTCGCCCTGCTTTTAATTTGGGCTATATATCCCAAAGCATCAAGTACGATTACTTTCTGTATTTTCAATATGCCACCCGCTGCGATTCGTTGCAATATGTGATTCTGCCGGTAGATTATTGTTCGCTGCGGAGCGAATTGGAAGACGGAAGCGAGTATTGGCGAGTGAAGGGCTATTGCATCTATATGGGGTGCAACTACCACAGGGGAGAGTTTCGGTATAATCTTGAATTAGCTACAAAGGGAAAAATACGCAATGTGATACCCTCGCTGACGTCAAAAGAGAAACTTTTCTATATTTCATGCGATCAATATGGATTTGGCTTAGGTTACTCAAAGGCCAACAGAGATACTGCTTTATACGACAGCGGAGTACGGGCGGCGAAACGGCACACTCATGCGGATACAAAATATGTGGCAGACAATATGGAACGGATTGAGCGCATATTACAAGACTGTCAGCAGCGAGGAGTGAACGTCATTTTGCTTACCACGCCTACATATCATTCGTATTACGACCTGTTAGAGAAAGAGCAATGCAATGAGTTTATAGCCGCTTGTCAACAGTGGGAGCAACGTTATCCGAATGTAGTCTATATTAATAGTTTACGGGATTCGAATTTTGTAGCGGACGATTTCTTTGATGCCGACCACCTGAATGAGTGTGGAGCACAGAAGTTAACGACCCTACTTGAACATTATATAAACGAACCATAGTTTTTGTTCAGCTATAGTTCCCGTTTAGAAACGCAATTTTTAGTATTGTAAAACTGAATAATAGGGAAAAGTACGACAATTTTGTCCCGAGATTTGCGAGGGTGAGAAAAATGGTGTATCTTTGCAGCGGATTTGAGAGGTGCAACTCTATTTCCATCTTGCTTTGTCCGACCTTTGCACAGGTCACATCGTAAGCAACCGATTAAGTTCGTGAAAGTAGCCACTACGGTGAGTGTACTTATTGAGAGGAGAGTTATCTCCTCTCATTTTTTATCCCATTCTTTGCGGAATTTATGATAAAATTTTGCGTTGTGAAAGAAATGGTGTATCTTTGCAACATAAATTCTTACAACTCTTGTGTTTGAGTAAGCCAGTGTACCATCGTGAGGTGGACTTTTTGCGACCCCCGCTTAACAATGGGGCTCGCCTTCATACTTACCAAGCGCAAGAGTTTTTTATGCGGGGGGAATAAATGCTGTATCTTTGCACGCCCATTTTTTGCGAAATTTATGGTAAAATTTTGCGATCTGAAAGAAATTGTGTATCTTTGCAGTGGATTTGAGAGGTGCAACTCTCTTTTCCATTTGCTTTGTACGACCTTTGCACGGGTCACATCGTAACAACCGATTAAATTCGAGAAAGCAGCTACTACGGTGAGTGTGCTTATTGAGAGGAGAGTTATCTCCTCTCATTTATTTAGCGCCTTCTTTGCGAAATTTATGATAAAATTTTGCAATGTGAGAGAAAAGGTGTATCTTTGCAGCGTAAATTCTTATAACTCTTGTGTTTGAATAAGCCAGTGTACCATCGTGAGGTGGACTTTTTGCGACTACCTCTTAACAATGTGGCTCGCCTTCATACTTACCAAGCGCAAGAGTTTTTTGTGCGGGTAGGATAAATGCTGTATCTCTGCGGTGCGATTAGAACGTATGATATCTCGCGAGGGGTATGATGTTAATTGAACTGTCGTAGCGACCCACGTGGCCGCTTTTTTCTTTTAGAAATAGTATTTCTACTATTGTGCATTCGATAGGGTGAATGGTTTTACCTTTGTAGTGCTGTTTTACGATGTTTTCCAACAATCTTTTGCCTAATTTGTCCAAACGGAGAAAAATCTGTACCTTTGCGCTTGATATTCTTTGAATAGCGGAAGTGCTACTCCTAATTTTCTCGAAAAATTGGAAGCTCTACTCCCGATATTCTTTGAAAATCGGAAGTGGAATCATTTAGTATAAGATAGTTTTGCTATATATATTGCAGAATATCAGCACGTTAGAACGATTTACTACCGATACGCCATCCAATACGGTAAAAAGATATACGAATGCATAAAGTTTTATCTACTCTTTTCGCTTGGCTTCTTGCGGTTGGGCTGTGGGCTGCGCCGAAAGAATACACCGCTCGAGACGGTCATTCGCTGCGGGGCTTCGGCACGCAGGGCTACCAACTCTCCGTGATGGGCGAGTATGCCTACAATCGTACTTGGGAGCATTACGGCAATCTTGATATTCAGTCGCTTATGCCCATCAACCCGCATTTCGATTTGCAGGTCAATTTCCAACTATCCACCGCCAATGTCTATACGGGGGCTGCTATATTGCGCCCTCGTTTTGCTTTGCCCGTCGGCGAACTATTTGCCGAGACGGAGTTGCTCTACAAAGCTGTAGCGCGTAGCCGTCAGCACGACCTCTGCACGGCCCTATCCGTGGGCTATCGGATGGACTATGTGTCGGTGCAAGTGGGTATGTTCAGCCGTGTGATGGCGTCTTGGGACAGAGAATGGCGCACGACGGAGGTGTTCAACTGCGAGCCGTTCAATCTGCTCTATCGCTTTGAGGTGTTCTGCCGTCCGCAGACTTGCCGCTGGAATATCTCCGCTTGTATGGCCAATATCGACGACTACCAAATGGAGCGTATGTGGCAACCCATTTTCCTGCTCGGCGGGCACTACGATGTCGATTCGCATTGGCGGGTACTGCTGTCGGCGGAGTGCAAACCGACGGGTATGTTTCACCTCAATGCCACTTTCTACGCCGCCTATCTCCGCACCGGTTTTACGTACACTTTCTAACTTGAACCGCTATGCAAAATCCTCATAATATACGACTTTTCTATCTTGCGTTGAGAGATAAACTACACATTCTCTTGCCGTTAGCAACACTTCTCTTGGCGGCCTGCAGTATGCCGAATTATGATGTTCCGGGTATGTTCAATGGTACGAGTCCGGAGGTGGCAACTCGTTTCTCGGAGTCGATGGCGTACAACGAGCAGCGGGGCGAGATGCACCTTGCCGTTCCCGCCGACTACCGGGTCTATGTCTGCACCGACTCGCATATCGACACCACGCACCATAACTTAGAGCGTTTTGTGTTGGACTACAAGACGGACACCCTTTGCTCCTTTGCCATCCATTTGGGCGACCTTATCAATGCGCATTATTACGAAAACGCCTATCAGGTGCTGCAGACCGAACCTGCTGTGTCGCACCACGATACGCTGTTTATCACGCCCGGCAACCACGACATCTATTTCAATCAGTGGGCGGATTTCCGTTCCCGTTTTCACACTTCAGCGTATTGGTTTGACACTTACGACCATACTACGGGGGAGAAGCTTGACCTTTATATCTCTTTCGATTCGGCAGAAGGCACGCTCGGTACGGCGCAACTCAAATGGCTACGTAACTTGCTGAAAGACAAGAGCAAACAGCACTATCGCCATATTATTCTCTTTACGCACACCCATCTCTACAAGCAGGACGCCTCGCAGGGGCATACCTCCAACTATGCGATGGAGGAAACGTACGAGATTACGGGGCTGATGGGGAAGTACGGCGTTGATATGTATTGGTGCGGGCACGACCATAGCCGCCAAGTGACAAACTATGCGGGTACCACGTGTATCATTGTCAATACTTGCCAAGACCCGGAACCGCATCCATACTATATGGTGGTGGAAATGGGCAGCCAAATCAACTACCGATTTGTCTCGCTGAAGTAAGAGGGGCGTGCCGTTAGGAGCAAACATAAGTGCAATGATGTGTCGCCTTATTTGCAAGGAGGAATAAGGAGGATACAAGGTAGATATAGTATAAAGCCGACATCATACTTTGCATGTTAATTGTTAATTATTAATTGTTAATTTACGCATTCAGCATCTACAGCATAAGCACAAGGTAAAACCAAGGAAAAACCAAGGAAAATACCCTCTACGCACATAGATTATTAATTGTTAATTCTTAGTTGATACAGATGAACATCTCGTTTTGGTACTATGTCATGTTGCTGCTCTCGCTCTCGTTCAGCAACGAGCGGGGAGCCAACCAACCGCGCCCTGTGGCTCATACGGGCAGTGTGCAGGTCTATTATTTCTACGACAGCCGTATGCCTACGGATGTGAGCAATCAGACCATGTTCCTCACCGAAAACCTGCTTGCCAAGCAGTATCAGGTGCAGATGGACAAAGGTGATGTGATATTCTATAAGGTGGATTTGGCGTCGTCCACGGGGCAGAAAATTGCGGCGAAGTGCAATATCGTGCTGACGGGACTGGTTGTTGCCCGTCGCAACCGCATTTACGATTTGACGCAGAATGCCTATCAGTATGCGCGTTCCGACCCGCAGAAGTTTCAGGAAAACCTCGCCTTCCATATTGATAAATTGCTGCCAAAACGCGCCAAAGCGGAAAAATAAACCGCAAACGGATTAGGAGCAGCTAATAGAAACGAACCACTAATAACGACTAAAAATATGAATATTTCCGACTATATTCAGTCCAACCGAGAGCGTTTTCTCTCCGAGTGGGCGAGTTTGATTCGCATTCCGAGTGTCAGTTGTCAGCCTGAGCATCATGCCGATATGGTGCGCTGTGCAGAGCGGTGGCGCGATTTGCTGTTGTCAGCCGGCTGCCAGCGAGCCGAAGTACTGCCCTCGGCGGGCAATCCGTTTGTTTTTGCCGAATATACGCCGAATGTGGAAGCAACCGCCTCCCTTCCCACCGTCTTGGTCTATGCGCATTACGATGTAATGCCCGTCGAGCCGTTGGAAGAGTGGCAGTCCGACCCGTGGGAGCCGACCGTTCGCAACGGCCGATTGTATGCGCGTGGGGCGGACGACGACAAGGGGCAGGCCATGATTCAAGCCAAGGCTTTTGAGTATATGGCGCACGAGGGGCTGCTGCAGTGTCGTGTCAAATTCATTTTTGAGGGCGAGGAGGAGATAGGCAGTCCTTCGTTGGAGGCTTTTGTCGAGCAGCATAAAGACTTGTTGGCATGCGACGTCATCTTGGTGAGCGATACCTCCATGATAGGCAAAGACACGCCTTCTATCACGACGGGTCTGCGTGGTTTGGCGTATTGGCAGATAGAGGTTACGGGGCCGAATCGGGATTTGCATTCCGGCCATTTCGGCGGGGCGGTCAAGAATCCGCTCAATGCCTTGTGTGAGATGTTGGCACAGGTGATAGACAAGGAGGGGCGCATCACGATTCCGCATTTCTACGACCGAGTGTTGCCCATTCCGGCCGAGGAGCGCGAAATGATAGCGCATATCCCCTTCGATTTGGAAAAGTACAAGCAGTCCATCGGCGTGGAGGATGTGGCAGGCGAGGTCGGCTATTCCACGCTCGAGCGCAACTCGTGCCGCCCCTCGTTTGATATTTGTGGTATGTGGGGCGGCTACACGGGCGAAGGGAGCAAGACGGTGCTGCCGATCCGTGCGTATGCCAAGGTGTCGTGTCGCTTGGTGGCGAACCAGTCCCATACCGAGATTTCGCAGGCTTTTGCCGATTATATGCAGCAGCTCGCCCCGGCGGGTGTGCGTGTGTCCGTCACACCGATGCATGGCGGGCAGGGCTATGTCTGCCCCATCGATTTGCCCGCTTATCGTGCGGCGGAGAAAGGATTCGAGGTGGCATTCGGCAAGCGTCCGTTGGCGGCTCGCCGAGGCGGAAGTATTCCTATCATTTCCACATTCGAGCAGATATTGGGCGTGAAAACCATTCTGATGGGCTTCGGGCTCGAGCAGAACGCCATCCATTCACCCAACGAGTCGATGGATTTGGAGGTGTGGGAGAAAGGTATCGTTGCCGTCACCGAATTCTACAAAAATTACCCTGCTCTGATAGCAGACTAACTATACAGACTATGCGTATCACTATTGTGGGAACGGGCAATGTGGCGTGCAACTTGCAGCATGCGTTTGGCTTGAATGGCGTCTCGGTCAATATGGTTTCCTCTCGTGAGGGGCTGGATTCTCTGCCCGATGCGGATGTGTTTATCTATGCCGTTCGGGATGAGGCGCTGGCGCAAGTCGTAGCGCAAGTGCATGCGCCGCAAGCCCTGCACGTGCATACATCGGGCACGATGCCGCTTTCGGTTTTCGGTGCGGACAAACCGCATGCGGGCGTGCTCTATTTCTTTCAGTCGTTCAGCAAGGCCCGGCTCATCGACGATTTCCGTTCTATCCCTGTTTTCATTGAGGGAAGTACGCTCGACGATGTGACGGCCATCTACACGCTTGCGCAGACGCTCACTTCGCACATCTACGAGACGACGCAAGCCGAGCGGGAGCGCCTGCATGTGGCGGGGGTGTTTGCCAATAATTTCTCAAACTTGATGTATTCGATAGCTGCTGATTTACTGCAGAATACAACGATTCCGTTCCAAGTCCTGCTGCCGTTAATAGACCAAACGGCCGCCAAGGTGCATACGCTCTCGCCTCGTGAGGCGCAGACGGGTCCGGCTCGGCGGGGCGATACGGCGGTCATGCAGCACCATCTTTCGCTCTTGTCCTCGGAGCAGGAGCGAGAAGTCTATCGGCTGCTGTCTGCCATGATTCAGCAGAACTACCGCTCCTAATGCGAATAACTGGTATCGCTATCGTATGATAGTCGAACTGTTTGATTTATAGTACAATACAAAGAAACACGCCCAACGAGAGTCAATCCCGCTGGGCGTGTCTGTTTCTTGTCCTGTTGTCTTATCTCTCGCAGCCATACACATACGTGCGAATGGTGCGGATGGCTTCGTGGATAGCTACTTGTCGGTCAAAGTCCGGCGTGGTCATCAGTGCCATAGGCAGCTCTGCACCGGCACCAATCCGATACGAGGGCTGAATATATTCCACATCTTGCCGCAGCTCGAGCCCATTTCGCTTGTAGAATGCGATTCGCCGCCGGCTCATCTCGTTTTCGGGCAATTCCACTTCGAGTATGAACGGTTTGCTCGTTCTGTGAAGCACTTGCTGTATGATTTGCGCTCCGTAGCCGTTCCCACGCACCGTCGTGTCCGTCGCAAAGTGTTCCCCGTAGGCGAATGTGCCGAAGTCCCAATAGGTAAATAGCCCGATAGGGCGCTCTTGCAGTCGGGCCACCATACAATGCAGCAGCTCTCCTTGGTCTATTTTAGCTCGTTGCTCGGCGGTGTCCCTGCGTTCTATTTCGGGAAAGGCGTTGAGCCATAGATTTTCGACAAACGAGTACGCACTATCCGCTGTCGTAATCTCGTGCAGGGTAATCGTTTCGTTTTGGGGTGTCATACGCTATGTTTCGATTCGTTTTGCAGGGCGTTGACGAGCATACCGCAAGCGGCGAGGATGTCTTCGCCGCGGCTTCGGCGGATGGTGGTCGTTACACCATTGTCCGTCAAGTAGTCGCGCAGCCATTCCATTTGCCGCTCATCGCTGGCGGGGAAGGTCTGCTGTTCGGCTCGGTGCGACACTTCTTCCACGCCGGCATGGAAGCGTATCAAGTTCACACGGCAATTCAATCCCCGAAGCAGCCGAACCAACTCCTTAGCATGTTTGGGCGTGTCGTTTTGCCCCGCCCAGCAGATATACTCAAAACTGATTCGCCGTTGGTGCGCCCAGTCGTACTGCTTGAGCAGGCTCAGCACATCCGTTAGCGGGTACATCTTTTCGGCGGGCATTATCTCGCTCCGTTCTCGCCCGAACGGATTGTGCAGCGAGATAGCCAAATGGCACTCGCTCTCGTCCAAATAGCGTTTCAGTTGTGGCAGCACGCCCACAGACGACACCGTGATACGCTTTGCCGACCATGCGCAGCCCCACTCGGCGGTCATCACCTCCAGCGAGCGCAGTACGTTATCGAGGTTGTCCATCGGCTCCCCCTCGCCCATATAGACGATGTTGGTTAGGGGCAGCAAATCTTTCTCTCCCTCCTTAGAGATAGCAGGGGGAGTCGGTGTCTGTGAGGTCAGCGGGAAATAGAGTATCTGGTTGAGTATCTCGCCGGCGGTCAGTTGTCCGTGGAAGCCCAAAGTGCCCGTCATGCAGAAACGGCAGCCCATCTTGCAGCCCATTTGGGTCGATACGCAGAGCGTGGCACGGTCGTCTTCCGGAATATAGACCGACTCGATGTATTGGTCGCCTATTTGGAAGAGGAACTTTCGCGTGCCGTCTTCCGACTCGGCGTGTGCCACGGGGGCATGGCGCCCTATTGTGTAGCGTTCCGCCAATGCCTGCCGCCCCCGCAACGAGATGTTGGTCATCTCATCAAACGAGGTGGCTCGCCGCTTGTACAGCCACTCCGCCAATTGTTTGCCCGCAAACTTCTGCAAGCCCACACTCAGCGCCACTTCTTGCAGCTCCGATACCGTTTTTCCTAATAGTGTCTCCATACTATGCTTTCGGTTTGTCCGTGCCGCTTGCCGGTGCGGACAGAATATTTACATCCACATGCGGGTAAGCAAACCCGAATCCGTGTTGCGGCAGTTCGGTGTAGAATCGTTTATTCAGGTCGTAGAACACATCCCAATAGTCTGCCGAGCGTACCCATGCCCGAACCAAGAACGATATGTCGTTGCTGTTGAGCGAGGAGAGTGCTACAAAGGGGTCGGGTATCGGCAAGTCGCTCGTTTTTACCGCTGAGCGAGAGTCCGTCTTGGGGCGTTTGTCCTTCGATGTGAGTATGCGGCTGTCGGAATGGAGTATTTCCTGCAGGGTGTCCATACACAGTTGCGCATCGGAACCGTATTCCACACTTACCGTCCATTCCACTCGCCGAAGCGGTTGGGCGGACACATTCTCAATGTTCCCGCTGAAGAGAGCGCCATTGGGCAGAATGATGACACGGTTGTCCGTAGTCAGTATCTTGGTCGATACGATCGTTACTTCCATCACGGTTCCCGACTCGCCACTGGCTTTGATAAAGTCGCCCGCTTTGAAGGGGCGGAATATCAGCAGCATGATTCCGCCCGCAAAGTTCTGCACCGTACCCGACAGCGCCATACCTATCGCCATACCGCCTGCGGTTAGCAGGGCGGCAAACGAGGTGGTGTCTACACCTAAGGTGCCGATGGTAGCCAATACCAATAGTACAGTCAGCGTGATGCTGACCAGCGAGGAGATAAAGGTCGCCAGCGTGCGCTCGGTGTGTCGCCGCTCGAATACACGGTAGAGTATCTTCTTAATGCGGCGAATCACCCATGCACCGATCATATAGATCAGCAATGCCACGATCACTTTCAGCCCGAAGTGCAGTGCGCTGTTCAGCACCCCTTGCCAAAAGGTTTCGGGGTCGGTGGTGGCTTGACGAATTATCTCCTCCGTCACCTGCCGAATGGAGTCGGTGGGCGGAATCGATGGCGTCGTCGCAGGTATCTCAATATCTAAATATAGCATGATGGATTACTAGAATTAATTCCTAATTCTTAATTCCTAATTCCTAATTATCTCAGTCTGTCGGCGGCACGCACAAGGGCCTCATCTTTCAGAATGCGTCGGGTTGCCATTAGCGTCAGCACGAGGCATATCAAGGGGATTCCGCTCCAGAAATAGAGGTGCCATTCCGTGCCGAGATTCATTTTGGCAAACCAAATAAACATGGCCAGTATGCCGTAGTAGCCTATGCAAAGCACCGCCAAGAATATATTCAGTCGTGCTTGCAGGATGCGTTTCTTGTAGAGGAATATATCCACCAACGCCAGCACGGGAATACACAGTGTTGTCAGCAGCAGTCCCCACAGCCCGTTCAAGCCTTTCGATGTCTGCGCAGCAGTAGTTTCCGCACTATCTGTAGCTTTCATACTCTCCATGGTGGTTTGCACCGCACTATCCCTCTGCATGTTAATTGTTAATTGTTCATTGTTAATTGACGCAAGTTCATTGTTAATTGGAATCTCATGCAATCCGATGGCTTTCATCTCGTACATGCGTTGTTCGGCAGCCTCTTCGGGGGTGGTCAGTTGTACGACAGGCACAAAGCATAGAGTAATGCCGAGTACCACAATCAAAAGCAGATAAAGAGTTTGTATTCTTTGTATCATACGACGTAAGTATTATTTTCGTTTTTATAGGTGTCTTTGGTGCGCTGCTGGTGGTCCCTGCTTCTCATCGTTCGCACAACCAGTCCCCCATATATTACTTATTAATTGTTAATGGAATAATCGTTACAACCACAAGGTAACCACAAGGAAGAAACAGGGAAAAACCAAGGAAAAAAACAGGGAACGTTCCTTACTGTTTTATTATTGTTTTTTAATTTCCAATTCCTAACCTCAATTCCTAACCTCAATTCCTAATTCCTAATTCCTAATTCCTAATCAGTACACCTCTACGGTTTGCGTGGTGTAGGCTCTCACGCAGCCGATTGCGCCGTCTACATTCGAGTAGATAGTGACGCCTTCTTGTCCGCCCAACATGCTCAGCTCAGCCAATAGTTCGAGTAGTTCTTCTATGATGTCAAACTCCTCTTCATCATCATATTGGTCGTCATATTCGGTAAAGGAGGGCAGCCGTATATATCCGCTTCTCCCTTTGTTGCGCTCAATGGTGGTTAGGTAGCGTATGTGGTTGAGCGAGAAGGTTCGTATCTCAAGCTGCAAATTCTGTACCTCTACGCTATCCAATCCTGCGATTTGTTCATAATCCCAACAATGTTCCGCAAACAGGTCCAAGCTGAGTCCTTCGCGTGCATGGGCGGTGGATAGATACATCCATTCTCCTTTGTCCACCCCATAGTAGGGGGAGCCTAAGGCATGGTTGTTGAGATACATATTCCATCGCTCACCGCTTGTGTAGAGGTAGTCCAACGCTACGGTGTCCCGCACGGCAGTGGTGTCGTATCGGTCTGTATAGTAGAAGTGTCCCGCTCCGTCATCCACTCTTTCGGATACACGCTGTACTTTCTGTTTCACACAGATAAAACTGCCTCCGATGAGTTTTATCCCGATGTAGGCACTGTCTTCTGCCGAGTAGGGAGCGATGTCTAAAGCGAACTGTACCCATCCGCTGTCGTTGGCAACAGGGTAGCGGTCGGCGGTATGGACGGCTGTGATAGTCAGTTTCTCCGGCACTTGTTCGGTCGCTGAGGCTTTGTCGTATCCGCTGTTCTCCACTTTTAGGTCTATCCGGTCGCCCGCTTGGGCTTGTACGCCTTCCACCATGTAGCAGTTGTCTTTGTAGATGGTCGGCAGCCAAGCCCCGCCGTTGATACGCATCTGCACCGTGGCATCGGTCACGTAGTTTTTCGAGCGCTGGTATAGACTGTCCGTCGGAAAATCGCCGTACGTGGAGGTCGTGGCGGTCAGATAGCAGCAGAGAGCACTGTCGGCGCACATATTCGACGACACCACGAGCAGCGGGTCGAAGGCATCGCCATCGTAGGTTATCTCTTTTCGGCACGCCGTCAGCAGCACGGCGAGCAGCAGAATGGGGAGTATATGGATTCGTAACGTTTGCATATTTTGGGGTAGGTTGGATTAGAACTTGAAGCGATACGACAGGCTCGGTAGGATGGGGAATATGGAAATTTGGTATAGGGTCCCATCTCCGGCCGAGTACAGCATATAGGGATTTTGGTGGTTATACACATTATAGACGCTGATGTTCACAATGTGTTCCGCATTTTTCAGCCATCCGCCTTTCGACTTACCGGCATCGCCCGAACGCTTGTGCGGCACGTGGAAATTCATACCGATGTCCATGCGGTGGTAGTCCGGCATCTTGAAGTTGTTGCGTTCCGGCTCATAGTCGATAAAACTGCCCAGCGTCGGGTCGTAGTAGGTCTGCGTGGCCAACGTGGCGCGGTTGCCTGTGCCATACACAAAGGTGGCGGAGATGTCAAACAGCTTGGTGATGGCATATTGTAGCGTTATCGACACGTCGTGCTCTCGGTCGTACTTGGCGTGGAAAGGCTTTCCGTAGTTTAGCGCATCAAATTGGCGCATCGTGCGGCTCCACGTGTAGCCCACCCAGCCCGTCACGGGGCCGACGGAGCGTTGTAGCAGCACTTCTACTCCGTAGCTCCAGCCATTGCCGAGCACCACTTGCTCATCCCAGTTGTGCGCACTGAACGAGAAGGTGGCACCCTCTTTGTATTCCATCAGGTTCTTCGAGTATTTGTAATAGCCCTCGACCGATATCTCCACCTGATTAAGAATGTTGTACGACAGCCCCGCCGCCACTTGCATCGAGCGCATCGGTGGTATCTTTTTGGTTATCGGCACCCACAGGTCGGTGGGGAGCGTTACCGAGGAGTTGGACAGCAGGTGCACATATTGCGACATGTACGAGTACGACACTTTGAACGCCAAGTCTTTGTATAGCAGTGCCCGCAGTCCCACGCGCGGCTCGATGGACGGATATACTTTTCCGTTCAGTCCGTAGAGTGCGCCGCGTAGTCCCACATTCAGTCGCAGCCATTGCCATGGCGAATAGGTGTCTTCGATAAACAGCGCTGCCTCGTGTCCGTGAATGGTGTATCCCCCGTAGGTGGTGTCTTCCTTGAACGTTTCTGCCTCATCTTTCTCGTAGAGATAGAAGTTCCCTATCGACGGGCGGAAATTGTGATAGGTGTAGTTTGCGCCGAATTTGATGTCGTGTTGGTTGGTCGGGGCGTAGTCGAATTGGGCGGATAGAGCCGCATCGTGGATGGTCGAGGCGTACGACATCGATTGGTCGAACGAGAAGCCCGAACCGCTTGACGTCATCGATTGCCCCACCCGAAACAGATATCGGGTGTAAGCCGCCTGCACATTACTATAGAGATGAGACGACAGTTGGTGCTCCCAGTTGACGGCCGCCAGAATGTTGCCCCATGTAAAACGCATGTTCAGCTTTGTCTTTTCGGTTTTCCCGTATTCGTCTTTGTCTTTCTCCGAGGTGCGTGCATACATCACGTCATCGCCCATGTAGAAAGAGGCGGTCAGTTTGTCTTTGTCGGAGAAGGTGTGGGCCACTTTGGCATTCACGTCGTAGAAGTAATATCCGCCCGCCGATGAGATCCCTTCGCCCATAGCAGCCGTTACGGTGGACATAATGGGGGCCATGATAAGGTCGTAGTAGGTGCGTCGAGCCGAGATATTGAAAGTTGTTTTCGCACGCGGTTCGTAGCCTTGCTTGAGCGAGTCCAATTGCCGTTTAGTGAATATCGGACCTTCCAAATTCAGTTTCGAGGCAATCAGTCCGACCGTGATGCCGCCGTGCCAGAAGCTGTTGTTGCCGTCGTTGGTGTGGATGTCTATCACCGAGCTCAAGCGGGAACCGAATCGAGCGGGGAAGTTGCCTTTGTATAGCGTCACGCTCTTTATGGCGTCTGCGTTGAATACCGAGAACATTCCCATGGCGTGGCTCACATTGTAGAGCGGCACGCCGTCTAACATAATCAGGTTTTCATCGGGGCCACCGCCACGCACATAGATACCCGAATTGCCTTCTGAGCCCGATTGTACGCCCGGCAGCAGCTGAATGGCTTTCAGCACATCCACCTCGCCGCCTATGGCGGGAATGTTCTGAATCTGCCCAACGGGCACTTCAATGGCGGACATCTGTACGGCTTGCGGTCCGCTAACGGAGCGGCGTCCCACCACCTCCACTTCCTCTAATCGGAGCGAGGAGCGCAGCAGCACCGATAGGGTGGTGTCGCGGCTAAGCGTCAGCACTTGTACGGCCGAAGGGTGATAGCCTACGTAGTTGGCTTGTAGGGCATGCTCGCCTGCGGGCAGCGTCAGCGTGAAGAATCCGGCATTGTTGCTGACCACACCTTGGCGTGAGATGGTGTCGTAAATCGATGCGCCTAACAGTCGTTCGCCCGATTCGGCGTCTGTGATATATCCGCTAATGGTATAGCGTTGGGCCGAGAGCCCGGCTGCAAAACAAACGAAAGCGAGCAGCAGAAGAAAAACACGATTGATATGCATATTGGATTACTCGTTTTATAGGATTTCGGAGAGTGGATTGGCTTGTTAGTGGGGTTCGGCCAGTAGCGTTACACGATCATTTTCCAATCGGTAGCGTTCGCCTGTGGCGGGACAGGTGGCGTAGCCCTGTTCATCAAAACGGAGCTTCTCGCCGTATCGGCTCACCCAACCGATACGGCGGGCAGGATTGCCGACCATCAGTGCAAAATCCGGCACATCTTTGGTCACCACCGAGCCGGCTCCAATCATACAGTAGGCGCCCAAATTATGTCCGCAAACGATGGTTGCGTTGGCCCCCACCGAGGCGCCCCGACGGATGAGGGTCTCCCGATATTCCGATTTGCGGCTTACGGCAGCACGCGGATTGATCACATTGGTGAATACCATGCTCGGCCCCAAAAACACATCGTCTTCGCAGCGCACCCCCGTATAGACCGACACATTGTTCTGTATCTTGCAGTTGCGCCCTAATACCACTTGCGGCGATATCACCACATTCTGTCCGATGTTGCAGTCTTCGCCTATCGTGCAGCCCGCCATGATGTGCGAGAAGTGCCAAATCTTCGTGCCTCGCCCGATACTACATCCGTCGTCGATGTACGAGGAGGGGTGAACAAAATAGTCATCGTGTGTGGTTTGCATAGGCGGCTTTTTATTTCGTGTTCTATACTCGGATACCTTACAATCTAGATAGCGGATTTAGAAAAACGCCTTGAATATATCGTTTCCGTTAGCGTAAATCAGCAGCGCCAGCAGCAGCCAGAATCCGATGTTGTTCGCCACTTCCAGAAACTTGTCGCTCGGTTTGTGGCGAGTAATGATTTCCCAAAGCAGGAACAGGATGTAGCCGCCGTCGAGTGCGGGAATCGGCAGGAAGTTCATAAAGGCGAGAATAAGGCTCAAGAAGGCGGTCATGTGCCAGAACGCGTACCAATTCCACGAGGTGGGGAACATGTTGCCGATAGCGCCGAATCCGCCTACCGACTGCGCCCCCTCCTTGGTGAATACCAGCCGGAATTGCTTGACATACATCGCCAGCATGTCCCAGCCGTATTTTATGCCTGCGGGTATCGCCTCAAAGAACGAGTAGTCGGTATGTTCAATGGGGAAGAAAGCGTATTTAGACTTCTGATACACGCCCAAGCGGCATTGGTCGCCGATGAACAGGTGTGCCACTTGCGCCTCGCCATGGCGGTAGTAGTCTATCGTCACGCTGTCGCATGGGTGGTGTAGCAGTTCTTCGGACACCTCCACGCTGCACGGAGTGGGTACGCCCGCCACGGCCACAATGCTGTCGCCCGCCTGCAGTCCTGCCAGTGCGGCGGCATTTCCGGGCATTACCGAGTCAATTACAAAAGGAATGTATTCCGTGATAAGCACAAACGGACGGCGCACATAGTTGGCGTCGGCGTGCTCTTTCTGCCGCTCCTCACGGTCGTATTCGTTCTGTGCGGCGAGGTACCGCTTGCCTAAGTCTTTCGACATCACCAGTCCGAGTGTATCTTGCCCCCGCAGTACGACCACATTGCGTTTGCCCTCTATTATCAGCCATTGCACCACGTCGGACAGCTCTTGCGGTTCTTGTCCGTCAATGCTCAGTATCTTGTCTTGTTGGCGGAAGCCTTCCTGTTGCAGTATCTCGGAGTAGTACAGTCCCGAATCGATATTGCGGAGCGGCAGCGTATCGGTGCCCCAATGCCCAATCAGGATAGAGAATAGCACCAGTGCGGCTATGAAATTGACCAATATACCGCCCAAGATGATGAGCAGCCGTTGCCAAGCGGGCTTCGAGCGGAACTCCCATGCTTGCGGCTCCGACGGCAGGTCGGTAATCGATTTGGTCTCATCCACCATACCTGCTATGGAGCAGTAGCCGCCGAACGGCACCCAACCGATACCCCATTCGGTGTTGTCGGGGTCGCGCCGCCAGTCGCCTTCGGGCAGAGCGCTGCGCTCCTCATCCGTCATCGGGCGGAATAGGGGATTGCCCTTCTCGTCTAATTTGTCTTGGTGAGTAATCTCGTCCTTCAACGGCACAATGGCCGGCTCAATGTTCTTGGCAAAGAACCGCACCCTCCACTTGCCATCCACTTTCTTGGCACGGAATAGCGAGATTTGGGGGTTGAAGAACATATAGAATTTCTCGACCCGCACTTTGAATATGCGGGCAAAGGTGAAGTGTCCGAGTTCGTGTATAACAACTAAGAAACTAAGCGCTAAAATGAGTTGAATCCACTGCATGGATGCGAATTATGAATTAAGAATTATATCAATCTCTTTTGTATCTAACTAACTTTGTAAATGCCCCCTGTAACCATCCTCCCACGAATCCATTTACAAACTTACAAACAGACAAACTTACAAACAGACTAACTTACAAGACCAATTGTTTTGCAATGTTTCGAGCTATTTGGTCGGTCTCGACATAGTCCTCGTAGGTTGGGGTAGGGATAAAATCTACATGCTGCAGGGTCTTGGCTATCACTTCCGACATCTGCAAGAACCCGCATTTCCCCTCTCGGAAAGCGAGATTCACCACCTCGTTGGCGGCATTCAGCACGCACGGCATATTCCCCCCTCGTTGCGTTGCCTCGTAGGCAAGGCGCAGGTTGGGGAATCGTTCGGGGTCGGGCTCCTCAAAGGTGAGCGTGTGCGCCCGAAACAAGTCGAGTCGGTCGGCAGGGTTGCTGATGCGTTCGGGATAGGATAGGGCATACTGAATGGGCAAATGCATATCGGGTGTGCCGAGTTGCGCTTTGACCGCTCCGTCCACAAACTGCACCGCCGAATGGACAATCGACTGCGGATGGACCAGCACTTGTATCTTCTCCACGGGCACCCCGAACAGCCACTTGGCTTCAATCACCTCAAAGCCTTTGTTCATCATGCTTGCCGAGTCGATGGTTATCTTGGCGCCCATGTCCCAGTTCGGGTGGTGCAGCGCCTGTTCTGCCGTAACGGTACGCATCTGTTCCAGCGAGAAGGTGCGGAATGGCCCTCCGCTTGCGGTGAGCAGTATCTTTTCTATCTCGTTGTCCCCCTCGCCCGCAAGCGATTGGAATATTGCCGAGTGTTCGCTATCCACCGGCAGGATGGGCGTATGGTGCTCTTGCGCCAAACGGCTTATCAGGTCGCCTGCCACCACCAACGTCTCCTTGTTGGCGAGTGCAATCGTCTTGCCCGCACGGATGGCGGCAATGGTCGGGCGCAACCCGGCGTAGCCCACCATGGCGGCCACCACCACGTCAATGCTCGGCATCGTTACCATATCGGCAATGGCATCGGCGCCCGCCCATATTTTGATCGGCATATCGGCCAATGCATCCCGCAGCGGCTCGTAGAGCGTCTCGTCAGCTATGCAGACCACTTCGGGGTGGAACTCGCGTGCCTGTCGAATCAGCAGGTCGATGCTTCGGTGTGCCGACAGCGCATACACCTCGAATCGATCGGGATGGTTGCGCACCACATCTAACGTCTGTGTGCCGATGCTGCCGGTGCTGCCTAATAGGGCGATTTGTTTTTTATTCTGTGTAGTATCCAATGTTCTGAGATGTAAGCGTTAGAAAGCAATTACCTCTTCGGGATTGATGGTCTGTCCGTTGCGCCATAGCTCAAACGAGAGCGTGCCTTCAGCCCCCATCAGGGCAATGGTCTCGCCGGACTGAACGCTGCTGCCAATCGTTTTGAGCACCGACTCCACGCCGCGATAGATGCTGACATAGTCTTGGTGCTGCACCACCACGGTGTGCGTATTGTCCAGCTCGTGCGAGGTGTAGATGAGGGTCCCCGCCAGCACGGAGCAGACATTCTCGTGGTCGGTGGTGCGCAGTAGCACGGCATACTGTCCTTGTTCGGGCATACAATGCGTCAGCACAGCGCCTCGCACAGGCCGAAACAGGCTGATGATAGGCTGTGTGTGCTGAATATCAAACAGCGAGAGGTTGTCTTTCTCCTTTTCCTCGTATTGCGCCACAAACTCGGCGAGTGCATCGTTCTTGGCTTCTTGCAGTATCTTTTCCCGCGCTATCAGCTGCACCGTGTCGATGGGTTGCACCGTGTCGGACTGCACCTCGCCGGCCGTAATCTGCTTGATGACATCGAGGTATTGCCGCTGTACATCGAGCGAGGTCGATATCGAATCCACGCGAGCCGACTCCACAATCAGTTGGCGTCGTAGGTCTTCGCTGTAGCCGGGCAGGATGGTGCGTATCGGCGTATAGACTATCAGCAGGGAGAAAACCGCCAGCGTGAGCAGGAACAGCAGAAAAAGCAGACTCAGCGAGCCTAACCCGCTGAGGCGCAGATGCCACCGTTCGTTGAGCGTACCCTCGTCGAGCACCGCTATCCGATACTTACGGCGTATGCGTTGCCAAAAACTCTGCTGTTGTTGATTTCCCATTCTGCCTATTCGAATTATGCGCAGCCCTGCATGTTAATTGTTAATTGTTACCTGTTAATTGAGTATGGAGCATCCAGTGCAAGGCTTCAGTTGTTTGAAGAAGTCGTTGCCCTTGTCATCCACCAATATGAATGCGGGGAAGTTCTCCACCTCAATTTTCCATATTGCCTCCATGCCGAGCTCGGGGTATTCCACGCACTCAATCGACTTGATGTTCTCTTGTGCCAAGATGGCCGCAGGACCGCCAATCGAGCCGAGGTAGAATCCGCCGTGCTTTTGGCAGGCATTGGTCACGTCTATCGAGCGGTTGCCCTTTGCCAGCATGATGAGCGAGCCTCCGTGGTCTTGGAACTCATCTACATACGGGTCCATACGGCCGGCGGTCGTCGGTCCCATCGAGCCGCACGCCATGCCGGCAGGGGTCTTGGCGGGGCCTGCATAGTAGATAGGGTGATTCTTCAGGTATTCGGGCATCGGCTCGCCGGCGTCGAGGCGGGCCTTAATCTTTGCGTGCGCAATGTCGCGCCCCACAATGATGGTGCCGTTCAGCGAGAGGCGTGTGCCAATCGGGTATTGCGTCAGTATATTGCATACATCCCGCATGGGTTGGTTGAGGTCGATGCGCACGGCATCGCCTTCGCCTGCTTGTCGAAGCTCGGCGGGAATCAGACTGCCCGGGTTGTTGTCCATGCGCTCAATCCAGATACCGTCTTTGTTTATCTTGCACTTGATGTTACGGTCGGCGGAGCAGCTTACGCCCAATCCGATGGGGCAGCTTGCGCCGTGTCGGGGCAGACGCACCACGCGAACGTCGTGTGCCATATATTTGCCGCCGAACTGAGCGCCCAAGCCTATCTTGTAGGCCTCTTGCAGCAGCTGTTTCTCGAGCTCTATATCGCGGAAGGCACGCCCGGTCTCGTCGCCCGTGGTCGGCAGGTTGTCGTAGTAGTGGGTCGAGGCCAACTTGACGGTGAGCAGGTTCTTCTCAGCGCTCGTGCCGCCAATCACAAAGGCGATATGGTAGGGTGGGCAAGCCGCAGTACCGAGGCTCTTCATCTTCTCCACAAGGAACGGAATGAGGGTGCCGGGGTTCTGTATGCGGGCCTTGGTCTCTTGGTAGAGATAGGTCTTGTTGGCAGAGCCGCCGCCTTTGGTCACGCACAGGAAACGGTACTCCATGCCTTCGGTGGCCTCAATGTCTATCTGTGCGGGCAGGTTGCACTTGGTGTTCACCTCCTCGTACATCGAGAGCGGCGCGTTCTGTGAGTAGCGCAAGTTGTCTTGCGTGTAGGTGTTGTATACGCCGTGGCTCAGCGCCTCTTCGTCCGAGTAGCCGGTCCATACTTGCTGCCCTTTCTCGCCATGCACAATGGCGGTACCGGTATCTTGGCAGAGGGGCAACTGCCCTTTGCAGGCCACCTCGGCGTTGCGCAAGAAGGTGAGTGCCACATACTTGTCGTTGGCGCTTGCCTCGGGGTCGCGCAGTATCTTGGCCACTTGCTCGTTGTGTGAGCGGCGCAGCATGAAGCTCACGTCGTGGAAGGCTTGTTGTGCCATGCGTGTCAGACCTTCCTTTTCTATTTTCAGGATGGGTTTTCCTTCGAACTCGCCCACTGACACGAAGTCTTTGGTCAGCAGGTAATACTCTGTCTCGTCTTTGCCGAGTTGAAACATCGGCGCATACTTGAATTCCATATCTTCAATTAACAATTAAGAATTAACAATTAACATGCCTGTCCTGTGGCAATTACCAATGAACAATTACCCATTTCCATGCCTTTCTGTTGCTATCTCCTCTCCTTCATACATCAAACAGCATACCATTCTACATCCCCCATTGCTCAATCGCTTGTTCGCCACATTGCACAGAACGGCTGCAAAGTTACTACTTTTTCGCTACGTATGCAAGCCGTGAGCGATAAAACCCCGCAAGAAACCCCTCCCGCTCCTTTTCCTGCCCCTTCTCCATTCCCCGCCAACCCGCTCCAAACTATCCCCTCTCCACTGCGCTAAACTCTCAACACTAAACACTCAATCTCTCCCAAAAACTGTGATAAACTCTAAACACTAAGCACTCAACCATTCCGAACAACTGCTATCACCCCTCAACTCTCACCCCTCACCCTCACGAAAATCTCCACACTTTCTCTCCCTGTCTTTTCCGAGACCTGCGTATAGGATAACCGAAACATAACCGAAGCATAACCGAAGCATACGAATACTTTCTGAATACTTTTTAGCCACCTCGAAGCTACTTTGAACCCACCCCGCATCCACTCCAAAATTCTCCCATAGCCACATCAACGCCAATCCTAATTCTCCTCAACGACCTCCCCTAAAGCCACCCAAAAACATCTCCATACGCCCCCAAAAAAACACAAATCCCCAACGACTAGCAATTCTATTTCTGTACATCCTTATTCTCTTTTCTCTCCATCAAATACCCCCTTTGTATTTGCATAGTTCCGTCAAAAGTAGTATCTTTGTGGCCGAATCTACGCTGAAGGGGGTATGTCCTCGTTGCAGGGTGGATTGGACATATTGAATAGCGTTTATTGACGCTTTGTGGCTTGTAATCAGAAACTTCGCAACTTTCGATACACTTCAACTGCAAAGTAGCAATAGATGCCTATGGGTATGACGTTTAGTCATGCTATGCTTGGTTGTATCTAAGCATAGTGTGCCGTCATATTAGCGTAGGTTTCCTATTGTTTATCGAAGTGTAGGGTATTGCGAAGGCCTCTGATTGCGATGAAACAATACGAGGTCTGCGCTTTTTTTGTGTGTCTAACGCTAAATCGAATGACGGTATCATGGGCAAAATACCTTCAAAAATCCTATTTAATCAATGCGTCTGCCCACCGCTTAACAGTTGCGCCCGACACGAATTAGGGAAATCTTTATGAAAAAACTAATGAGTATGTTACTGTGTATTGTTGCAATGTCTTTTGTAGCGTGCAACAAAGACAAGAACGGATTAGACACCGATGATGATCCATCGGCAAGTGTTCACTACTTTTCTGTGGGTGATAACAAGAAGGTTATTTTCTCAAAAGGAAATCTGCAGTACTCCCCAGGTTCCGGAACATGGCGCTTTGCAGAACATCAATATGATGTGTATAATCGTAGTGCTAATGATAATGTCGGGGGCAACGGTTGGATAGATCTGTTTGCATGGGGAACAGGTCGCGACCCGATGTTTATTGCCGGCTATTATGAGTATAAGAGCTCTTTTACCGATTGGGGCGTTAATTCGATAGACGGATCATATCACTCATGGCGCACATTGAAAAGCGATGAGTGGTCCTATTTAATAAGTGGCCGTCTTAATTCACAGGCATTGTGGGGGCTTGCCAAAGTGAATAATGTGCAAGGTCTTATTATTTTGCCGGATAACTTCGAATCACCTAAGGGGCTTACTTTTGATAGTGGTTATGGCGATGGCTATAAGACAAATGTCTATACCATATCGGAATGGGAAAGTATGCAAAATGCAGGCGCTATATTCCTGCCTGCATCTTCAAACGACCTCAAAGCTAGTTTGTACTATTGGTCTGCTACACAATACGACGATGATGGAGCTTATATTCTTTATTTTGATGGATATGATGATTTGTATGTTTCTAGCAGTGGTAAATATAAATATTATTCCGTACGTCTTGTTTATGACAAATTAAACTAATGCGAGTGCAAACCACAATGATGTTTTGCCCGCTGAATAAATATATTGTTTCACAAAATTAAATTACAAGAAAATGAGAAACGTAAATTTTTTAATTAAGATTGGCGACCAGTTGCAAGAGAAAACAGGTGTGTTTGAGGAATGGGGACTAATGCCTATAATGAACAATGTCGGTGATACAATCGCCAATGAGTCTTGTGCCATTGTTGTAGAAAATGGTACTCATAAGGTATATCGGGTATCTCCCGAGGATGTTACATTCGTTGACCCATTTCACCCGACTCTTGCAAATAACTAAAAATTAGAAATTTTGAAATGGAACTCACCAAAGTAGAAAAAGCAAGGAGATACGACTTTATTGTCCGATTTGCCAATGAGATAAAAGGACATTATGATGAATACAATTGGGATGATGAGTGTCTGCAATCGTTTATCAAAGAACACGGCATTCAATGTTTGTTCTACCAATACAATGGTTCGCATAATGTATCGCAATATTGTAAGTTTCAATATAGTAAAGATAAGGTGTATGATTTGCTAAGACATATCCGAAATGCTATGGCACATGGACATGTTAAAGAAGAGAACGGAAATATCATTTTGAAGGATTACTCCCAAAAAGGAACAAATACGTTAGAGATGTCGATATCTCTGAATATATTCTGGAAATTTGTGGCTGTTTTGGAGAATAGTCGTAAAAAATGAATTATTAGGGAATAGGGGACTGCTTAACAATATATGAGTGTTAGATAGTCCCCCCATCCAATTTTTTCAATAATGGCTTATCCATTGATGCTGTTAAGTTCGTATTTTACTTCCATCGATGGGTGGGTTCTATCAAAAAGTAAGAACAATGAAAACAAAATTCCTATCATTATTGGTGGCATTATTTACCACCACCGCCATTTTTGCGTATGATTTTAAGTACGATGGCTTGTTTTATAAAATTACAAGTAGTGTTGCACCCTATACGGTAGAATTGTCAGATACGATAGAAGATGCTTTTTCTCATTATCATTACACAACGGTTACTATTCCATCCACTGTGACATATAATGGGATATCCTATAGCGTTACGCGAATACGCAAGTATGCATTTGGGGACTGTAGTGAACTTATTTCTATTACTATTCCCAATAGCGTAACGAGTATTGGAGATCACGCATTTTACGGGTCTGGTATCTCCTCAATTACCATTCCTAATAGTGTTGCGAGCATTGAAAAATCAACTTTTGCAGACTGTGCTAATCTTACCTCTATCAATATGGAAGGTGTCCGGACTATAGGAAATAGAGCCTTTGCTGAATGCACAGCTCTTACCTCTGTCACTATACCTAACAGTGTAACAAGTATAGGAAATAACGCCTTTGCTGAATGCACAGCTCTTACCTCTGTCACCATCCCAAATAGTGTAACAAGTATTGGGAACGCAGTAGATGATGAATATGTATTTTATGAGTCACAATATCCTTTTGATGATTGTATCAGTCTTTCTTCGATTGTGGTAGAAGAAGGCAATCCGAATTATGATAGTCGTGATAATTGTAATGCCATCATAGAAACAGCTACGAATAAATTAGTACAAGGTTGCAGAAATTCAACTATTCCGGAGGGTGTAACGAGTATAGAAGATTGTGCTTTTACCAATTGCGTCGGTCTGCATTCTATCACCATCCCAAGCAGTGTAACAAGTATTGGGGATTATGCTTTTGGGGGCTGTAGTAGTCTTTCTTCGATTGTGGTTGAAAAAGGGAATCCGAAATATGATAGCCGTGATAAATGTAATGCTATCATAGAAACTGCCACGAACAAATTAATACTTGGTTGCAAATCTACATTTATTCCGGATGGCGTACAAAGTATAGAATCTGGTGCTTTCTGTGACTACATTGATTGGACTTCTATTACTATTCCCAAAAGTCTAACAAGTATTGTAGATGATTATGGCTCTTGTGTTTTGTATTTCAGTAATAATCTTTCTTCGATTGTGGTAGAAGAAGGAAATCCGAAGTATGATAGCCGTAATAACTGTAATGCCATTATAGAAACAGCTACGAATACATTAGTAAAAGGTTGCAAATCAACAACCATCCCAAATGGTGTAACAAGCATTGGAGACGGTGCATTTTCGGAGTGTAGCGCTTTAACGAGCCTAACAATCCCAAATAGTGTAACAGACATTGGAGGCGGCGCTTTCTTTTATTGTACTGCTCTTATTTCCCTCACAATCCCAAATAGTGTAAAGACTATTGGAGATGCGGCCTTTCAAAATGTTCCAAATATCATTTACAGCGGATCGGATTCTGTATATGGAGAATGGTATGAAAAAAGCAGAAATGGGTATGTGGATGGCTATTTTGTTTATAAAGATGCAACACGGTCGACACTATTGGCATGCAGTAGTGCCGCAACAGGGTCTATCACTATTCCAAACAGTGTAACAAGTATAGGAGATCTAGCCTTTGCAGATTGCACCGCTCTTACCACAATCACTATTCCAAATAGTGTAAAGACTATTGGATACTCTGCTTTTGAATATGTTCCAAATATTGTTTACAATGGAACGGATTCAGTAGATGCCCCATGGGATGCAAGAAGCATGAATGGGTATGTGGATGGTTATTTAGTCTATAAGGATGCAACACGGTCGACACTATTGGCATGTAGTAGTGCTGCAACAGGGTCTATCACTATCCCTCATAGTGTAACAACTATTGGAGATATGGCGTTTTATAAGTGTTCCAAAATTAAATCTCTGACTATTTTAACTGAAACGCCACCGGTATTAGAAGGTGCTGTTTCCTGGCAATATTATTTTGTTATAGGTGTACATCTAGATACTCCGATATACATTCCGCGTGGTACGAAGTCCGCTTACCAATCGGCAAAAGGATGGTGTTTGTTCTCCAACTTCATTGAGACGGAAACGGCCATTGAAAATACGGAAACGGAACAGGTGTCTCACGCCTATAAGATTCTGCGCAACGGTCAAATCCTCATCAAAAACGGTGACAAGACCTATACCGCAACCGGTATGGAAATAAAATAGCCGATATAGGAAGTAGCTTCTGCGCCTATCGCAACAAATGGCGCTAATTCCAAAATAGACCTAATAGTCATTATCCGAATTATGGAAAGACTATTGGGTCTTTTTTTCGATTCTATATGCTATGGTATTCTCTCTGCTATGGATGGCACTTATAGTAACGCTCCATTCCTATTTGCTGCCTATTTTGAAACATTTTTATAAAAATCCACTCTCTGCACTTGGATATTCGGATTTTTTATTGTATCTTTGCTTGTTATTTTTGTGGCTATCTTTGCTTGCTGTCGCTGCTCATTGATACTATCGCATCTCCCTACCGGCCTCGACTCCCAATTAGCATAAGCATACTCTCAAGTCTCCCGCATAAACACTGCCCCCCCCGACAGCCCCTAAAAACGAAACTGTCCCAAAAGAAAAACAAAATAAAGAAAGTATTATGCTATTAACGATTCTGCTTTGTATGTTTATTGTAGGTGCGTTTTTGACGGCTCGTGCGTACCTTTTCATGAAAGAAGATAGTGAAATACAGGCCAACAGGCAATGGATTGAGCAGTTCCCCGCCTTGGTCTCGACTTTGGGCGTGTTGGGCACTTTCATTGGTATCACGGTCGGTTTGGCGAATTTCAACGTGTCGGATATCGATGCCAGTATCCCCGAGTTGCTTTCGGGCTTGCAGACCGCCTTTTTTACCTCCATCTGTGGTATGATTGGCTCGTTGATTTTGAGCCACGTGGTGAATCGTAGGTTTGACAAGTTGGATAAAAAGGCGAAATGGGAGATGGAACGTTCCGAGATGGTCCTCCGAGTGGTGTCGGCCATAGAGAATCTGCGCCATGAGGTGGAGCTTCGTACCGCCGAGCTAAAGCAGCTCCATACCGATGAGCTCAAGCAGCTCCAATCCGCCGATTCGGCCGATAAGACCGACCTGAATATCGACACTTTGGTGGCGAGCGTCCGTCAGGCAAGCGATGATATCGAGCAAATCAATGTCCGGCTGGAGGAATTGACAACGACGCTGAATATGATGGCGGGTCAGCACGACCGTCAGGGGGTAGTCCGGCTGACGACGGCGGAGTCGGCGGCCGCCATCGAGAATACGCTGTCCGAGTTGTCGGAGCAGGTGAAGTCGATGGCCGAGAAGCTTGACGCTATTGTGCAAAACGCTAAATAGTACGGCTATGGCAAAAACGAATGTATGGATGTCGGTGTCGGACCTCATGACGGGGCTGATGGTCATTTTCCTGTTTGTGTCGGTGGCGTATATGCATCGGGCCATGCAGCTCAATCGGGAAAAGGAGGTACGCCTGTCGGACTATGTCGATACCAAGCAGCAGCTGCACGACAAGTTAGAAACGGAGTTCCGGCAGGAGATAGGCGAGGGCACGATGGCCATCGGCAGCGACCTCACGATGCGGTTCACGCGGGCGGAGAGTCTGTTCGGTCGGGGCGATTGGCATATCAAGCCGGAGTTTGCCGCTATGCTTTCGTCGGTCATTCCGGCCTATCTGCATATCTTGTTGGCGGATTCTCTGCGGGGTAGTATCAAGGAGATTCGTATCGAGGGCCATACCGATACCATTCCATTCCCGGCGCTCGATCCCGATCCGTATATGGCCAACTTGAAGCTGTCCCAGAACCGTGCCCGCAGTGTGATTGCCTATATTCGCACCATGCCGGAATACACCGCATTGCCCGAGGCGGACCGAAAGCAGGTGGATTTTTGGCTGACGGCTAACGGCTATTCCTACAGCCGAGCGCTCGACGGGGAGGGCCGTTTCGTGGAGGATATGCGCCAAATCGATTGCGCCAAGTCCCGCCGCGTAGAGATAAAGTTGATCACCGACGACTACCGTGTGTTGGAAAATTTGATACGCCATGACCGCTAATATCGATACCTTATATAGAGCCCTGATGGACAATGACGAGCTGCGTCGGCTGATAGCCGTTGTGCCGTCTATCACGCTTGTGGAGTACCGCTGCGAGGGGGCGGACCGTGGGCGTCTGCGGGGGAGCAAGGCGTTTGCGCGGGTGCTCAAAGACTTGGGGTGTTCAACGGAGTTGGTGACGACCCTATTCCTGTATGGTCAGCGCCGCGCGGATATGGAGCGGGCAACCGCCATGGAGAAACGGCTTTTCAAGACGGCCCGCATCGTGCCGATCTATCAGGATTGGAAGAATGTGCGGGGTGACAGGCCTTTGGTGCATGAGGGCGCATTGATAGTGCATCTGACCACCGAGACAGGCTACGGTGAGGACGACTTTATGCACTCCAAGACGTGGAACGATTTCGTGACGGCAAGTCGTGTGGTCTATTGCGCAGCGGTGTGGGCGGATGACTCCCTGTTCGGGGTGTCGGTACGGCTGCAAGACTCGCTCCTCGATTTTGAATTGCCTACCGCCACACCGGTTGCGCCGACCGACTATTGTCGCGAGCGGCAGAAGGCCTTGCAGGGGTATCAAACTACTCTATGCAACACGGAGGCCTATAGCCGAATGGTGCAAGAAGCCCAAAACGGCTGCACGGAGTGCGGGCTGAGCCGCCAATATGGTGCGAAACATATCTGCCCCATTGCCCAACAGCAGATAGCGGCCCTGTTCCGTGAAGGGACGCATGCCCCCAAGAGTGACCGATTGGCGCACCAGTGGGAGGTAAAGGCGGCTCGGCAACACTATTTGCCTGCTATGCGGCAGGTGGCGCACGACTACCGACATGGGGTAGGGTGTGCCGAAGACAAGGCGAAGGCGATAGCTGCGTATAAGGAGTGTGTGTCCGAGTTTGCCGACCAAGAAAGCTGCGAGCGGATTGTGGAGCTGTATCGCGAAGGGGGCGAGCGTCAAGCCGTATTGGCTCTGCCGTGGATGGCTCGATTGGCGCAAGCGGGGAATGCCAACTATGCGAAGGTGTTGGCGGAGGCGTATAAGGAGGGCAAATATGGGGTGCCACAGAGCGCATCTCGTTTCGCTCGGATGCAAGCCATTGCCGCCAAGGCAATCGATACCGAAGACGACCTCCGAGCCTATATCCGTGATGAAACGCCTGCAAGGCAAAAGGACTATGGGGATGATTTTCTGTTTGGTTGGAATGGATTTGTGAAGAACCCGACCTTTGCGCGTGTTTGTTATGTCGAGAGTGCGCAGAGGGGCTGTGTGTCGGCACAAGAGCGATTGGTTAAGGCCTATTACAATGGCTGGTTCGGGCAGAAAGACTATAAAGAAGCCGTGCGATGGGGGGATATGGCGTTGGCGAACGGAAGTAAGGAAGTGCGATTTGAGGTGGCTTATATCTATGCGGATGGTAATGGGGCTGTGGAACCAGACTATCAAAAAGCTTTTCGCCTCTACTCGGAATTGGCGGAAGAGGGAAACGATGCCGCTATGAATAATTTGGGATGTATGTATGATAGAGGACAAGTCGGCGATGATGCGGATTATGAAAAAGCGTTTGAATGGTACCTGAAAGCAGCCGATTTGGGAGGTATTGTCGCCATGAATAATGTGGCAAATTATTATCATGACGGAAACGGTTGTGAGCAGGATTACGATAAGGCACTCGAATGGTATCGGCGGGCAGCGGATAAGGGGTATGCTGCGGCTATGCGTAACATAGCAAGGTGCTATCGATACGGAGATGGGGTGCCGAAAAGCGGTGATGAAATGAAACATTGGTATGAATTGGCCATCGAAAAAGAGGATGAAGACGCCATGCTGCAGTTAGCCTACTGCTATTGCAAAGGGGAGTTGATTGAGAAAAACGAGGCCGAAGCCGTGCGGCTCCATACCCGAGCCGCCGAAAAGGGCAATAAGGTGGGGCAATATAGGTTGGGTTGGATGTACGAACAAGGGATGGGCGTGGAAGCCGACCAAGAGAAAGCGATATTTTGGTATCGTAAGGCGGCAGCCAAAGGAGATGAGTTGGCAATAGATAGGCTGAAAGCGCTGAATGTGTATTATATCGACGAGCAGGGAGAATTCACGGAATGAGAGCGACATTAGACTATGTGATCGAGAAGTTTGATTACTACAATCGGCTTTGTTTTGAGGGGGTATTACCACGCCCCGAATTAGCCATCAACGCACGGTATAGCTCGTTAGGCCGTACCTGCACGTTTCGCCAACAAGAACAGGACGGCACCGTCTCCGAGCACTTTCGCATAGAGATTTCCAATCGAATGGATTTGCCCGAGGAGGAGTATATCGATACCATAGTCCATGAGATGATTCACTACTACATCGGGTATAACCATATCCAAGATACCTCCCCGCACGGACGGGTTTTCTTGGCGAAGATGAAAGAGATTACCGAGCGGTATGGAATCCGAATATCGGTCTATTTCTCGGACGATGAAGAGTCCGCCATTATGCGTGAGAGCAATGGGTGGCGCTATATATGCGTGTTGGAGAAGGAGGACGGAACGTGTGCGGTTGCGTTGGTGATTCGAAACAAGTTATTTGCCTATTGGGAGTGCACTAAGCAGCTGCCGGGTGTGCAATCGGTTCGGTGGTATGCGAGCAATCGGGCTATATTTGAGCGATTCCCCGTACGGGTCGAGCCGGCGTTTATTTCTCTCCCCGCCAACAAGCTCTACCACTACCTTACAGGCGCCCTCGAATTAGAGAATACAGGTACCGTCATCCGCCCCAAAGCAGAATAAAGCAAAATAAATACAGACCCAAAGCAGAATAAAGCATAATAATACAAACCTCACATCCCCCCATTTCACTATGGCAAAAGAAAATACACAAAGTACATTGAAGACCCGAAGTCGGGTGCATGTCCCCCGCCGCTACCATGTCGTGCTGCACAACGACGACATCACCACGATGGATTTCGTGGTCAAGGTGTTGCGCGTCGTCTTCCTCCACCCGATGGACAAGGCCACGGAGCTGATGTTGCGTGTCCATCACGAGGGTGCGGCGGTGGTCGGCACTTATAGCTACGACATCGCTATCACCAAGGCGAGCAAGGTCACCGAGATGGCCCGCAACGAGGGCTATCCCCTGCAGGTGTCCGTCAGCGAGGCATAGAGAAAACAAACAACGAATATAAAACGACCAAAATACGAATCGAAGAATATGATGGAACAAACACATCGGTTGCAGGAGGCAATCGGATATGGGGGCGCATGGGCGGTAGATAAGCGTGTGGAATATGTTACGCCGGAGGTGCTGCTGTTGGGAATCGCGTATGCCAATACCGAGTTCCAATGGCTGTGCAGCAAGTACCATGTCCAACTGATAGACGATATCAAAGACCCTATATTGGCCAATCTCGGCGATTTCGTGCCCAAGGATGTGACTGACTACCAATGGGGCTATTCGCAGCAGTTCTTGCAGGTGCTCTATCAGGCGGAGATACAGGCCAAGGATGCGGGCAAAGATAAGGTGGATGTGCCGCATGTGCTCTATGCCATGCTGCAGCTCAAGGACTCCTTTGCCAACTACCTCTTGCGCACCAAATTCACCAACAACGAGGGCAACCTGATGCGTTCGATATTGGATGTCTATGCCGAGGAGGATGCCGACCCCTCGGATGAGGACCCCACGGACGACGACATGTTCGGTCCGTTCGACGAGGACGATGCCGAGTGGGATAAGTCGGAGCGGGAGCAGAAATGGGAGAGCTTGGTCACCTGTATCAACGACCGCCTCTCGCAGCACAACCCGCTGATAGGCCGTGAGCAGGAGCTTGAGCGCACCATGGAGATACTCTGCCGTAAGGACAAGAACAACCCGCTGCACGTGGGCGAACCGGGCGTGGGGAAGACGTCGTTAATCTATGGCTTGGCGCAGCGTATCGAAGACGGACAGGTGCCGAGCCGCTTGCAAGGGGCCAAGATATACCAAGTCGATATGGGCTCCTTGGTGGCGGGCACACGCTATCGGGGCGACTTCGAGGAGCGATTGGTCAAAATCATGGACGGTGTGCAGAAGCAGGGCAATGCCATTGTCTATATCGATGAGATCCATACGCTGATAGGCTCGGGCGCAACGAGCGATAGCAACCTCGATGGCGCCAATATGCTCAAGTCCTATTTGGAAGCGGGCGATGTACGCTTTATCGGGGCGACCACCTATAAGGAGTACGAGAAGTATTTCAAGCAGTCGCAGGGCATAGGGCGCCGTTTCCAAAAGATCGATGTCGCCGAGCCTTCCAAGGAGGACACCATCTGTATCCTGAATGGCCTCAAGTCGCATTACGAGGCGTACCACCACGTGCAGTACCGCAAAGAGCTGATTCCTTATGTGGTGGATTTGTGCGCCAAGTACTTGACCGACCGCTTCTTCCCCGATAAGGCAATCGATATTTTGGACGAGGCGGGAGCCTATTGCGAGATGCACCGAGGCACCACCGAGCGGCAAGTGGTGACAAAAGCGTTGGTAACCGACATCGTCAAGAAGGTGGGCAAGCTGTCGGATGATATGATGGCGAGTGCCGATAAGGGCACGGACACTCTCGCTTTGCTGCACAAGCATTTGTCGGCCCGGATATTTGGGCAGGAGAAGGCCATCGAGCAGGTCGTGGAGGCGGTCTATATGGCCAAATCGGGGCTCAACGACACGGACAAGCCGTTGGCGAGCCTGCTCTTTGTCGGCCCAACGGGAGTGGGCAAGACGGAGCTGTGCCGTGTGTTGGCCAAGGAGTTGGGCGTGGAGTTGGTGCGCTTCGATATGAGTGAGTTTGTCGAGAAACACTCCGTGGCCAAGCTAATCGGCTCTCCCGCAGGCTATGTTGGCTACGAGGACGGCGGTCTGCTGACGGCGGCGATACGCAAGTCGCCCAACTGTGTGCTGCTGCTCGACGAGATTGAGAAGGCGCACGAGGACATCTACAACCTTCTGTTGCAGGTCATGGACTATGCACGGCTGACCGACAACCAAGGCAATAAGGCCGATTTCCGCAATGTCATCCTTATCATGACGAGCAATGCGGGGGCACAGTTTGCCTCGAGCGCCATAGGCTTCGACCCTGTGGTCAGTCGAGGCGGTGCCATGCTGCAGACCGTCAAGAAGACCTTCAAGCCGGAGTTTATCAACCGACTGACGGGCACGGTGGTCTTCAACGATATGAGCCGAGAGATGGCCGCCCTTGTCTTAGACAAGAAGTTGGCTCTGCTGCGGGAGAAGTTGGCGACCAAACAAGTGGAGTTGGTCTTGTCGGATGCAGCGCGAGAGCTATTGCTCGAAACAGGCTTTACGGCGCAGTACGGAGCCCGCGAGATGGACCGCACTGTCAATCGCCTCTTGACGTCGGTGCTGATTAAGGAAATTCTGTTTGGCAAACTGCGCAAGGGCGGCGTGGCAAAGGTCGACCGCCAAGGCGACCACTTGACGCTGTGATACAATCTGCCTCGTTCGATACGCTACACGACACGATTCAAGACAGAAGACACGATACGCTACAAGACAGAAAACAAGACACGAAACCACCTCGTTCGATTCGATGATATACTATTTGCGCAAAGAGACCCCTATGTTTCCGGACCCGCACCACGGCGAGCCGGACGGACTGTTTGCGGTGGGCGGCGACCTGACGCCGGAGTGGCTGAGGCTCGCCTATAGTCAGGGCATCTTTCCGTGGTATCCCTATCGCTCCGAGATGATACAGTGGTACTGCCCGATGACCCGCTTTGTCATTCTGCCCGAGGAGATACATATCAGCCACAGCCTGCGTCAGCTGCTCCATAGCCGGCGCTATCGGGCGTCGTGGAATACAGATTTCGACCAAGTGATAGCGGGCTGCAGCACGGCACAGCAGCGCGACCAAGAGGCGTATGCATGGCTCGGCGGGAGGATGTTGCCCGCCTACCGAGAGCTGCACCGCATGGGGCTTGCCGCCAGTGTCGAGGTATGGGAAGGAAATGCGTTGGTGGGCGGACTCTATGGCGTCACCGTCGGGAACGGATTCATGGGCGAGAGTATGTTCTCGCTCGCTCCGAGTGCATCGAAGGTGGCGTTGGTCTATTTGGCATCGGTCATGCAGCAGCGGGGCGGGCTGATAGACTGCCAATTCGAGACGCCCCACCTCAAGGCCATGGGCGGGCGCACCATGAGCTACGACGAATACCTCCGCCGTATCCAAATTGTAAAAAATAAGGAAACTATCTCCGACTAACAAAGTAAGGGAAATCAGTCCCAAACGAAGAAGTAAGGGAAAAAATAGTTCCTAATAAAAAATAAAGGAAGTTACAGAACTACCCCCGAATGAGATTCATAAACTCCTCACGGGTCTCTTGACGAGTGAATGCGCCCGTGAAGTCAGAGGTCGTGGTGAGGCTATGGGGCTTCTGCACACCCCGCATCTGCATACAGAGATGTTCTGCTTCTATCACCACCATCACACCCAACGGATTGAGCGTGTTCTGAATGCAGTCTTTTATCTCGGTGGTCAGTCGCTCTTGTACTTGCAGCCGACGCGCATAGACATCCACCACGCGGGCAATCTTGCTCAGCCCCGTGATGCGACCGTTCGGAATATATGCCACGTGCGCTTTGCCGAAGAACGGCAGCAGATGGTGCTCGCAGAGCGAGTAGAACTCAATATCTTTCACTACAACCATTTGGCGGTAGTCTTCTTCAAATAGAGCGGAGCGTAGTATGGCTTCGGGGTCTTCTTGATAGCCTTTGGTGAGAAACTGAAAGGCCTCGCCCACACGCTCCGGCGTGCGTACTAATCCCTGCCGATAGGGGTTCTCGCCTATCAGCGACAGTACGTCTTGTACGTTGTTGGCTATTTTGTGGGTGGTGTCCTCGTTAGGGGTGAAGGGTTGCAGATTCATTGTGCTACTTGTATTTTGTCGCGCACGATATAGGTATCTCCTTGCATAGTGGGATGTTGCGCGATAAACTGTGATTTGTATTTGTTGGCCTCGTCAAAGGTGCGGAAGTTGCCCAAACGGACCTTCCAGAACGGTGGCAGATAGAGTACATACACAGGCACTGCCACTTGCTCGGATATCTCCTTTTCGAGTTGCAGCGCCTCGGTCTTGGCTGTCTGTTGCAGGTTAGAAGAGTAGATTTGCACACGGTATCCGTCTATCTCGATTAGGTCCGATGTGCCGTAAATCTTGTCGTGCAGCAGTTTCTCAACGAGAGAGTCCTGATGCACTTGTACGTTGGGCATATCCTCCAGAATATAGGGGCGAACCGACAGGCTGTCGCCGGCGTACATTGCGAGCGCCGACAGTACCACTATCAGCAGGGTAGAAAAACGCTTCATAGCGAATGGCAGTTGTTTTAGAGTGTCTTAGTAGTTGAACGAGCTTCCGCCGACGAACTCACGCAGCAGCGAGGTAGGCGGAATCTCCCGCTCCGGAATGGGAACGAAGTATTGTAGGAATTTTATCAAACGGTGTGCCTCCGTATATTCATCGCAGTATTTGGGCACCTCCGCCAAGATAGGCTCCGCATGGCGTTTCAGTACGGCCAGCTCAAAGAACAGAGCCGAGTTGAACATCATATCCGCCTCTTCCTGATAGGGATAGATCCATTTCTGCTCGCCACGCAGCACCGAGGGACAGCGGGCGATCGTATCCCGCGCCGAATAGTTTCGATAGCGATAATCGCGGACTATTCGGCGTATCAAGCGAATATCGGTAGTCGGTATCCAGTTGTGATTGTCCAGATTGATAGTGGTCAGTATCGACACGAATATCTTGAAGGTAGCAGAGCGGGGAATGTTCGGCAGCAGGGTGGGGTTGAGCGCGTGCAGTCCCTCCAGAATAATGATATTGTCCTTCTCCAATTTGATACGCTTGCCCTCGTAGATGCGCTCGCCCCGCTCGAACGAGTAGGTAGGCAGCTCTATCTCCTTGCCGTCCATCAGGTCGCTCATCTGTTGGCGGAAATAGGGTAGGTCGATGGCGTTGATGTTCTCAAAGTCCCAATCGCCGTTCTCGTCACGCGGTGTATCCACACGGTTGACAAAATAGTTGTCCATCGAGATAACGAGCGGCTTGATACCGTTCACCAGCAGCTGCACTTGCAGACGCTTCGAGAAGGTGGTCTTGCCGGAAGAGGACGGCCCCGAAATGAGAATAAACTTCGGCCGTTCTTCTCGGTTGGTGATGGCGTCGGCTATCTGCGCAATCTTCTTCTCGTGCAGTGCCTCGGCCAGCTTTATCATCATAAAGCTACGGTTCCCTTTGCAGGCCGTGTTGAAGTCGCTTACATTATTGATATTCAGCAGCTTGTTCCACCCGCCGTATTCGCTGAAGCTGGCGAACATCTTGCCTTGCGGTATCGCCTCTTCCAGCTCGACGGGGTTCTTGCGGTTCGGAATACGCAGCAGCATACCGTCAAAATAAGGCTCCAAGTCGAATACCTTCACATAGCCGGACGAGGGCATAAGCACATTGCTGTAGTAGTCGATGTAGTCGCCCATCCGGAAATAGCGGCAGTAGGGGTTGCCCAAGGTCTCGAATATGGTGGTCTCGCCGTCGGAGCGGGAGCTGAACATCTTGATCACCTCTTTGGTGCGCTTCTCCTCCTCGTATATTTTGCGGTCTTCTTCAATGATGGTTATCATTCTCCGCTTGATAGCTTCCACCATTTCGGGCGTCAGCGTGGGCTTTTCTTGCAGATTGTCCTTTGCCTTGCGCCATTGCAGCGTGCAATAATAGCCTTTTGAGATAGGATGTTCTATGCGTAGGTCAGCACGCGGATAGAGTTCGTTGATGGCGCACGCCAACACCATACTCAAAGTCCGCACATAGCACCGCATACCACCGGCCGAGCTTGCATCTAAGAATTCCACATCTTTGGGCTTGTAGAGCAAGAAGTCCATGTTTTCCTCCTTGTAGTTTACAAACGCTGCCACAATGGGGTATTTCAGCTCAATGTGCAGCATGTCCCTCAGCTCTGCCAGCGAGATGCCGCGCGGCACTTCGTGGTAGGTTTGTGTGTTCTTGCAGTAGATGGTGATAGTGGGTTCCATATACAAACCAATTAGTTAAAATCGATGATGTGGTGGATAGAGAGAATACCGATAATCTCTTCCGATTCGGGCTTTTCGGTCACCGCAAGGGTGGTGATGTTGTATTTGTCCATTATGGCCAACGCCTCGGTCAGCAGCGCATCTTTGTGGATGTGCTTGTACGAAGGGGTCATAATATCTTTGGCGGTGATGTGCAGGTCGTCGTATTTCTGAATGGCACGGCGTAGGTCGCCGTCGGTTATGATACCAATGCAGGTGTTTCCGTCATAAACCATGGTCATGCCCAAGTGCTTATCCGACATCTCGCGCACCAAGTCACGGAACGAAGTGCTGACTTGTACCTTCGGCACGGCCGTTTGCATGCAGTTATATACACGGCCTAATAGCCGTCTGCCAAGCGCTCCGCCCGGGTGGTATAGCGCAAAGTTCTCTGCTTTGAATTTGCGCTTCTCCATTAGGCATACTATCAGCGCATCGCCCATCAGCGTGGCCGCCGTAGTCGATGTGGTGGGAGCTAATCCAAGCGGGCATGCTTCTTTATCCACATGCACCGATAGTACAAGGTCGCAAGCTTTGGCAAGTTTCGATTCGGGGTTGCCGGTCATGGCTATCAGCGGGCAGCCCAAATTGCGTAGCGGATTGATTACATTCAGTATCTCGTTGGTGGCTCCGCTGTTGCTGATGAGCAGCACCACGTCGTTTCGGCACACCATACCGAGGTCGCCATGCACCGCCTCCACGGCGTTTACAAAAATAGCGGATGTTCCGGTGGAGGCCAATGATGAGGCAATCTTGTGTCCGATAATTCCGGTTTTTCCGATACCCATCACCACTAATTTCCCTTTGCAGGCGTATATCAGCTCCACCACTTTGTCGAAGTTCTCGTCTATCGAGGCGCCCAATCGGCTCAGTTCATCTATCTCCTCTGCAAAAATCTCTTTTGCGCGTAAGGAATATGTCATTTCCATAAATCGTGTTTCCCGTATATTCTTATTTTACCGTCTGAAGGGTATGCACAAGGTTGTCAATGGCGACGGCCTCGGTTAGAATTGTACGGATATTACTTAGTTTCACTTGATTTGCTGCGTCGGATATTGCATGGTCGGGGTCGGGATGCACTTCGAGAAATATCCCATCCACTCCCACGGCAAGGGCAGCTCGCATCAGGTAGGGGACCATCTCTCGGTTCCCGCCCGTAACGCCCTGTTGGCTGCTCGGCTTTTGTACCGAATGCGTAGCGTCGAATACGACAGGGCAGCCGAACTTGCGCATCTCCACCAGCGAGGTCATATCCACCACCAGATTCCCATATCCGAACGATGACCCTCTTTCCGTCAGCCAAAGACGCTCATGAATGGCCTTGGCGGAAGGCACAGCCTCTACTTTGCTGACCACCCCTTGCATGTCCCACGGTGCCATGAATTGCCCCTTCTTGACATTCACTATCTTCTCGGTACGGGCAGCAGCCTGTATCAAGTCCGTCTGCCGACTCAAGAAAGCCGGTATCTGTAGCACATCGGCCACTTCCGCCACGGGAGCACATTGCCACGACTCATGCACATCTGTCAGGATGGGCAGCCCGAATTGGTCTTTCACTTCTTGGAGTATCCGCAGTCCTTCTTCCATACCGACTCCTCGTTGTGAGTTCGAGGTACGGTTGGCTTTGTCGTACGAGGACTTGAATATCAGGTGAATACCCAGCGCGCTGCATTCTCTCTGCAGCGTGTCGGCTGTTTTCATCACGGTATCTCTATCCTCAATGGCGCACGGTCCGGCTATCAAAAACATTTCGGCTCTGTTTTGTTAGTTGTGATATACGCGTACCCAGTCTATTTCCACTTTGCCCGTGCCGGCATTTGCGTCCTGCGGCAGATAGGTCGCCACAGCGGGGTAGAGCGACACGCCCTGTAGCGTGTTGGCTACTCGCATCACTTCTTGGTTATTGATATACCAAACTATTTCTTTGGGAGTAATTTGCACCGAATACACATACCATTGCTCCGGACGGATGCCGCCGATGGTCGTGTGTCCTTCTTCTTTCTCGGTGCGCAGACCGGTCGATACTTCTTTGCCGTTCCATTGCATCAGTTTGATGAGCGGCGTACGCTCGCCGGTAGCTAAATATACGGCAGCGTGTGCAGCGCCCGATACCCGTACTTTGGCCATAAAGAGTCCGTCAGTGCCTTGGAATGCTTCAGCCGCTTGCAGCACATCGCCCGTCCATTGATACTCTTTGGTGATGAATCCTTTGACAGGGTGCCAAGCCGTAGCGGTAGCGTTTTCTTTTTTGGTCTCAACGCATAGTGCGCTGTTGCTGATATGGCTGTTTTTGCCTTGATTGTAGGCTTGCAGCTCGTTGTCGTACGAGTGGTTGGTTTTCAGGTTCTTGTTGGTGTAGTAGAATCCTGCTTTCCAGCCGGTCTGTGAGAGGTTGCTCAGCTCAAACTCCTCATCGTACAGCGTTTTGTAGCTTTCCCATTCGGCTATTTTCTTTGCGTCTTGAGCGAGGAAGAACTGAATATCCGGATTGGCCTTCAGCTCCAGATAGCGCACATCTTGCTTTCCCTCCTCGGTAGTGTACCAACGCTTCGGGTCTGCCCAGAATGCGTTTCGTTTGATAAAGTCCTCGGTCTTTACCTCCACTTTCAGTCGCAGATAGTCCTGCACGTCTTGCGATTTCTCGCAGCGACGGAAGTTGCGGAGCGACCACGATTTGTCAATGAATTGGAATTTCTTCAGCTCTGCCGATTCTTTTACGGCCGCTTTGTCTTTCAGCAGCGCATAGCGTTCGCTTTTTGCGAATTCCAAATATTCTTTGAAGTTCGGATACGATAGTATCAGATAGTAGATATGCAATATCGGCGCCAGCTTCAGGCTGCGATAGCGATTCAGCGTCTTGTATTCTTCCGTATCCTTATACTTCCGTGTCAGCAAATAGGTCTTGTTCTTTTGGAACTCAGGGGTTTCCACTATCTTTTGCAGCGATAGGAACTCTGCCAATTCAGCCGATTTCTCAACCTCGCGATAGCGCACGATGTCTTTCTTAACCTGTTCTATACGCTGCTCGAGTTGAGCGGTAGTCAGCGTATCGCTTTTCCAATTTGCTAATAGATTCATTGTATTTTTCTATTTGGTTAGTATTCCGAAAAGTTCGTCTAACGTATTGACATATTGTGGTTTGTACGATTCCTGTTGTGGCAGGAACGACAGTTCTCGCATTCGGTCGGCGAGTTCTATCAGCGGCTGATAGAATCCCTTGTAGTTCAGGATGTATATCGGTTTTCGGTGTTCTCCCACCGTCCCGCTTGCAATCACATCCATCATCTCATCCAGTGTCCCGTAGCTTCCGGGCAGACAAACAAAACAGTCAGCCAACCGCTTCATTTGTTCTTTCCGGTCGTTCATTGTGGTCACGAGATACAGGCTATCGCAGTTGTCGGCTTGCCGATTGGCGGCAATGATGCGTTGCGGTATCACACCTAATACCTCTCCGCCGGCGGCTTTTGTGGCGTTGCTAACGCGCGTCATCAGTCCGCCCGTCGCGCCGCCGTACACTAATGTGTGACCGTTTTCGCCTATCCATTTCCCGATTTGGTCGCCCAAAGCGAGATATTCCTCGGCTATCTGGTCCTTTGCACTACAATAAACAGCGATACGCATAGAAAATCAGGCATCGATATTTGCGTAGGTGGCGTTTTCCTCGATAAACTGACGGCGTGGAGCCACATCATCTCCCATCAGCATGGCAATGGTGCGGTCTGCTTCGGCGGCATTCTCGATGGTCACTTTCTTCAGCATACGGCGCTCAGGGTCCATAGTGGTCTCCCAGAGCTGCGTATCCGACATCTCACCCAAACCTTTGTATCGTTGAACCTTCACTTGGTTCTCGTTGCCGTTACCGTAGCGCTGAATGAAGTCGTTCAGCTGTTGGTCGTTCCAGCAGTACTCTTTTACGCTGCCTTTCGAGCAGAGGTAGAGCGGTGCCATGGCTATGTAGAGGTGTCCTTGTTCGATTACCTCCTTCATGTGACGGAAGAATAGCGTCATAATCAGGGTGGCAATGTGCGCACCATCCACATCGGCATCGGCCATGATGATTACTTTGTGATAGCGTATCTTGCTCAGGTTCAGTGCTTTGGGGTCTTCTTCCGTTCCGAAGGTGATGCCCAGTGCGGTGAATATGTTACGCACCTCTTCGCTCTCGAACACCTTGTGCTCCATCGCTTTCTCTACATTTAGAATCTTACCACGGAGCGGCAGGATGGCTTGGCGAACACGGTCACGTCCTTTCTTGGCGGTACCGCCTGCCGAGTCTCCCTCCACGAGGAATAGCTCGCATTCTGCAGGGTCTTTGCTCGAGCAGTCCGACAGCTTTCCGGGCAGTCCGCCGCCGCCGAGAGGCGATTTACGTAGCACGCTTTGGCGTGCGTTGCGCGAGGCGATTCGGGCTTGTGCGGCAAGAATCACTTTCTCCACAATGCGTCTTGCGTCGTCTGGGTGCTCCTCCAAGTAGTTGGTCAGGGCCTCGCTTACGGCAGACGACACCATACCGGCCACTTCCGAGTTGCCGAGTTTGGTCTTGGTCTGTCCCTCAAATTGCGGCTCTGCCACTTTCACCGATATAACGGCTGTCAGACCTTCACGGAAATCGTTCGGGTCAATGGCCGAGTTTCCGTCTTTGTCTTTCAGCTTGGCTTTCTCCAGCAGCTTGCTGTCTTCAGCGTATTTTTTCATCACACGCGTCAGGGCAGCACGGAATCCGGCCACATGCGTACCGCCTTCTATCGTGTTGATATTGTTCACGTACGAGTGTACATTCTCGTTGAAGTCGGTGTTGTATATCATGGCCACCTCTACGGGTGTGCCGTATTTGTCGGTGTTGAGGTGAATTATCTCCGAAATCAGCGGGGTACGAGTGCCTTCTATATAGCGCACAAACTCGCTCAAGCCTTTCTCCGAGTAGTAAATCTCCCCTTTGTATCGCTTCCCGTCAGCTGCTACCACACCTTTCTGTTCAGCCGATGCTTCTCCGTCGGGCAGAGCCTCCGGCTCTTTGGTGATGGGGTGACGGCGGTCGGTCAGCGTTATCTTCACGCCGGCATTCAGGTAGGCCAATTCGCGCATACGGTTTGCCAGTATGTCGTACTGATATACCGTTTCGGTGAATATGCTTCCGTCGGGCCAGAATTGTACGCATGTACCGGTCCCACGCTCGCTGCCGTAGGTGCCTATCTCATGCACTTCGCAGGTCGGCTTGCCTTTGGCATATTCTTGCATGTATATTTTCCCGTCACGATATACTTCCACGTGCAGTTTGGTCGAGAGTGCATTCACGCAGCTCACGCCCACACCGTGCAGACCGCCGGACACTTTGTAGCTGTCTTTGTTGAATTTACCGCCGGCATGGAGTACGGTCATCACCACTTCCAATGCGCTGCGGTGCTCTTTGGGGTGCATATCCACGGGGATACCACGCCCGTTATCTTGAACGGTTATTGAGTTGTCTTCGTTTATGGTTACCTCAATATGGTTGCAGAATCCGGCTAATGCCTCGTCTATTGAGTTGTCCACCACCTCATATACCAAGTGGTGCAGACCTTTTTGCGAAATATCGCCAATATACATTGCAGGGCGTTTGCGCACTGCTTCCAATCCTTCGAGCACTTGAATGCTCGACCCATCATACTTTTCCTGTTCTTCCATGTATGTTTTGTTATTTTTCTCTATATGTAGTTGTATGTAGTTTCTCTATAATGTTGTATTTCTTTGCACATAATCCACTCATCCCCGCAGGACCTCACCATACAGCACCTATTACGCAAACCCACTTTATTCACTTGTCCTCGCAGACCTGTTACATAATCCTCCTATCACCTATGCAAGCATGGCATATTACGGCAAAAATCAGCGCAAAGGTACAAAAAACTTTTGTGTTATGCAATAGGGGAATATGTTTTTGTGGGCTTCGTGTCCTAAAACGCCTCTAAATGCCCTCTGTGCCGTTTGCACTTTTTCTTTTCCCGAACCACTCCCGAACCAAAACGCTTCCAGTGCCCTGCAAATGCCCTGTTTCGAGCGAGGCAATCCATAGCGTTCCCCTGCTATTTGCTTTCGCTGCGCCTTCTCGTTGCCGAGTTGCCAAAATCCGTTACTTTTGTTTCTTCTGCGGATTGGGCAAGAAGGCCGCAATGATTCCCATGAGCGGCAGCAGCGTACTGATATGGAAAATATATTCTATGCTTGTCTTGTCGGCGAGCCACCCGAAGAAGGCGGAGCTGATTCCCGCAATGCCGTACATCAGTCCGAAGAACAGTCCCGAAATCATGCCTACTTTGGTCGGATACAAGTCGGTGGCATAGACCAGTATGGAGGAGAAGGCGGACGAAATAATCAGACTTACCACGATGGCGAGTGCCACGCACCAACCCAATCCGACGTACGGCATAAACAGCGCAAACGGCACGGCCCCGAAGATAGACCCTAGGATCACATATTTGCGCCCCACTTTGTCGCCCAGTGCGCCCCCTGCCAGTGTCCCGATGGCGGAGGTGGCGAGCACGGCAAACAGGCAATATTGCGCATTCTGCACCGATAGCGAGAACTTGTCCATCAGATAGAACGTGAAGTAGTTTGTCATGCACGACATGTAGATATACTTCGAGAATATGAGCGTAATCAGTATCGCCATTGCCCAATGCACTTTCTTTTTCGAGTAGGTAGAGGCCACACCCGCCTGCTTCTTGGGGCGATTCGATAGGTAAGTTATCTCATTGCTATACCATTGCCCTACCCAGAATAGTAGAATGGCGGCTATTACGGCTACCACGCCCACCCACGACACGGCAGTCTGCCCGTAAGGGAGTATCATCCACGCTGCCAGTAGCGGGCCGATGGCGCAGCCGGCATTCCCGCCCACTTGGAATATCGATTGGGCGAGGCTCTTGCGTCCGCCCGATGCTATCTGTGCCACGCGGGAGGCTTCGGGGTGGAATATCGAAGAGCCGAATCCCAATACCGTTACGGCAGTGATTATCAGCACTAAGTTGTTCGCAAAGGCGAGCAGTATCAGTCCTGCCAGCGTGAGCCACATGCCGGTTGTCAGTGCGTATGGGTGAGGCTTGCGGTCGGAGTAGAATCCCACCACGGGTTGTACGATCGACGACGCCAGCTGAAAGAACAGCACGATAAGTCCTATCTGTGCAAAACTGAATTGAAAGTTCTCTTTCAGTATCGGGTAGATAGCCGGTATCACCGACTGAATGGTGTCGTTCAAGAAGTGCGACACCCCGACGGCGACCAGAATGACAAAGCTTGTCCCTTCCGTTGCCTTAGGTGTGCGCAGATTGGCATGTATCGAAGGATGATGTATAGCCATACAATTGCAAAATCAATAATGAAGATTTGTATCTTTATTCATAGAGCAACGCTACCGTTTTTTCAGTAGCGTTGCTGTTCTATAGTCCTGTCCGTGTCGTTTTTATAAGAAGAATAGTATCATCATCTGTCCTGTCAGTACGCGCAGGAACATCGTGAGCGGATACACGGTCGAGTAGGCCACGGCGGCACGGTCGTTGGTGGTCGAGTGTGAGGTGGCGTAGGCCAGTGCGGGCGGGTCGGTCGTACTGCCGGCTATCAGTCCCATTAGCGTGAAGTAGTCCAGCTTGAGCCACGAGCGTCCGATGATGCCCACAATCAGCAGTGGGAGCATCGTGATAATCACGCCGTAGCCGATCCATACGTATCCGCCGGCCAGCAGGGTCGGTACAAACGATTTGCCGGCACCGAATCCGACGGCTGCCAAGAATAGCGAGATACCTATCTCTCGTATCATCAGGTTGGCGCTACTGGTGGTGTAGGTCACAATGTGCAGTTTTGGCCCGAATCGCCCAAACAGAATGGCCACAATCAGCGAGCCGCCGGCCAATCCGAGTTTGAAGGGTTGTGACAGTCCGGGGAAGGCAATCGGCAGTGAGCCTAACGCCACGCCTAATACGATTCCGATAAATATAGAAGCCAAGTTTGGCATGTCGAGTCGTTTCTCCGAGTTACCGAATACTTTGGCCACTTTCTCCACTTCGCCTTCATCGCCCACCACGGTCAGTCGGTCGCCTATCTGCAGTCGCAGGTCGTTGGTGGCCAGCAGCTCAATACCGGCACGGCGGATGCGTGTTATGGTCACGTGGTAAGCGGCACGCACGTTCAGTTCGCCAATGCGTTTTCCGTTCAGTTCGTTTTTAGTCACTACAATGTGTCGCGAAACGAAATGGGTCGATTTTATCTTTTCGGGCGATATCATGGTGGCTTCGCCTATCAGCAGAATGTTCTTTTCGTGCGATTTATCCACTACAATCCGCACTTTGTCATCTATGTGCAGTTCCGTCTCGGGGTCGGGCATCTCATCGCGCCCATCGGGATGTACCAGTCGGGACACCACAAAATTTACATTGCATATCTTGTGCAGGTCGCGCACCTTAATGCCCTCCACTTGCGGGTTTTTCAGCAGCACGTCAATATGCTCAATCTCCTCTTGTTCCCCTTTTTCTTCATTGACTCGTTTCTCCTCTTTGTCGATTTTTATGTTGAAGCAGAGTCGTATCAGCATCATCGCCACCAATATGCCTACCACACCCAGCGGATAGGCCATGGCGTAGCCGGTGGCTATGTCCGGATTCGATACCCCTTTTATGTCTGCGTATGCTTGTTGGGCAGCACCCAGACCCGGCGTGTTGGTCACGGCACCGAATAGCACACCGGTCATGGTGGCTATATCCACGCCCGAAATCAGGTGTATCACAAAGGCCGTCACACAGCCCAATAGTACGATGCTCAGCGCCAGCATGTTCAGCGCCAGTCCGCCTTTGCTAAACGAGGAGAAGAAGCTCGGTCCCACTTGCAGACCAATCGAATACACAAACAGAATCAGTCCCAAGTCTTTGGCGAACGATTCCACTTGCGGGTCGAGTCGCATTCCAAAGTGTGAGAATGCGATGCCGCAAAACAGAATCCATGTGATTCCGAGTGTTACGCCTTTGATTTTCAGTTTGTTGCCGAGAAATACGCCACAAGCGATGGCCAATGACAACACAAAAATAGAGTGGGCAATTCCGGTGCCCATAAATAGTTCGACAAACCAGTTCATTACCAATCGTGTTGATTTCGTGAATCGGAATGGCTTCTTGGGTTTCGCCACGCGCTATGCGTGCCTCTGTTTCAAAGCAGAGCATGCCGTTTCGGTTATATTGACGTGAGTACCTAAACGAATCCAATCCCCATTCCCCTCAAAAAGACCACAAAGGTACTGCTTTTTTCCGATATCCCCAAATTATAGTCTATTTTCTGACTATGGCTGCGTTTCTAAATGGAAACTATAGTTTTTTCTGTGATTCGCACAGATTTTGCGGCCTAAATCGGCAAAATACGGTAGTCTATTTGATATGCGTGTGCCTACGGTAATGAGCAAATGTCGGTAGAGGTGACTGTCGCTTATGCTACGCCAAAGGCTTCCTTCACAGAAAAGAGGCTGCCCAATCGAGCAGCCCCGTTCTTTATTTAGCCTCCTCTTTGAGGGAGTTGGCGGAGTCTTACTTGACCTCTACGCCTGTCACGGTGTAGGTCTTGCCATTGCGAAGAATATTGACTTGCCCGCCATGGAGTACCTTTTGCGATGTGGTGGCATCTGCTTTAGATACTATAGACACTATGGCAGTTGAAGATTTCGGGCAGACAGGACGGACAGAGTAGCCGCGGAAGCGATTGC
>CAVHGD010000008.1:11960-46369 GCA_963635385.1 Dialister sp. CAG:486 | reverse complement strand
AACCTGCTGACCTCGACGACTGAGTTTAACGTAATCATCAAGCCGGAATTTGAGGATCCCGACTATGTTGTCGAAATTTGGGACGGCACGACTAAAACGCAGCCTCAAGTGGATGCGAGCGGTGCATACCTCGTAACGAAAGCGGCTGAATGGGCTTGGTTGACCGGCAAGACCATTGGCGACCACAATATTACGCTGACAAACGATATTGATTTTGAGGGAAAGACCATAACCCCGATTTGCTTGCGTGGTGTGGTATTCGAGGGAAATAATCACGTGCTTTCGAATATGAATATCGTGGCACCGGCTGCGGACAACTATTCGGTAGGCTTGTTCTACGGAACCGCTATGCAAGGGGCAACGATTCAGAACCTTACCGTGAAGGGGGCGAAAGTGACAAGTACGAATCCGGATAAGGGCATGGCAGCGGTTATCTTGGGCGATACGCAAGGAAAGCAGCCTGTAAATATCTCGAATGTACATGTACTCAACGGAGAAGTATGCGGCGTGAAGGCGGTTGCCGGATTGGTCGGCTTCTCGGCAGGCGGCATGACACTGAATGTGACAAACTGCTCGGTGAAAGAGACTACGGTTAAGAATTTAGCAGTGGCAGGCGAGTCAAGCTTTGTGGCAAGCCTTGTAGGCCGTGTGGTAGGTACGGCAAACCTGACCGACTGCGTGGTTGAGAACAATACGATCGATGCATTCTATTCGGCAGACCGCGGTGCGGCTACGATTGACGCCATAGCCGGTGTGAATAGCGGGGCGGCATTGAACACCGTGAATGTGACGGGTGCCGCAACGGTTACGGTTACGAAAAAACCATTCCAAGAGTAAGTACGGAAACGGTTCGGCGGCTAAGCGGCGAACGAAACAAAAAGAAGGCGACTCCGATGTAGGGTCGCCTTCTTGGTAGCATATAGGTAGGGCGGATTAGTCCTCGACGATGACGGAAGACTTGAGATCGTCGTAGAAACGAGCCCGAGCGGTATTGACGTACGGGCTGAGCCACAACATACCGATACCGAGAGAGAGGAAGGCAAGAAGATACCAACCGATGAAGGTCAAGTCGAGCACAAAAAGATCCCACTTGTGGCCACGCATCATCTCACGGCTGGTGCGGCAGGCTTCCTTCGGCGTTAGTTCGGGGTAGTCGTTGAGAAGGAACGGAATCATGGCGTAGGCATAGCTCAAAATGATGGTTCCGATAAAGAGCGTGACGATACCCAATCCGATCTCCGCCAAGAGCGAGAGAAAACCCGCTTGCACATAGCGAGAGTAGTCCTTTTTGAAATTAGCCACCATGCTCTCGAAAGGCGCAACGGGAGCTTCACCGAAAGTGGTCTCTGACGAAGCGGCACGGCTGAGGCTGAGCAGGCCTGCAAACAGCCCGAACTGCAACGGCATGAAAAGCAGAATGGAAACGACCACCTCGAGGCCACCTAATGAACTCTTGAGAAAGAGGTTGTCACCCGAGATAGTACTACCGGCACTGAACAGACCGGCGATAACAAAAACTACAAACACCGCCAAGGCGGCATTGTTCCACTGACCCTGTAGGGCCGCACGTGCCTCGGCACGATAATCTGAATAGGATTTCATAATAATAAATAAAAATTGATTGTGCGATAGGATGATTTGATATTGTCGTGGTGCGCTCCGATTGGGTGAGCAGTGCGCTCCGATGGGTGTGAGCGGCGACAGAAACGCCGTGCGGGCGCGGCCGGCGGTGCTCGGAGCGGTTAGGACTGCGGGAAAGAGAGCTTGGCGAGGGCAAGGTCCTCCTTGCGCGTCATTTCCGCCTTGGTGTCCGGCGTCTTGTCGCCCTGCCCCGTGAGGTGGAGCAGGCCGTGAATGAGAATGCGGCAAAGCTCCTGCTCGTAGGCGACGCCCACCTGCTCGGCATTGGAACGAACCGTGTCGAGCGAGATGAAAATATCGCCATTGAGGCTGCTCGGCGTGGTGTAGTCGAAGGTGATGACATCGGTATAGTAGTCGTGCCCCAAAAATTCTTGATTGACCTGCAGCTCCTTGGCATCGGAACAAAGGATGTAGTTGAGGTTGCCCAACGAATAGTCGTAATCGGCGGCGACACCACGCAACCAACGCTCAACGGCTCGGCGGCTGAGACCCACGGGGCAAAGCGCTGCCTCGATATCGAAATCGACAAGCTCGTCGGCGGGGGAATAGGTAAGGAAACGAATCATAAATCAATGGAAAAAGAGATAACCCAACAGGAAAGCGGCTAAGAGGCCACAGAAATCGGCAATAAGGCCGCAGACCACGGCATAGCGGGTGTCGCGGATATTGACGCTGCCGAAATAGACCGCCAAGATATAAAACGTGGTGTCGGTACTGCCCTGTACGATACTGACCAAACGGCCGACAAAGCTGTCGGCACCGTACTGCACCATGGCATCGACCATCAAGCCCCGCGCGCCGCTGCCCGAGAGCGGGCGCATGAGAGCCGTGGGGAGCGCCGGCACGAAATCGGTATTCAGCCCCATGGCGGCAACGGCGGCTCCGACGGCGGACACCAACAAATCCATGGCCCCGCTGGCACGAAACATGCCGACCGCCACCAAAATGGCGATGAGATACGGAATAATACCGACTGCCGTCTTGAATCCGTCTTTGGCGCCATCGATAAAGGCGTCATAGACATTGATACGACGCACGATGCCCGCAATGATAAACCAACAAATCACGCCCAACAGCAACACGGCTGCCAACACGGCTGACCAACGGCTCACCTCCTCTTGCGGGAAGGACAGCGCCGCCCACAAAATCAATCCGACAAAGACGGTCAGGCCGCCCAGCGTGCCGAGAACGACCCGATTGAAGAGATTGATCTTTTGCGCCACGGCAACGGAAATGATGCCTGCGAGGGCGGCAAAATAGGTGGAAAGCAAAATAGGCAGAAAGACATCGGCGGGATTGGCGGCGCCCAACTGCGCACGATAGGTCATGATACTGACCGGAACGAGCGTGAGACCACTCGTGACCAAGACCAAAAACATGATCATCGGGTTGCTGGCACGGGTCTTGTCGGGGTTGCTCGCCTGCAACTCACGCATGGCTTGCAGACCCAACGGCGTGGCCGCATTGTCGATACCCAACATGGTGGCGCTGATATTCATCAACATACTGCCGTAGGCAGGGTGCTCCTTCGGCAAATCGGGGAAAAGACGGCTGAAAAACGGAGAAACGAAACGGGACATACGAGCCACGACGCCCGCCTGCTCGCCGATTTTCATAATGCCCATCCATAACGACAAGACACCCGTCAAGCCGAGCGAAATCTCGAAGCCCGTCTTGGCACTCGAAAACGTGGAGTTGAGTATATCGGAAAAAATAGCCGCATTGCCATAGCACACCGCCTGCACAATACCGACCAACACCGCCAAGAGAATGAGCGCAATCCAAATCCAATTGAGAACCATACCGTATCAGAATGAGAGAAGCGTCACAGAGTCGGAAAATGGCCGCTGAGAAGGACATTCGGACGGGAACGCTCGCTTTGTGGCAACAAAAGTAGTCTTTTTTTTCGGGATAATCAAACAATATGCTCGAAAAGGGGATGTTTTTTTGCATATTCGGCCGAAAAAGTGTAATTTTGTCGGAGATATGGAGATGAAAAACACAATATTCCGCGCGGCGGCGTATCTGCGCCACCATTTCACGGCTTGGAACACGGGCGGTGAGGGAATACACTCGCCCTATCTTTTTTATATGGTTCGGATGTGGTTCTACGATCCGAACGCATATTATTGTTTTTCCGACATAGAACAGCAGCGGCGGGCATGGCTCGCCACGAGCGACACAATAGACGTGGAGGATCTGGGTTCGGGAGCGGTTCGGGCCGGCGCGCACTACAAGCGATCGGTGGCGGACATCGCTCGCACGAGCCTCGAGAGCCCGCAAGTGGGGCAACTGCTATTCAAACTGACCATGCACCTGACCCACGAGGCGGGGCGGCCGCTGCACATCGTGGAGCTGGGCACCTCGCTGGGCATTACGACGGCCTACTTGGCTCTGCCGGACTCGCGAAACCGAGTAGCGACGTTTGAGGGTTGTCACGCGGTGGCGGAGCTCGCCCGCAAGACTTGGGAGAAAGTGGGCGCACGGAATGTGCAACTGACGGAAGGAAATATAGACAAGACGCTGCCCGCCTACTTGGCGGAGGAGCCGAGCACCATCGACATAGCGTACATAGACGCCAACCACACGGAGGAGGCCACGCTGCGCTATTTTCGGCTGCTCCTGCCCCGCATGGAGGCGAAGAGTATGGTGGTGGTGGATGATATTCACCACTCCCCCGAAATGGAGCGGGCGTGGCGACAGATAGAACAAGAAGCGGGCGTGACGACCACGATGGACCTGTACTGCATAGGCATCGTGCTTTTTGACCCGCACTACATGCATAAAAATTACCGACTGCGGATATAGTCGGAGAAAGGAGACCCTATGCCTATCTACACCAAAACAGGCGATGCGGGGACGACCTCGCTTGCCAACAACGAACGCGTTTCGAAAGCCGACGAGCGGCTGAACATGTACGGAACGGCCGACGAGCTGAACAGCTTTGTGGGACTGCTGCGGGCGGCGCTGCCCGCACAATGCGCCGACACGGATGCCGAGCTGGCGGAGATACAGAGCCGACTGTTTGACCTCGGAGCGGCGCTGGCGTGCGCCAAAGGCGACCGGTTAGGGGAAAAAGATACGCACCACTTGGAACAGCGCATAGACGTCATGCAGGCCACGCTGCAACCGCTGCGCGCATTTGTGCTGCCCGCCGGAAACGAGGTGGTGGCCCGCTGCCATGTCTGCCGAACCGTGACGCGGCGATTGGAACGAGCCATGGTGGCCTTCGCCGAACAAAACGTAACGGCGCAAGACGACCCGAAAATGGCGGAATACCGACGCTACGTGAACCGACTGAGCGACTACTTCTTTGTGCTGTCACGGTACTTGGGAGAGAAAACGGGAGCGGAAGTGAGTGTGTGGGGTTGAGTGTTTAGTGTTGAGAGTTGAGTGCAGTGGAGAGTTTTGAGTGGAGAGGGGTTTGTGATTCTTGGAAATAAAATAATACGGAAACAAATATGGAAACAGGACTGAAACATACCACCACATTGGTGGTGAGCGAACAGGATACCGCTATTGCACTCGGCTCGGGCGATATGCCCGTGCTGGCTACTCCCCGCATGCTGGCTCTCATGGAAAATGCCGCCATGCTCGCCGTGAGAAATGAACTGCCCGAAGGCGCAACCACCGTCGGCGGACAGATAGAAAGCAGCCACCTGCGACCCACAGCCGTCGGGCAAGAAGTGCGTGCCGAAGCAACACTGACCGAGATAGACGGGCGAAAACTGTACTTCCACGTGGCGGCCTACCAAGGCGATACACTCCTCGGCGAAGGAACACACCTGCGATTTGTTGTGGATAGAGAGAAATTTATGAGCAAAGTGGCTGCACAATAAGGGAAGCGAATTTGACACGAAAAGGAGTTGCAAAAGTGCGAAATTTTGCGTATCTTTGCAGCCCCATTTGAGAAAAGATGTTACCACCGGATTTTATAGATAGTATGTGCGACCAACTGGGCGCTGAGGCCGACGGGCTTTTTCGTGCGCTGCAGGCGGAACCGCCCACGAGTATTCGACTGAATACGAAAATGGATGTGCTGACCTTTGACTGCGACACCGAAGAGGTGCCGTGGCACGAGGACGGCTACTATCTGTCTGCGCGGCCGCAATTTACGCTCGACCCGCTGTTCCACGCCGGCTGCTACTATGTGCAGGAGGCAAGCTCGATGTTTGTGCAACAGGCGTTACAGCAATATGTGCGCCAAGACAGCATCGTGCTCGATCTGTGTGCGGCACCGGGCGGGAAATCGACCCTGATAAGCGAGTTTCTGGGCGCAGAAGGACTGCTGCTGAGCAACGAGGTGGTGCGGCAACGGGTGTTTATCCTATCGGAAAACATTCAGAAATGGGGCAACGGAAACACGATAGTGACGCACAACACGGCGGGCGAATACGGCCTCCGCTGCGAGAACCTGTTCGACTGCGTGCTGGTGGATGCGCCCTGCTCGGGCGAAGGGATGTTCCGAAAAGATATGCAGGCACGCGAAGAATGGAGCCTGCAGAACGTGGCGATGTGTGCAGAACGGCAACGAAGCATACTCGCCGACGTGTGGTCGGCATTGAAACCGGGCGGAATACTGATTTACTCAACCTGCACCTTCAACCGAAAAGAAGACGAGCAGAATGCGCAATGGATAGCAAACGAGCTGGGAGCGGAGATCCTGCCGCTGGACTACGACCCGAAATGGGGCATCGTGGAAAGCGGGGTGGGGTATCACTTCTATCCGCATAAGGCAAAAGGAGAGGGATTCTATATTTGCGTGCTGCGAAAACGTGAGGCGAGCTTTGCGCCCTTCAAGATACGACCCGCAAAACGAGCTTCGGTGCCGGTGGCGGGCGAGAAAGAGATACAAGGCTGGCTGCAACATCCGGAGCGGTGGGCTATACGGCAAAACGACCGATTCACTACCGCCTATCCCGCTCGATACAAAGAGCTGATAGACTATCTCTCGACACAGCTGACCTGTATCTCGACCGGATTCGGGCTGAGCGAGGAGCGGGGAAAAAACATCGTGCCGCAGCATAGCCTAAGCATGACGAAAGACTTCCGGAGGGAAGCCTTTCAGAGCATAGCACTGAACAGAGAACAGGCTCTGTCGTACCTGCGCACGGAGGCGCTGGGGGCGGTGGAAAATATGCCTATCGGCGTGGTGCTTTTGACGTATGAGAATGTCCCCCTCGGTTTCGCGAAGAATGTCGGGAACCGCCTGAATAACCTTTACCCGAACGAGTGGCGAATTCGGTTTCTTTAGGCGTCTCGCCTAACTCGGCAGGCACCTCGATACGATCGATTTTCTTTTTCAAAAACTGTTCGATACGGCCAAAATAGCGGGCATCATCGGGATTGACCAACGTGATGGCCTCGCCCTTGTTCTCGGCACGAGCCGTACGCCCTATACGATGGACATAGTCCTCGGCATCGTGCGGCACGTCGTAGTTGATGACAAGCGGCACATCGTCGACGTCGATTCCGCGCGAGATAATATCGGTCGCCACCAAGACATCGACTTTGCCGTTGCGGAAATCGAGCATGACCTCGTCACGCTCCTTCTGCTCCAAATCGGAAAACATGGCGCGCGCATCGATATGCTTGGCACGCAACGCACGCGTCAGCTCGCGCACCTTCTGCTTCTTGCCCACAAAAAGAATGACTTTCTTGAGCCCACGACCCGCCAAGAGCTGCTGAACCATGGCGGGTTTCTGCGCATCGTACAGGAAGGCCGCCATCTGGTGGATGGTTTCGGGCGGGCGGGACACGGCGATTTGTACCTCGACGGGCGACTGCATAATGGCCTTGGCCATACGGCGAATCTTGTCCGGCATGGTGGCTGAGAACATGATGGTTTGGCGCTCCTTCGGCAAACGGTTCACGATATTGATGATATCATCGTAAAATCCCATGTCGAGCATGCGGTCTGCCTCGTCCAAAATGAAATATTTGACGCCGGAGAAATCGACGTTGTAGATATTGAGCTGACTCAAAAGGCGACCGGGCGTGGCGATGACAATATCGGCGCCCTTCTGCAGGCCCGTGACCTGCGTGCCCCACGCTCCGCTCTCGCCGCCATAGATGGCAACCGAAGAAAACGGCACATAGAAGCCGAAACCCTCCATCTGCTGGTCGATCTGCTGCGCCAACTCGCGCGTGGGAGCCATAATAATGGCGTTGAGCTTGCTCGGGTCGTGGTGGTCGTACTGCAAATTGGTGAGCAGAGGCAGGATATAGGCTGCCGTCTTACCCGTGCCCGTCTGCGCACAAGCGATGACATCGTGACCCTCTAAAATAACGGGAATGGTTTTTTCTTGGACCGGGGTGCAGGTATCGAAATGCATATCCCAAAGCGCATCTAACACCTCGTCCGACAGAGCTAATTCGTCAAAATACATAGTGAAGTATATCTTTTATGTACTAAAAAACAGTCTTTCTTGCACTAACGGCAGAGTCTTTGGTCATTACCCGTTAGCCTTTTGCGGCACAAAGGTACAAAAAAAATATGAAATGAGCAAAAATCGAGCGGCAAGGCGGCTGAGGCTCGGGGGCGGAGCGGGAAAGTTAGGGCGTGCGGAATGGAAAAGGTTGGGCGTGAGGAATGGGAAAGTTTGGGCGTGCGGCGAGGGAAAAAATGCCAAATGGATTTGACGGAATGGAAATAATCGAAAGGCGTTTTTGCCTACATCAAAAAAATATCGTACCTTTGTGCGAATTACAACAAAAAACGGCGAAAACATACCTTAAATAGCAAAAGGTAGGACAAAAATTGCAAAAAGCATACGAAAAATAGCGTACGCATAACAAGAATTGCGAAATACATCCCTTATGGCGACTGAAAATAACAAAGAAAACAAGGTACAACTTCCGGAAAATGCAAATCGTCCCCTAAAGCCCGGGGAAAAATATACACCGATACTGAAACCGACGGAGAACTATCCGGAGGTAACTCCGTACAGTGTGCTGATAGGCGTGCTGATGGCGGTTATTTTCTCGGCCGCGGCCGCCTATTTAGGACTGAAAGTGGGGCAGGTATTCGAAGCCGCCATCCCGATTGCCATCATTGCGGTGGGGCTGTCGTCGGCCTGCAAACGCAAAAATGCGCTGGGCGAAAATGTGATCATTCAATCGATTGGCGCCTCGTCGGGCGTGATTGTGGCCGGAGCGATATTTACGCTGCCCGCACTCTATATTCTGCAAGCGAAGTATCCCGATATTACGGTGAATTTCATGCAGATATTCATGTCGTCGCTGCTCGGCGGATGCTTGGGGATCCTGTTCTTGATTCCGTTCCGAAAATATTTTGTGCAAGAAAAGCACGGCGAATATCCGTTCCCAGAGGCTACAGCGACCACACAAGTGCTGGTGTCGGGCGAGCAGGGCGGCAATCAGGCCAAACCGCTGATTTGGGCTGCCGGAATAGGCGGGCTGTACGATTTTGTGGTTTCGACCTTCGGACTATGGACCGAAAGCCTTAGCACCCGCATGACGGGATGGGGCGAGGCGCTGGCCGCAAAATGCAAACTGGTGTTCTCGATAAACACGAGCGCCGCCGTGCTGGGATTGGGCTATATAATAGGACTGAAATATGCGGCCGTGATTTGCGCCGGCTCGTTCTTCGTTTGGTGGGTGCTGCTGCCTATGCTCGGCACCCTACCCGGAATGGAGAGCGTGGATGCGCAAGTGCTATTCACCGACTATGGGCGAAACATAGGCATCGGCGCCATTGCGATGGCCGGCATGATAGGTATTGTGAAGAGCTGGGGCGTGATAAAATCGGCGGTCGGGCTGGCCGGCAAAGAGCTGGGTGGAAAAGGCAAAGCGGTGGCTGAGGCTTCGCTTCGCACGGAAAAGGACCTGAGCATGCGATTCTTGGTGATAGCCATAGCAGCTGCTCTGCTTATTACGCTGGTTTTCTTCTGGTTAGGCGTGCTGCATAACCTCTGGCAAGCGATAGTGGCGTTTGTGGTGGTGGCCGTGATTGCGTTCCTGTTTACGACCGTGGCGGCGAATGCGATCGCCATTGTGGGAAGCAACCCCGTGAGCGGAATGACGCTGATGACGCTGATAATTGCATCGGTGATATTTGTGGCTATCGGAATGAAAGGCTCGAGCGGAATGGTCGGCGCCATGGTGATTGGCGGCGTGGTCTGCACAGCGCTGTCGATGGCCGGCGGATTTATCACCGACCTGAAAATCGGATACTGGATTGGTACGACGCCCAAAAAACAAGAGACATGGAAATTCCTCGGCACATTAGTGTCGGCGGCCACGGTGGGCGGCGTGATGATAATACTGAACAAGACGTACGGATTCACGGGCGAGAATGCGCTGGTGGCTCCGCAAGCCAACGCAATGGCGGCAGTGATTGAGCCGTTGATGAGCGGACAGGGCGCTCCGTGGATGCTCTATTTAGCCGGGGCAATTCTGGCCCTGATACTCAATCAGATGGGCGTGCCCGTGTTGGCTTTTGCGCTGGGAATGTTTATCCCGCTGAGCCTGAACACCCCGCTGCTGGTGGGCGGCGCGATCTCGTGGATAGTGAGCCGCAAGCGTGCGAAAGACGGAGAACGAGCTGAGGAGTTGGCTCAGAAACGCCAAGACAAAGGCACGCTGATAGCAAGCGGATTCATAGCCGGTGGTGCGCTGATGGGCGTGGTGAGCGCCGTGATAAAGTTCTGCGGCGTGGAGTGCTACTTGGGCGCATGGGCGGAATCGAACGGTGCTGCGATAGCAGGTATTGTGGCGTATCTGGCACTGATCGTATATTTCGTGCTGGCGAGCCGTAAAACAGAGTAAAAATTAACAATATATAATACCCATTAAATCAAAACACAGTATGGTAAGTTACAAAGAATTAGGTCTTGTAAACACCCGTGAGATGTTTGCGAAGGCAATCAAAGGCGGATATGCCATTCCGGCCTTTAACTTCAACAACATGGAGCAACTGCAAGCGATCGTAAAGGCTTCGGCTGAAACGAAGAGCCCGGTTATCCTGCAAGTGTCGAAAGGCGCACGCAACTACGCAAACCAAACATTGCTCCGCTATATGGCTCAAGGCGCTGTTGAATACGCCAAAGAGTTGGGTTGGGAGAAGCCGCAAATTGTGCTTCACTTGGACCACGGTGACAGCTTCGAACTCTGCAAGAGCTGTGTGGATTTCGGCTTCTCGAGCGTGATGATTGACGGTTCGGCTCTTCCCTACGAGGAGAACATCGCCCTGACACGCAAGGTGGTTGACTACGCGCACCAATACGACGTAACCGTTGAGGCTGAGCTCGGTGTGCTCGCCGGTGTGGAAGATGAGGTTGCGGCTGAGGAAAGCCACTACACCAAACCGGAAGAGGTAATCGACTTCTCGACCCGCACGGGCTGCGACTCGCTGGCTATCTCGATTGGTACTAGCCACGGCGCATACAAATTCAAACCGGAACAGTGCACGGTAGATCCGAAAACCGGCCGCTTGGTTCCTCCTCCATTGGCTTTCGACGTACTCGACGCCGTAATGGAGAAATTGCCGGGATTCCCCATCGTACTGCACGGCTCGTCGTCGGTTCCGCAAGAATATGTGGATATGATTAACAAATACGGAGGAAAGCTGCAAGCGGCAGTGGGTATTCCCGAGGAACAGCTTCGTAAGGCTGCGAAGAGTGCTGTTTGCAAAATCAACATCGACTCCGATAGCCGCTTGGCATTTACCGCTGCGGTTCGTAAGGTATTCTGGGAGAAGCCCGCGGAGTTTGACCCGCGTAAGTATTGCGGACCCGCTCGCGACCTTATGGAGGAGCTCTACAAACATAAGATTATCAACGTGCTTGGCTCGGACGGTAAAGCAGAGTAAGCAGGCGATCTGATACGAAAAAATCGGGTAAGGTTAGGTCCTTATCCGATTTTTTTATGGCTTCGAGTAGGGGAAGGGAGGGGAGAGAGTCGGGGATTATAGGGAGTTGGTTCGGGAGTGGTTCGGGATTTGTAAGGAGTTGGTTCGGGAGTGGTTCGGGATTTTAGGGAGAGTTGAGAGTTTTTGGGAGGGGAGTCGGAGATGGAAGGTTAGTTTGGGAGGGGAGTCGGAGAGGGGAGGTTAGTTGGATAGGGTGAGGGTGAGGCGGCCGATACGAGTGCCGCTTTTGCCCATCTGGACTACCGGAATCTCTACCCCATCGAGGTTCGCCACGCGGAGCGTGTCGTAGACCTTGTGCGTGTGGCCGCCGATGATGGCATCGATATCACGCGTGCGGGCCGCCAACTCCACATCACAGAAATCGCCTTCCGCTCCCGCGTAGGTGCCCAAGTGACTCAAACAGATAACGACGTCGCACTGCTTGCGGTGGCGCAGCAGCGTGGCCATCTCTTGTGCCACCGGATACGGCTCGATATAGTGAATCGGCTCAAAATTCTTGTCCGCAATCAGCCCTTTGGGCTGCACGCCCAAACCGAAAATACCGATTTTGAGGCCGCCCCGATGAAGAATGGTATAGGGGCGGACTATGTCTTCGAGCGGCGTCCCTGTGACATTGTAGTTGGCGCAGACAATGGGGAAGTGCGCCAAGCGAAGGACCGCTGCCAAGGTGTCAAGTCCGTTGTCAAACTCGTGGTTGCCGAGCGTGGCGGCATCGTAGCCCATGCGGTTGAGCGCTTCGACCTCGACACGGCCATGAAAATAGTTGAAATAGGGCGTGCCCTGGCAGAAATCGCCCGCGTCGAGCAACAGCAAATCGGGGTTGCGGCGGCGCTCCTGCTCGATGAAGCCCATACGACGGGCATAGCCGCCCTCTCCGTTGGACTTGGGCTCCACCTGCGAGTGGGTGTCGTTGGTATGGAGAATGGTGAGCGTGGTGGCTTTGGGTTGGCAGCCGGCAAGAAGCACGAGCGCTGCGAGAGCATAGAAAAGTCGTTTCATATCGAGTGTTTGTTTTTTTTCGAAGGGAAGGGATTGGGGTTTTGTTTGCGAACGAGTGGGGGCGGTTGGTTTTTTGCTTGCGAACGAGTGGGGTGGGCTCCTGTTACGGAGTGCGTTTGTTCGGCGTTAGAAGCGACGGCTCAGGTCGTCGTCGGACAAGACGGAGATGATACGCTTGCCGTCCTGCGTATGGCGATACTCGGGCAGAGCAAACAGCCGAACGAGCAGATCGCACATTTCCGCTTCGGTGAGCGGCTTGCTATTGGGAATCGCCGTGTCGGCCGCAAGGGACAAAGCGATCCGCTTGCGCCACTCGTCGGAGGCATTGGCTCCCGTCTCGCGAACGCCCTGCAAGATGTGTTGCAGCACCGGAATGGGGTTCTGGTCACCCAACAGAGGCGGAACGGCATTGACGCTATACGACGTCTTGCCAAACTGCTCCAAATCGAAGCCGATGGTGCGAAGATCGGGCAAGAGCGTGGCAATGAGCACCATATCGTCGGCGCTCAAGTCCAAAATCTCGGGAAAGAGCAGCTGTTGCATACTGCCGCGAGCATGCTCGAGCTGGTCGAGGTACTGTGCATACAAGACTGCGGTATGGGCTCGGTGCTGATGGATAATCAGAAGGCCGATGGGCGAGGGAGTGAGGATGTATTTACCCGCATACTGCCACGGAGAGACCGACGACCAATCGTAATCGAAGAGGGACGAGGTGTCCGTCATCGGACCGAGGGCGGTAGTTGAGTCGGCGGGGAAGCCGTTTCCGGGGGCAGCGTCGGCGGAAAAATCGGTCGATGCGGGAGAGGGGGTGTAGAGGCGATCCCATCCTGACGGAATGGAATGAGAGTAGCTTCCTTGCCCTGAGCGGTCGTAGCCTGAAGCATGCGAGAAGTCGGGGGCGGAGTAGGAGGAACGGGACTTGAAGGGGTTGTAGGAGGAATCGATGGATATGGTGGGCGCTGCGGCGGTACCGGAGGTGCGAGCGGGCATCTCTATCTCGCCGCTGCGATTGAAGTCGATGGTGGGTGCAAGCGTGAACTTGCCGATGGCTTCCCGCACGGAAGCCATGAGAATCTGGAAAATGGTTTGCTCGTCGGCAAACTTGATTTCGGTTTTGGTGGGGTGGATATTGACGTCGATAGATTCGGGCGCAATATCGAAGTAGATGAAGAAAGAGGGCTGGTAGTCGGTGGCAAGCATGCCGGAATAGGCTGCCAAGACGGCTTTCTGAAAATAGGGATGGCGCATGTACCGCCCATTGACAAAAAAGTACTGCTGGGCGTTGCGCGTGGCAGACTCGGGCTTGCTGACAAAACCGCGAATGGACACCAAATCGGTGTCGGTGTGCAAATCGACAAACGAGGCGGTATAGGTGCGACCCGTGCCCTTGCCGAATACGCTCTCGATACGCTGCTTCTCGGTGCCTGCCGGCAGCTCGAGCAGAATCTCGTCGTTGTGGACAAAAGTGAATTGCACCTTGGGATAGACCAAAACGATATGATAGAATTCGGTCAGCAGGTTGCGCAGCTCGGTTTGGTCGGTTTTGAGAAACTTGCGGCGCACGGGCACATTATAAAAAAGGTTCTTGACCTTGATATTGGTGCCGACGGGACAGGAATAGGGCTCTTGCGAGACTACGGTCGATCCGTCGATCTCGAGGCGGGTGCCGATTTCATCCTCGGCACGGCGCGTCAGCACCTCGACCTGCGCCACGGCACAGATACTGGCCAACGCCTCGCCACGGAAACCCATGGTGCGCAACGAGAAGAGGTCTTGCGCCGAACGAATCTTAGACGTGGCATGACGCTCGAAAGCCATACGAGCGTCGGTTTCACTCATGCCCGAACCGTTGTCCACGACCTGAAAGAGCGTGCGCCCTGCGTCACGAACGATGACCTGAATGCGGGTGGCACCTGCATCCAAGCTATTCTCGACCAACTCTTTGAGGCACGAGGCGGGGCGCTGAATGACCTCGCCCGCCGCAATCTGGTTGGCCACACTGTCGGGTAAGAGATGAATGATATCCACGGCCGGATTAACTCAAAAAATAAAACAAAACGGCGGCTAACGCCAACAACGCAATCCAAAAACCGAGCTTGGAACGGTTGCGGCGACGCATCTCGCCCATGTTTTTCTCATGCTCCTCACGGAACGAACCGCGGTGGAGCGTGGTCTTGCGCTCCTCACGCTTCTCCTTGTCCTTATCGTAATAGATAGGGCGGTAGTCCCACTCGGGCATCTTGGGCGTCTTGGGAAATAAAACGGACATAGATTTGTATAGGTTTTACGAATTAGGTATCGAAAAAAGAGGGTTTGCCCAACGAGTGCGGCAAACCCTCTTCTACGATACGAAAATTACTTAACGATAGCTTGGAACGTTGCGTCCTCTGCGTACTTGGAGAACTCGATATCGTTCTGAGCTTTTGCCTTGAGCGATGCGTCCTTAGCGATAGCGGTCTTCATGTTGCTGTAGACAGCCTCACGATCGTTGGTGCGAGCTGCAACCACTGCAGAGAGGTAAGCCGTGGTAGCGTTCGGCTCCTTGACGTTAGCCAAGGTCTGGCGAGCGGCTGCATAGTCCTCGTTGAGGATCTGCTGAACGGCTGCGTTGTTGGTAGCGGTGTTGCCGTAAGCCGACTTAGCTGCCTTGTAGTCGCCCTTCATAGTGTAGAGCGTACCCATAGCAGCGGAGAGGTTACCCGTGGTGCCTGCTGCCTTGCCGAGGTATTCCTCTGCCTTAGCCAAGTCGTTGTCTGCCATAGCAGCCAAACCGGCGTTGTAGTTGACATCAGCGTTGTTCGGCTCGATCTCGAGTGCCTTGCTGAATGCACGGCGTGCCTCGGCGATGTTGCCCTCGCCAAAGTAGATTTGACCGATGTTGTTGTATGCACGATAGTCGCCGAACCGGTCAGCCACCTTCTGATAGATAGCGATCTTCTCAGCGTTGTCGGAAGTCAAAGTAGCGGCATAGAGCAACTCCTCGACGGTGAGCTTGGAAGGATCGTTCTTAGCCAAGTCCTTGATCTCGTCGTCCGACTTACCGATGAGGTCGGTGGTAAGAATCAAGCGGCTGCGACGGAGCTCCGGAAGGATCTCCTCGGCAAGAGTCTTATAGACGCTGCTCAAGTTCTTGATCTGAGCCTCGCGCTCCTCGGGATCGCTATACATGCTCAACACACGCAAAACGAGATCCTTGTCCTGCATATTGCTGTTCTCGAGAGCGGCTTGGAAACCTTCCCAGTCCTCTGCGGTGGTCTCAGCCTCGATGGAAGCCTCTACCTTGTCCTTCTTGAGCTGCTTCTGCAAGAACTTCTGTGCGTTCTTCTGACGATCGGTAGCCAACTTGGTGTTGAGGTCAAGACCACCTTCCGGCGATGCATAACCGCTTACCTCGAGCTTCTCGATGTACTTCTTGCTGTTGTCGTTAGCCTCTTTGATGGCGGAACGAAGGTCCTTAACGGCCTGCGAACCCGTCTCCGAGCTACGAAGATTGGACTGCTGAATCAAGAACTTGATGTCAGCCTCCTGAACCTCTTGGATGATGCGTTGGAATTTGTCCGGCGTAACTACGGCAGGGTTGTCGTTAGCCTCGGCCAACTTAGCCGTGGCGAGCAGACCGTCAGCCACCTTGAGATCGGGGATGTCGATAACCTTCTTGCCCACCTTGGCGGTGAAACGAAGATACAACTCCGACTTGTCCATAGCGGGAACATAATCGAAACTGCAAGACTGTGCGTACTTGCCGCCCTGCTTGTAGTTGACCTGCTTGCCGTTGTCCTTAACCTTCTCGCCAATGTAGGTGACAGGCTCGCCAACAGACTCCTGACCCGCATATTTCAACACCGGAGTGACGGTGAGAACGCCTTTCTTAGCGAATTTTTTAGCAGGGAATGTACCGGTGATGTCCGCATTAACCTTGTTGCCGACTACGGTGAGCGGGTTCGGGTTAACGGTAATCTCTTCCGGTTTCGGCAGCGTCTTGCTGCACGATGCCAGCATTGCTACTGCAATGATAGACAGAAATAAACCTTTTTTCATACTATAAAATTGAGTTTTTGTGTTTTTGAGACAAAATTTGTGTTGGCATGTGGTATAGACCTGATTAGCAATACGTTGCACCCGAAACGCCGCTCGCCCGCACAGCGGGCGGAAAGCAACGGGGAAAACGCCATACACTTTTTCGGCACACGGTGCGTGGTTTGGGCGTGTAATGAGCGGTTTTGACGGGTTTTGACGGTCTTCGCACTTTTCCGCTGCAAAATTACCCATTTTTTTTCGCCTACACAACTTTTCATCGGTTTTTTTCGTTTTTCGCAAAAAAATGCGTACCTTTGCGGGGCAAACGGAATGTGAATACAAAAACAAAACGACAACAATGCGAAACAAAACAAGCAATAGGCAAGATAAGGCAATGAATAAGCAAGACAAAATAGGAAATATGCGGTACAAGACAAGGAAAGCGATACGAAGGGTAGGGGCGGCGGTGCTGCTTGGTTCGGTGTTGGTAGGGCAAGCTTGCTCGCCGAAGGCGAAAACGGCAGCGGAGCGACAAGCCGAAAAACGACAACAAGACAGCGTGGCACTCGTCGAGCAAGAACGCTCGTGGGTGTATTACGACTCGGTGAAACAGACCCTGCTGCCGCAAGCCGACTCGCTGATGCGGGAATTCGCCTACGAAAAAAATGAGAAATACGAAGACAACGGCCGCTACACGCACAAGCTGTTGCGCACCGGGCGCAACACGGCTCGCAACTATCTGCAAGCCACGGTGACGGACAACGGAAAAATAGAGGTGAAGTGCTTCTACTACGGCGCGAAGGCGATAGGAATGGAGGAAGTGGTGCTGACGGCCGTGCAGGGCGAAGCGGGGGCGGAAAACGTCGCCGACCGATTCCGGGGCTCGACGCACGCCTTTGAGGCCGAAGGGTGGCACGAGACGATGACGCTGACGGGCGAAGATGCGGTACGATTCTTGCATTTTGCGGATGTGTACGGTGCCGAGCGGGTGCGGGTGGCCTACGAAGGCACGAAATCGCGCGAGGTGTTCTATCTGTCGCAAAACGACAAAAAAGCGCTGATGACCACCTATCAATTCGGCGTGGTGGTGCAAGATATTCAAAAACTGGATACCCAACTGAAAATGACGCAATTGCAGATAGAAAAATACCAAAAACGACTCCAAAAACAAACCGAAAACAAATAGAGGCGGCGCAAGGGCTTGTATATGTGAAAAAAAAGCTGTACCTTTGCCTGCTTAAAAAGGAAAAACCAAGTCAGGAAGGTAAAAAGAACCTAAAATTAACGATAAAAAATCGACCTCCGTATGGAAACACAAGAACGATTGGTGGCTAAGAAGCTGCTGCAATTGAAGACATTTCGTGTGCAGGCGAACAACCCGTTTGTGTGGGTAAACGGTTGGAAATCACCGGTTTACTTTGACGATAGAAAGCTGTTTTCGTACACCTACATGCGCAACTTCATCAAACTGGAACTGGCACGAACGGTGGCGGAACGATACCCGGATGCGGATGTGATAGCCGGCGTGGCCATCAATGCCATTGCGCACGGCGTGCTGGTGGCAGAACAGCTGGCGTTGCCCTACATCTATGTGCATCCGACCCCGAAAGATCACGGATTGGAAAACCAAATAGAGGGCGACCTGCGTCCCCGTCAGCGTGTGGTAATCATTGAAAATCAGGTGAATCTTGGGCATAACATACAACGCGTGATAGAAGCGGTGCGCAACAACGGCTGCTCGGTGGAAGCGGTGGTGGCTCTGTTTGACTACCAAATGGCCGCCTCGAAACGCATGCTGACCGAGGAAGATGTGCCGCTGGTGGCCCTGACGGATTTTGAATCGGTGGTGGAGCAAGCCGAAATAGACGGTGTGTTCTCGGAACAGGATATTGCCACCCTACGGGCTTGGCATAAGAACCCCGCTAAATGGAAAAAATAAGCATTTTGTTTGGGGACCATTTTGCGACAAGACGGAATAAAAAATATAAGACTACGAAAAATATAAGACAATGTCGGAAGTAAAATATGAGAGCAAAATTTGCTCGGCGGCTGCATCGGCGGAACAAATCTACAAGGTGCTGAGCAATTTAGAAAATCTGGAAAAAGTGCGGGACCTCATTCCGCAAGACAAGGTGCAAGAGCTGGAAATCAGCGCGGACAAAGTGCGCATGAAGGTGGATGGATTAGGACAGAAAATAACCATCGCCATTGTGGACCGAATCGAAAACAGTACGCTGAAATTCGGTGCGGAAAATATACCCGTGGAGGCTAACTTCTGGATACAGATGAAAGAGGTGAATCCGACCGATACCCGACTGAAACTGACGCTGAAGGCCGATCTGCCGATGATGTTCAAAATGATGTTGGACAAAAAACTCAAAACCGGAATAGACCAAGCGGCAGAGATGTTGAGTAAATTTCCTTATTCGCAATGGCAATGAAACACAAACCTCTCAAACGACTCCATATACACAGAGAAGGGCGTAACACGCTGATAGGGCTGGTGATGGCGCTGTTTATCATCAATGTGGCGGTATATATCTACTCGCCGCACTGGATATTTGCGCTCATTCTGGTACTGACCGCCATACTGCTGACCTTTGTGACCTACTTCTTTCGCAACCCCGTGCGGGTGATAGAGGTGGATGACCCGAATTTCTTGATAGCGCCGGCGGACGGCCGCGTGGTGGTGGTGGAACCGACGATGGAAAACGAGTACTTCCACGAGGAACGGCTGCAGGTGAGCATATTTATGTCGCCCTTTAACGTGCATGCAAACTGGTACCCCATAGAGGGAACGATACTGGTATCGGAACATCAGAAAGGACGGCACAAAGGCGCTTGGCTGCCCAAATCGAGCACCGAGAACGAGCGCTCGTTGGTGGTGATTGAGACACCGTCGAAAGTGCAGATAGCCGTACGACAGATAGCGGGTGCCATGGCACGACGCATTGTGACTTACGCGCGTGCCGGCAAGCAATCGCACCGAAACACCCACCTCGGATTTATCAAATTGGGGTCGCGCGTGGATATGTATCTGCCCTTGGACACGGAGATGTTTGTGGAAGTGGGCGATGTGGTGTGCGGAAACGAGACCATAATAGGCCGCATACAAGACACGGAAGAAAATACGACAGAGAATACTACTAAATAATAAAAAACACAGACAGCATGGAAAAATTTGAAGAACTGTTTGCGCAATACAACTGCAAACAAGATGATGCACAAGTGAAGGCCGAAACGGCAAAAATATTAGAAGAACACTTTGCAGAGAATAATAACGTGGAGGTATGGAAGGAATGCCTGCATCAGATAGACCTGACGACCCTGAACGGCGATGATACGACTGCCAAAGTGGCCGGCATGGCGGAGAAGGTGAATGCTTTCGGCAAAAACTTCCCGAACATTCCGAATGTGGCCGCTATGTGCGTGTATCCCGCTCTGGTGGAGACGGCACACGATACGCTGACTGAGCCGATCGGCATCGCTGCCGTGGCCGGCGGATTCCCCGCATCGCAGACCTTTATCGAAGTGAAAGTGGCGGAGGCTGCCATGGCTGTGGCTGCCGGCGCAACGGAGATAGACATCGTGATCTCGATCGGCAAATTCTTGGAAGGCAAATATCAGGAAGTGTTTGACGAGATAAGCGAGATAAAAGCCGCCATCCGCTCGGCACACCTGAAAGTGATTTTGGAGACCGGCGCACTGAAAACGGCGGAGAACATCTACAAAGCTTCGATTCTGGCTATGGCGGCCGGTGCGGACTTTATCAAGACCTCGACGGGAAAAATAGCCGTGAATGCTACGCCGGAGGCTACCTACGTGATGTGCCACGCCATCAAAGACTGGAAAGAAAAGACGGGCGAGAAGGTTTGCTACAAGCCCGCCGGAGGGGTTTCGACCACCGAAGAGGCCGTGCAGCACTACACGCTGGTGAAAGAGATACTGGGCGAGGATTGGCTCAACAATCAGAGTTTCCGTTTCGGCGCAAGCCGACTGGCCAACAACCTGCTCAGCTCGATTGTCGGCACGGAGACAAAATACTTCTAAGATATTGATAACCAACGAAAAATAGGATGACGGCGGACGGGGTTTGAACGGACAAACTCCGTCTGTCTATTCTAAAACAAGCGAGGGCGATCCCTCGGGAAAAGCGACAAAAAAGATGAAAGAGATTTCGAACAAAAAACTGGTGGAGACCATTGTGGAAGGCATTCGCAACCGAAAAGGACTGCGCATTGTGACCATTGACCTGACAAAAATCAAAGAAGCGCCGACGGAGTATATGGTGATAGCGGAAGGCAACAGCGCCACACAGGTGAGCGCCATTGCAGACGAGGTGGACGACTATGTTCGCACCCAAACGCACGTGCATCCGATGAGCGTGGCAGGGCAGGAAAACGCGGAATGGATAGCTATGGACTATGGCACGGTATTTGTCCATATCATGCAGCGCGAACCGCGTGAGTTCTATGATATAGAACACCTGTGGGCAGACGGAAAAGTGACGGAACTGCCCGATGAATAAACCCGAACAACAAAACCAATGAAAGAAGAAAATCAAAATCCAAATCAGCCCAAACTGAATAATCAAAAGCCGCAGAGACCCCGCTTCCGCTGGGTGAGCTGGGTGCTGTACGCCATAGCGTTTATCCTATTGGCCGCATGGCTGTTTGGCGACTCGGCAACGGACAGCAAGGAGCTGAACTATACTAAATTCACTGCATACATCGAAAACGACGCCGTAAAATCGGTAACCGTATATGACGACAACCACGCGGAGGCGACCATAAAGCCCCAATGCTATGCGCTGGTATTCGGCGAGCAAGGCAAAGGCGAAGCGGTAGACGGAAAACTGAAGGTCCGGATTCCGAGCGTGGATGTGTTTGCCAACTACTTAGACGGCGTGAATCAGCACCGCAAAGAGGCGCAGCTGTCGCCTATAGACGTGAACTATAAACAGACACGGAACTATCTGTATCTGATACTCGCCAATGTGTTCCCCATCCTGCTGATGGTGCTGTTCTTTGTATGGATGACACGCGGTATATCGGGCGGCGCAGGCGGAGGTATGGGCGGTATATTCGGTGTTGGTAAGGCAAAAGCACAGGTAACCGACAAAGATAACGCAAGCAAAGTTACCTTCAAGGATGTGGCCGGACTGGAAGGAGCGAAACAGGAAGTGCAAGAGATAGTGGAGTTCCTCAAGAACCCGAAAAAATATACCGTGCTCGGCGGAAAGATTCCAAAGGGTGCGCTGCTAGTGGGCCCTCCGGGTACCGGTAAGACGCTGCTGGCTAAAGCTGTGGCCGGCGAAGCGGGCGTGCCGTTCTTCTCGATGTCGGGTAGCGACTTTGTGGAGATGTTTGTCGGCGTGGGCGCGAGCCGCGTGCGAGACCTGTTCCGACAAGCCAAAGAGAAGGCTCCCGCGATCATATTTATAGACGAGATTGACGCCGTGGGGCGTGCGCGTGGCAAAAACGCCATGACGGGCGGCAACGATGAGCGGGAATCGACGCTGAATCAGCTGCTGACCGAGATGGACGGATTCGGAACGAATACGGGCGTAATCATTCTGGCGGCGACAAACCGCGCGGATGTGCTCGACCCCGCACTGCTGCGTGCCGGCCGATTTGACCGACAAATCCATGTGGAACTGCCCGACCTGCAAGAGCGTAAAGAGATATTCGGCGTGCATCTGCGCCCGCTGAAGCTCGACGACACGGTGGATGTGGATTTCCTATCGAAGCAGACGCCCGGATTCTCGGGAGCGGATATTGCCAACGTATGCAACGAGGCTGCCCTGATAGCGGCTCGCTACAACCATAAGAAGGTAGGCAAACAAGATTTTATGGACGCCGTGGATCGAATCGTGGGCGGACTGGAACGCAAGACAAAAGTGATGACCGAGGAGGAAAAACGCTCGATAGCTTATCACGAGGCCGGACACGCCACGATATCGTGGATGCTGCAATATGCCAATCCGTTGGTGAAGGTAACGATCGTGCCGCGAGGCGTGGCATTAGGTGCGGCGTGGTACCTGCCCGAGGAGCGACAACTGACCAACGAAGAGCATATATTGGATGAGCTCTGCTCGCTGCTGGGCGGGCGGGCTGCCGAACAGCTGTTCTTGCATCAGACCTCGACGGGGGCGCTGAACGACTTGGAGCGGGCAACCAAACAAGCCTACGCCATGGTGGCCTACTACGGCATGAGCGAAAAGCTGAAAGATGTCAGCTTCTACGACTCGACGGGACAATATAATTACGGTTTTGCGAAACCCTACTCGGACAAGACGGCCGAACTGATAGACCAAGAAACGGCGGCGATAATTGCCAAACAGATGGCTCGAGCTCGCCAAATCTTGGAGGAGAATCAAGAAGGCCACCACAAGATGGCGGAGCTGCTGATAGAAAAAGAGGTGATTACCTCGGAAGACGTGGAACGCATACTCGGCCCTCGCCCGTGGAAAAGCCGCGGCGATGAAATAATCGAAGCCAACGAGAAAGCGGCTGAGAAGGAGGCTGCCGCTCAGGAAACGGCGGAGGCAACCGAAAATGCTTCGGAGTCGGCAGAGAGAAAGGAGCCAACCGAAGAGACGGCTGCGACTGCGGAACAGACTTCGGAAACTAATTCGGAAGCGGCGGAGGACACTACGCAAACTACTACGGACACTACAGATAATAACTAAAAGACGATGAAAAAGAGATGGTTAGGTATGGCGTTGCTGCTGGCAGCGCTGACGGCTGTGGCACAACAGCCGGAGAAACTGCCGATGGATCCGAACGTGCGATACGGGCAGTTGGAAAACGGATTGACGTACTATATCCGTCACAACGAGCAACCGAAACAACGCTGCGAATTCCATATCGCGCAAGCGGTGGGCGCCGTACTGGAGGAAGATAACCAAAACGGATTGGCGCACTTCTTGGAGCACATGGCGTTCAACGGAACGAAGAATTTCCCCGGCAAAGGCATCATCAACTATTTTGAGTCGGTGGGTGTGAATTTTGGCGGAAACATCAACGCTTACACCTCGATAGATGAAACGGTGTATCGACTGTCTGACGTGCCGACCTACCGAGAAGGAATTGTGGATTCGGCACTGCTCGTGCTGCACGACTGGGCTTGCGGACTGCTGTTGCTGCCCGAGGAGATAGACGACGAGCGCGGCGTGATCCGTGAGGAATGGCGTACCGGCCGCACGGCTGACCGCCGACTGTGGAAAGAAATCCGTGCACTGAAATATCCGGGCAGCCAATATGCCAAACGAGATGTGATTGGCGATACGGCGGTGATCAATAACTTTGCCTACGATGCGCTGCGTGCGTACTATGAGAAATGGTACGGCCCTGATAATCAGGCGATAATCGTGGTTGGCGACATTGATGTAAACCAAATAGAGCAAAAAATTAAAGCGCTGTGGGCCGATGTGCCGGAACGCAAGAATCGTGGCGAGCGGCCGCTCTACACCGTGGAGGATAACAAAGCTCCGTTGGTGGCGATTGCGCTTGACCCCGAGGCTCAGAACACGCGTATCGAGCTGGAATACAAGCACGATCAGCTGCCCCAAGAGCTGCAGAATACCGACCAAGCCTATCTGCTGTCGATACTCTATCAGCTGATAGACGATATGTTGCAGAATCGGTTCACGGAGCTGACACTCGACCCGAATGCATCGTTTATGGGTGCCGGGTCGTACTACGGCGAGATTGTGAAACTGAAAGATGCGTTTGTGGCCATCACCGTGCCCAAGGAAGGGCGTGAGACGGAAGCGCTGAACGACCTGCTGGTGCAGATGGAGAAGATGCAACGCTACGGATTTACCAATGCGGAACTGGAACGCGCCAAGAGCGACTACATGAGCAGCATGGAGAAATCGTACAACGAGCGCAACAACCGACGCAACATCTCGATTGCGCGGGAATGCATTCGCAACTTTGAAGACCACGAATCGATGCCCGGCATAGAATGGGAATATCAGTTTGCCAAGAACGTTCTGCCGATGATTCAGGTGGATATGGTGAATGAGGTGGCCAAACAAATGGTGCATGAGAATCCGACCATAGCTATCACCGGACCGAAAAAAGACGGTGTGAACATTCCGTCGGAGGAGGAAATTCTGACAATGCTCAAAACGGTGAACGAGGCTGAAATTGAGGCTCCGAAAGAGGAGGCTATCGATACGCAACTCGTGAAGAAAGCACCGAAAGCCGGAAAAATAAAAAAGACTTCGTACGACAAGGAGTACGGTGTGACGCAATGGACCCTGTCGAACGGCGTGCGCGTGTTAGTGAAGCCGACCACCTTTAAGCAAGACGAGATTCGCCTGTATGCCTACTCGAAGGGCGGAGAGTCGCTGCTCAATACGGAGGACCTGTACGCAGCCGACCTTGCGACAAGCGCTGTGAGCATGATGGGATTGGGCGATTTCTCGGCAAACAACTTGCAGAAAGCGCTGGCGGGCAAGACCGTGAGCGAGAGCGCCTCGATAAATGCCTACACGGAAACGGTATCGGGCAGCTCGTCGGTAAAAGATTTTGAGACTTTGCTGCAGCTGGTTTATCTGCAATTTACCGCGCCGCGTCGGGATGAGGATGCGTTCAACACGCTGATAAGCCTAATGCATAACCAACTGATAAACAAGGACAAGAACCCGAAAGCCGCTTTCTCGGATTCGGTACAGGTATTCAGCTCGAACCACTCGGAGCGGACTACCGTTTGGAGCACGGAGAAGTTGGAGCAGGTAACGTTGGACAAGTGCTTGGCCGTGTATAAGGATCGGTTTGCCAATCCTGCGGACTTTACCTTTATCTTTGTGGGCAACATCGATCCGAAAGATAAGGCTACACAGAAGCTGATAGGGCAATGGCTCGGCGGAATGAAGACGACCAAGGCGCGTGAGGACATCCGTGACAACGGCGTTCGCTCGCCGCTGGGCATCCAACGCAACTATTTTACGCGCCAAATGGAAACGACCACGGCAAGCAACCGCATTCAATACACCTCGTACGATATTCCTTACACGCTGGACAATGACCTGAATATGGAAATGATCGGGCGGATATTGAGCACCCGCTATCTGGAGTCGATCCGTGAGCGGGAAGGCGGCTCGTACGGTGTGGGGTGCGCCGGAAGATTGGATATCAATCCCGTGCCGCGTGCTCGACTGATAATGCAGTTTGACACCGACCCCGCCAAACAGTCGAAGCTGATGGAGATTATTCACGAAGAGGTGAAGACCATCATCGATAACGGACCGCTGGCGCAAGACCTCAGCAAAGAAAAAGAGAGTATGCTGAAGGATTTCCAAGAAGACTTGGAGAAAAACGGGCACTGGGAGACGATGATCTATCTGAAAGACCGCTACGGATTGGATCATCTGGCTGACTACAAAAAAGCCGTTGAGAACATCACGGCCGAGAGCGTGCAGAACATGCTGCGCAAGCTGGTGGATGCCGGAAATATGTTCGAAGTGGTGATGAGCCCGGCGGACTAAAACGGCGAACGAAAAAATACGAAAAAGGCTGTCTGACTGCGAGTCGGGCAGCTTTTTTCGAGAAAAAGAACGGCTCGGGACACTCGGTCGGCAATGGTTAGGCGTGCGTTTTATCAAGTGGGGTTTGCAAAGCAGCAATAAATTTGCACGGGTGCAAAAAAGTGCGTAATTTTGCAGTCCGAATAGAATCCACCGGGGGGGCAGTTTTGTGTTGGTGGGGCGGAATGGTCGGTCGGCGGCAGAATGGCTGAGCGGAACGGCAGGAGGCGACAGAATGGCTGAGCGGAACGGCTGGAGAGGAGCGGAACGATGTGCGGCGGACGGGTTCGGAGCCGATAGAGAGAAATCGATACAATTACAATAAACCACAATAATATGATTTACAGTAAAGAAGTACAAGAAATGTGCGTGGTGGCAAAAGGACCGAAACATGGTCCCGCTCCTATCCCCGAAGAGGGTAAGTGGGTGAAGGCTACCGAAATTAAAGACATTTCCGGTTTGACACACGGTGTGGGATGGTGCGCTCCTCAACAGGGTGCCTGCAAACTGACACTGAATGTGAAAGACGGCGTGATTGAAGAGGCTCTCGTAGAGACCATCGGCTGCTCGGGTATGACCCACTCCGCTGCTATGGCAGCTGAGATTCTGCCGGGCAAGACCATCCTCGAGGCACTGAATACCGACCTCGTTTGCGACGCTATCAACACCGCTATGCGTGAGCTGTTCTTGCAGATCGTTTACGGTCGTACGCAGTCGGCTTTCTCGGAGGGCGGTTTGGCAATCGGCGCAGGCTTGGAAGACCTCGGCAAAGGACTGGTATCGCAATGCGGTACGCTGTTCTCGACCAAGGTGAAGGGCGTTCGCTATCTGCAACTGACCGAAGGCTACATCACCAAAGAGTATCTCGACGAGGACAACGAGGTATGCGGCTACGAGTATGTACACATGGGTAAGTTTATGGACGCTATCAAGAAGGGCGTTCCCGCTGACGAGGCTCTGAAACAAGTAACCGGCTCGTATGGTCGCACGACCAAAGAGCAGGGCGCAGTTAAATCTATTGACCCGAGAAAGGAGTAATGCTATGATTCGTCCAGTTCAATTTGAATCACAAGACCGCCGCGAGAAACAGATTCTCGCCGCGCTGAATGCCAACGGTATCGCTTCGATCGAGGAGGCTAACCAAATCTGCGAGCAATACGGCCTCGACCCGTATCTGACCTGCGAAGAGACCCAACGTATCTGCTTCGAGAACGCAAAATGGGCGTACGTGGTAGGTAGTGCCATTGCCCTGAAGAAGGGTTGCAAAAACGCTGCTGACGCCGCTGAGGCGATCGGTATCGGTCTGCAAGCGTTCTGTATTCCGGGCTCGGTGGCTGACGACCGTAAGGTAGGTCTCGGACACGGAAACTTGGCCGCTCGTCTGCTCCGCGAGGAGACACAGTGCTTCGCCTTCTTGGCAGGCCACGAGTCGTTTGCGGCTGCTGAGGGCGCTATCAAGATTGCCGAAATGGCCAACAAGGTGCGTAAGAACCCGCTCCGTATCATCCTGAACGGTCTGGGCAAAGACGCTGCACAGATTATCAGCCGTATCAACGGATTTACGTATGTACAGACGCAGTTCGACTACTACACGAGCGAGCTGAACATCGTTCGCACCAAGGCATACTCGAACGGTCCGCGTGCGAAGGTGAACTGCTACGGCGCTGATGACGTACGCGAGGGCGTGGCTATCATGTGGCACGAGAACGTCGATGTATCCATTACGGGTAACTCGACCAACCCGACCCGCTTCCAACACCCTGTGGCTGGTACGTACAAGAAAGAGCGCGTGCTGGCAGGCAAGCCGTACTTCTCCGTTGCATCGGGTGGCGGTACGGGTCGTACGCTGCACCCCGATAACATGGCAGCCGGTCCTGCTTCGTACGGTATGACCGATACGATGGGTCGTATGCACTCGGATGCACAGTTCGCCGGCTCGTCGTCGGTTCCCGCACACGTTGAGATGATGGGCTTCCTCGGCATCGGTAACAATCCGATGGTAGGTTGCACCGTGGCTTGCGCTGTGAATGTGGCATTGGCACTGAGCAAGTAATTGCTGAGGCCATACTGAAAAGAGGCTGCCTGACTTGTAGTCGGGCAGCTTTCTTTTTGGGCGGTGGGCTTGCCGATTTGCAAAAAAGTTTGTATCTTTGCAACGATATATAATAATGTGCTGAACGGAAGGATTCGGAATAGCGATATGACAAAGACAATAGCCATTGTGTCGCCGTCGGGGGCGATAGAGGAAAAATATATTGATGGGGCTGTGGAACGACTGCAGTCGTGGGGGCGTGAGGCGCTCGCAGCGGAGCAAGATGGGATTCTCACGGGGAAGGATGGGCTTTTGATAGGACATGGTGAGGCAGTGGGAGAGGCGTATCGGGTGCGAGTGATGGGGAAGGCTCGGGGTAGGTTCGGGCGGTTCGCGGCAAACGATAGCGATCGAGCAGCGGACCTGAACCGTGCGCTCGGCGATCCCGAAATAGATTTGGTGCTGTGCGCACGAGGCGGGTACGGACTGCAACGAATCATTGACCGCATTGCGCCTATCGGGAAACCGATTGTCGGTTTTTCGGATATAACGTGCTTGCACCAATTGGCTGCGCTATCGGGACAGGCATCGCTGCACGGGCTGATGTGCAAACACATAGCGACGCTGCCTGAGGACTCGGAGCCGCTGCTGCTGTTCCGCCGTGCGCTACGAGGCGATGCGTTGGAGTATCGCTTGCCCGCGCATCCGCTCAATCGAGTGGGGCAGGCCCAAGGACGGCTCGTGGGCGGCAACCTGAGCGTGCTGTACGGACTGCAGGGAACGCCATACGGCCTGAATAGCGTGATAGAAAAGGCGATGGCTCGGGGCGAACGGTGTATTCTCTTTTTGGAAGATATTGCGGAGCGACATTACCACATCGACCGCATGATGCAGAATCTGCGGCTGTCGGGCGTGCTCGAACGGATTGCGGGGCTCGTGGTGGGGCAGTTTTCGGACTGCGACGACGACCCTTCGATGGGCTGCACGGTGTACGAAACGATTGCACAAGCGGTGGCGGCGTACGATTTTCCGGTGCTCTTTGACTTCCCCGCCGGGCATGTGGAGCGGAATCTGCCGCTGTGGTTCGGTGTGCCGACACGGCTCGAGGTGAGTGAGGACGGCTGCGTGGTGAGCGAGGACCCTGTTGCGGCAGAATGAAAAATAAAGTAAGACTACGCCCATAGGCGGAATTATTTTAACAAGACTATCTATTTTTATGACACCGACAAATACGATTGAACATGTTTCGAAAGCGCTGCTGAAGCGGTTGCGCAGTCTGCAACAGAAAAAGTTTCGTGATGAGGAAGGGCTGTTCCTCGCCGAGGGGCGGAAATGCGTGGAGGAATTGGTAAAACGGTTTGAGCTGGTCTATCTGATTGACAGTCAGAACGCTACGCAGACTGAAATAGAGCAGCTTTCGTCGCTGCGCACCCCGCAAGGCGTAATCGGCGTGTTTCGGAAGCCCGCTGTGCCCACGGCGAGCGTGGCGAACGGATTGGTGGTGTGCCTCGACGGCATACAGGACCCCGGCAATCTCGGCACGATAATTCGCACGTGCGATTGGTTCGGGGTGCGGCGGGTGGTCTGCTCGACCGACACGGCGGATTGTTTTGCGCCGAAAGTGGTGCAAGCCACGATGGGGGCACTCGCACGCGTGGAAGTGGTCTATACGGATTTGGAGGCGTTTCTCGGAGCGGCTCCAAAAGGGCTGCCCATCTATGGCACGCTGCTCGACGGGCGCAACCTGTACGAGCCGGGGGCGATTGCGGACCGAGAGCGGGGAGTCATTATTATGGGCAACGAGGGGAACGGCATCTCGGCGGCGGTGCGCCCCTACATCACGCACCCGCTCTTGATTCCGTCCTACCCCGCCGGCGTGGCGACCTCCGAAAGCCTGAATGTGTCGATTGCAACGGCTGTTACGCTCGCGGAGTTTCGGAGAGATTAATTAACAATTAAAAATTAATAATTAATATGCAAGGTTGATTTTCCTTGTTCTTTCCTTCGTTTTACCTTGTTTTTGCCTTGTGGTTGAGTGGTGTGTGAGGAGGAATTTTTGCTTAAAATATAATAATTTTGCAGAAAAATGCGGAGAAAATTTGTGTATATCAAAATAAAGCCGTACCTTTGCAGACGATTTCCAAAGTAGCCAATGTCCGAAGGGGCTGAGTCAGGTTCGAGCGAATGGATACAATTCGTCGGAACGGACGGGCAACCGAAAGACCTCGACAAGCGTCTGTGAGAGTTCGAAAGGGCGATTGCAACGCAGGAGAGAGAAAAACTGCAACGGCGGTTGGAATGCGTTCGGTGGAACCGAAAGGCGACAACGGAAGTAGGTTACAGGAAATATGTATCGCGGAGTAGAGCAGTGGTAGCTCGTCAGGCTCATAACCTGAAGGCCGGTGGTTCGATCCCATCCTCCGCAACGAAACTTTTGATAATTGACTCCTATTCAAGGATGGCGGTCGGGCAGGAAAGCCTGCGAAGGTCGCCGGAAAACAGAAATGTTTCATTGTTTGGGCGGTACATTTAGTTGTTCATAATTGAGATTTTTTGATTGGTGTAGACTTGCGAAAGCAAGTCTATTTTTTTTCGGACCTCTCTTGTGAGCGTTGCGCTATAAGCTTTTCTGGTAGATAGCTTTGATTTGGGAAGTTTCTGTTTATTTTTTTAGAACAAAATTATAGCGGCTCATGGGCTGTCTGACAAGGTGTTAGGCGGCCCCTCTTGTGTATGTCGGAAATAATGTGTAACTTTGCCCGCTCTATAATATGGCGTATTAGGCTCAACATAGATGGCGTATCAGGCTCTACATAGAATGAAGAAGGATTCCCGACAAGTCGGGTTGGCTTCTTCTGTGTGGGAGAGAGTTTGTTGTTGGGGGAAGAGAGTTTGTTGTGTGGGGGGGAGTGGTTCTTGTCGGGGGAAGAGAGTTTGTTTTGTGGGGGAGAGTGGTTCTTGTTGGGTTGAGAGAGGAGTGCGTCGTGTATGGAGTGGAGTTTTTAGGATTTTTCTCGTGGGAGTGGTAGGGATGTTGGCGTCGTGCGCCACGACGAAGTTTGTGCCCGAAGGGCAATATCTGCTCAATAAAGCCAAAGTGAAGGTAACCGACGCCAAAGACGTACCCGCATCGGAGCTGCGAGACTACCTGCGCCAAAAACAAAATACGGAGATACTGGGTTTCTGGAAGTTGCAGCTGGATATCTACAACACCGCCCCCGCCGACACGACCAAAAAAGGCAACAAATGGCTCGCTCACAATGCGCACAAAATGGGCGAAGCGCCCGTGATATACGACGATGCGATGACCGCCGTATCGATGGAGCAACTGCGGCAGACGATGCAAAACCGAGGCTATTTTAACGCCACGGTGGATACGACCATTCAGATAAAAAAACGCAAACTCTATCTGACCTATTGGGTGACGGGGAATCGACCCTACACGATACGGCGCTACGAAGTGAATATAGAACGCCCCGAGGTGCGAGAAGTGGCGGTGGACGGGCGCTCGCTAATCCATACGGGCGATCAGTTCTCCTCCTCGACCCTTGACGACGAGCGGGCCCGGATTGCGACGCGACTGCACAACGACGGGTATTTCTATTTCGACAAAACGATGTTGGAATATACGGCGGACAGCAGCTACAACGACTGCTCGACCGATGTGGAGCTGATGTTGTCCCGCTACGCCGCCTCGTTGCCCGACAGCGTGAGCCGCCGACTCTATACGCGCTACAAGGTGCGGCGGGTGTGCTACCACTTGGATTATGACCCGAACCGCTTGCCCGACGGGGCGGTGCTGCATACCGAACAGGACAAATACGGCAACGAATATTCGTACGTGGGGCATCGGCTGTTGCGGCCGCACGTGCTTCGGCAGAACTGTCGAATCAAAGCGGGCGAGTACTACGCCGAATGGCGAGTGGAGCGCACCTACGCCCTGCTGAATGCGCTCGGACCCGTGAAGTATGTGGATATCTCGTTCGACCCCGTGGGCGAGGATATGCTTGACTGCCACATCACGCTATCGCGCGGCAAGATACACAACGTGTCGGCCGAACTGGAGGGAACCTATTCCGCCGGCGACTGGGGCATTGCCGCCGGATTAGGCTATGTGAACCGAAACATATTCCGAGGAGCGGAACAGCTGTCGATGAACGGACGGGCAAGCTACGAATGGCGACAGAACGGCGGGCGTGCCATTGAGGGAAAAGGCGAGATGGGGTTGTCTTTCCCCAACCAACTGCGTATCAACTTGGCCTACAACTATCAGCAGCGACCCGACGAATACACCCGCACCATTGCCAATGCCGGTCTGTACTACACCGTGCCGCGCAAACCGAACAGCCGCTGGACACACCGACTGAACCTGATAGACATCAGCTATATTTACCTGCCGTGGGTGTCCGGCCAATTCCGCTCGGACTTTCTGGATAAATCGACGGTGCTGAAAGCAAGCTACGAGGACCATTTCATCATCGACTGGAGCTACTCCGGCTCGTACACGGGCTATCGGCGGCAGCAACCCTATCGGAGCTATGTGAATTTCAGCTACTCGCTCGAGACGGCGGGCAATGCGCTATACGGATTGGCAAAAGTGGCCAAAATAGCCACCAACGACGACGGAGCGTACACGATTTGGCATATCCCGTTTGCGCAATACGCCAAAGCCGATGCGAACTTTACGTTCTATCAGATAATCAACCCGCAACATCGGTTAGTGTATCATGCGGGCGTGGGCGTGGCGGTGCCGTATCTAAACGCATCGGTGCTGCCCTTTGAGAAACGCTATTTCTCGGGCGGCTCGAACAGCGTGCGGGGTTGGCAGGCGCGAACGCTCGGCCCCGGTGCCTTCCGAGGAACGGGCGGAAACTACTACTACGACCTGCAAACGGGAGATATACGGCTCGACCTGAATATCGAATACCGATGGAAGGTTTGGACCTATATAGAGCTCGCTGCCTTCTTCGACGCGGGGAATATTTGGACCATTCGGAATTATGATCAGCAACCGAACGGAAAATTTGAATGGGATGAGTTCTACAAAGAGATAGCCATGTCGTACGGCGTGGGCGTGCGGTTGGACTTTAATGTGCTGATATTCCGTATCGACTTCGGTGTGAAGCTGTACGACCCGAGCCGTCTCTACGGAACCTATGCGGGAACGCAATGGCGTACCGCCGGCAACGGGCTGGGGTGGAAAGACGATATGACCTTCCATTTTGCCATCGGGTATCCGTTCTAAATAGTTGACGGGTTCGAAAACGGTTGATAATTAGGCGTGCGAAAATGCTAAAACCCTACTGCATAGCGAATGTTCTCGAAGCGGGATGTGATGAGGCGGGACGAGGTCCGCTGGCGGGGAGCGTGTTTGCCGCTGCGGTGATACTGGATCCGAAACGAATCGAGGAAGTGGAGGCGCTGCAACGGCTCAACGACTCGAAACAGCTGACGGAACACGAACGCTATGCGATGCGCCCCGTGATAGAGCAAGAAGCGTTGGCGTGGGCCGTGGCGGAGGTGACGGCCGAGGAGATAGACCAAATAAACATCCTGAACGCCTCCATACTGGGTATGCAGCGGGCATTAGACCGACTGACGGTGCGACCCGAACACATCTTGGTGGATGGCAACAAATGGAAACCGTATATTCCGGTGGGCGAGATGCTGGAGGTGCCGGCACGCACGGTGGTGAAAGGTGATGCGACCTATATGTCGATAGCGGCCGCAAGCATATTGGCCAAGACTTACCGAGACGACTACATGAATCGACTCGCAGAGGAGTTTCCGCAATACGGCTGGCAACAAAACAAAGGCTACCCCACACGGGCACACTACGAAGCCATCGCTAAATACGGAATCACGCCCTATCACCGAAAAACCTTTCGGCTGTGCCGAAAGTAATTATGAATTAAGAATTATGAATTAAGAATTATATGATGAGGTGTGGTCAATTGATAATTAACATGCCCCGCTAAGTAAGGCGGTTTGTTCCAAGCCGTTTGGGCGGGATACGATATAATTAGGAATTGCAAATTAAAAATACAAATTATATATAGTATGCAAAACTTTTCAATCAATCAGGATGGCGCGAAGCGTCCGCACCGTAACCACGGCTGCCTTTGGACGATCGTAGTATGCTGCCTGCTTTACATCGGCTTCTGCGGATGGTTAGGGTTTATGATGGGAGATATGTTTTCTACTCCCGCCACAAAATTGGAGTCGAAATCGGTGTACAAACTGAATCTCAACGGTTCGCTCGTGGAACAAGCCTCACCGGCCAATCCCTT
>CAVHGD010000008.1:6829-11632 GCA_963635385.1 Dialister sp. CAG:486 | reverse complement strand
ACCCGCATATTGGAAAAATTGGGCGTGGAGATGCAGATCCTGAAAGTGGGTACGTTCAAATCGGCCGTGGAACCGTATTTCCGCACCTCGATGTCGGATGCCGACCGCTTGCAGACCAAACAGTATCTCGACGGAATATGGAGCGAGCTCAAATCGGCGGTGGCCGCAAGCCGTCATCTGACCGTGGAGCAACTCGACCGCTACGCCGATGAGTACATGGGGCTGCAACCGCAAGAGAAGTACGTGGCATACGGACTGGTGGATACGCTGGTCTATAAACAGAGCATGGACAGCGTGCTGCGCACCTACACCGGCACGAAAGATTACCACACGCTCTCGACGGGCAAAATGGCTCTGGTGCCGCGCACCGAATCGAAAGCAAAAGACAAAATTGCGGTGGTGTATGCCGACGGCGGTATTACGGACAACTCGGGCGACGGTATCGTGGGAACGGATTTTGTCAAAATGCTCGACGGCATCCGCAAAGATGATAATGTGAAAGCCGTGGTGCTGCGCGTAAACAGCCCGGGCGGTAGCGCCGACGCAAGCGAGCAGATTTGGCACGCCATTCAGCTGATTCGTGAAAAAGGCGTGCCCGTGGTGGTTTCGATGGGCGGCTATGCGGCTTCGGGCGGCTACTACATCAGCTGCGGGTCGGACTATATCTTTGCCGAGCCGACCACACTGACGGGCTCGATCGGAATTTTCGGTACGGTGCCGAACATTCGCGGGCTGCGTGAGAAAGTGGGCTACGACGTGGATGTGGTAAAGACCAATGCACACTCCGACCTCGAAACAAATGTGATATACAACGGTATGACGCCGGAAGAACATGCGCTGCTGCAAACGATGGTGGAGCGCGGTTACGACCTGTTCACCCGCCGCTGCGCCGAAGGACGCCACACGTCGCAAGACTCGATAAAGCTGATAGGCGAAGGGCGTGTATGGCTCGGCAAGGATGCGCTGGCAATCGGGCTGGTGGATTCGCTCGGCAATATCGACAACGCGATAGAGAAAGCGGCTGCACTTGCCGGTGTGGAGCAATACAAGCTGGCGTACTACCCCGAAACGGAAGACCCGATGACGGAACTGTTGGCGATGTTTGACCACACCACCGAGGAGGAACGACTGGTGATGAAGATTAAGGAATTCGTTTCTAAACCGCGCGTGATGGCACTCATGCCGGAGGTAACGATCCGCTAACCCGCTCTTTTGCTAACCCAATCTGACTGACCACCATGAAACCCATCGAAATCCTCTATGCCCCTTTGAGCCGTCTGTACGGCTTGGGGGTGTTCTTGCGAAACCTGCTCTACGATGAGCATATCTTTGTGTCCCACACCGTTACGGTGCCCACGATATGCGTGGGCAACCTCGCGGTGGGCGGCACGGGGAAGACCCCGCACGTGGAATACCTGCTCAGTAGCCTTGCGAAGGACTACAAAGTGGCGGTGCTCTCGCGCGGCTACAAACGCAAGACACGTGGATTTCGGCTGGCGGATGCGCAATCGACGGCTCGCACCATCGGCGACGAGGCGATGCAGATTCACACGAAGTTTCCCGACATACCCGTGGCGGTGTGCGAGAACCGTGTGCATGGGGTAAGACAACTGCAAAAACGGATTGAAGGGCTGCAAGCGGTGATACTCGACGATGCGTATCAGCACCGAGCGCTGCATTGCGGATTTTACATACTGCTCACGCCTTACGACCGACTCTACATCGACGACCGCCTCTTGCCGTGGGGGCGGCTGAGAGATACGGTCAATCAGTCGCAGCGGGCCAACGCCGTGATTGTGACCAAATGTCCGCCCGACCTGCGGCCCATCGATAGACGAGTGATAGTCAATCGGCTGGGGCTGTCATCGTTTCAGCAGGTCTATTTCACGCAAATAGACTACCAAGCGCCCGAACGGACGGGGCGGCCGCTGGTGGTGACGGGCATAGCGCAGACCGACTACATGATGGACTATGTGCGCTCGCTCTATCCGAAAGCGGAGCTGATGGCCTTCTCAGACCATCATGCGTTCTCGACGACTGATATTCAGCGCATTGCAGAACGCGCGGAGACGTTCGATTTTGTGCTGACGACCGAAAAAGACTATCAACGACTGTTGCTGACCGACCTGCCCGCCCGCTTGGGCGACCGCCTGCAGGTGTTGCCGATTCGAGTGGCTTGGCAGGAGAATCGTTCGGCATTTGATGCACAAGTGCGGGCCTACCTGCACGAGGCGCTGCGAAGCGCTGCTAAATAAGATAAACTACTTCTTTTTGACGAATTCCCATTCGACAGGATTATGCATTTTCTAAAACTCATTCGCCGTTTTGTTCCGCCTTATAAGGGGCAAATGGCGCTCAACATCCTTTTTAACCTACTCTCGACGATTCTCTCGCTGTTCTCGTTTGCCGCCATCATTCCCGTGCTGCAGATCCTGTTCGGACTGAGCGAAACGACGGCGCAATACATCGACCCAGCCACCGCCACCTCGCTCAATGCGTGGCTGGAGGCAATGAAAAATAACTTCTACTACTGGATGGGCGAGCAGATGGCTATCCACAGCGGAGGGTATATGTTGTTCCTGCTGGGGGCGTTCCTTGTGGTGATGCAAGGGCTGAAGTGCCTGACGGCATGGTTAGCCAACTACTACATGGTGCCGATACGTACGGGAGTGCTTCGGGATTTGCGCCGAATGCTGTACGACAAAGTGGTGAGCCTGCCGATTGGCTATTTCTCGGAAGAACGCAAAGGCGACGTGATGTCGCGCATGACAAATGACGTAAATGAGGTGGAGGCGAGCATTATGTCGGCTCTCGACGTGCTGTTCAAAGATCCGATTATGCTCATTATTTATATCGTGACGCTGTTCTTCATCTCGTGGCAACTGACGCTGTTCGTGTTGCTGCTGCTGCCCGTGGCAGGGCTGCTCATCGGGCGAGTGGGGCGTTCGCTCAAACGAGCTTCGACCCGCGGGCAGGAACAAAACGCTGAGATTTTGACCCAAATAGAGGAGACGCTCGGAGGCTTGCGGGTGGTGAAAGCATTCAACGCCGAGGACAAGCTGCGTCAGCGTTTCCTGAACCTGCTCAACGACACGCGCCGCACCTTCAACCGAATCAACCGCCGCTACTACTTGGCGCACCCCGTGTCGGAGTTTTTAGGAACGGTGCTGATAGCGGTAATTCTGTGGTTCGGCGGAATGTTGATACTGAGCGACCATAGTTCGATAGATGCCGCCACGTTTATTTACTATTTGGTTATTTTTTACTCTATTATCAATCCCGCCAAGGATTTGAGCAAGGCGGGCTACGGCGTGCGTAAAGGATTGGCCTCGCTGGACCGAATCGACAAGATTCTTAACACGGAATCGAACATTCGAGAAAGCGCCGCTCCGCAGCCGCTCACGGCATTCACGGACCGAATTGAGTATCAGGATGTGAGCTTCTCGTATCGGCAGGATGTACCTGTCCTCCGGCATGTCAATCTGACCATCCACAAAGGCCAAATGGTGGCGCTGGTGGGACAGTCCGGAAGCGGTAAGACGACGCTCGCCGACCTGCTGCCGCGTTTCTACGATCCTTCTTCGGGAACGATAACCATTGACGGCACCGACATTCGGGATGTGCGCACCTACGACCTGCGGGCGCTGATGGGCAATGTGAATCAGGAGGCCATCCTATTTAACGACACATTTTATAATAATATTACGTTCGGTGTGGATACCTCTCGGCCTGCGCCCAACGGCGGCACGTGGCAAGAGGCGGTGGAGGCGGCGGCCCGAATCGCCAATGCGCACGATTTCATTATGGCGACGCCCGACGGCTATCAGACCTCGATCGGCGACCGCGGCTCACGCCTGAGCGGCGGGCAACGGCAGCGTATCTCGATAGCTCGTGCAATTCTGAAAAATCCGCCGATACTGATTCTCGACGAGGCGACTTCGGCGCTCGATACGGAATCGGAAAAGCAAGTGCAGGAGGCGCTGGAACACCTGATGAAAGACCGCACCACGCTCGTGGTGGCACACCGACTCTCGACCATTCGCAATGCGGATGTGATTTGCGTAATGCACGAGGGCGAGATAGTGGAACAGGGACGGCACGACGAGCTGATGGCGCAAGACGGCTATTACCACAAACTGGTTCTGATGCAGAACGCAAGAGCGTAGTTTTTTTGTTTCTCGTAGGCGGGCGTGGCTCGCAAAATGGCATGGATTTTGCCCAAAAGGTCTAAAAAAATCGCATTATGGAAACTCCTTTATCTACTGACGCTGAGGCGCAGCGCAAGGCCGAGAAACAGGCGAAACGCGACCGACTCTATATGCGCATGGCGCGCACGTGGGCTGAGAACAGCTACTGCCAACGCCGTCAGGTGGGGGCGCTGTTGGTCAAAAATCGTATGATTATCTCCGACGGCTACAACGGCACACCGATTGGATTTGAGAACTGCTGCGAGGATGAGAACAACGTGTCCAAACCGTATGTGCTTCACGCTGAGGCGAATGCGATTACGAAGGTGGCTCGCAGCAACAACAGCAGTGAGGGAGCGACGATGTATGTGACCGCCTCGCCCTGTATGGAGTGTGCAAAACTCATTATCCAAGCGGGCATTACGCGCGTGGTCTATGGCGAGGAGTATCGCATTATGGACGGCATCAACCTGCTCCGCAGGGCGGGCATCGAGGTGGAATATCTGCCCGACGCAACGGAAAAGAAGTAACAACAATGCATATTTGAAAAATGAATTCAACGGTTATTATGCTTATTATGATAGTGGTAGCTTTGCCGCTATGCATTTATTTATGG
>CAVHGD010000008.1:0-6819 GCA_963635385.1 Dialister sp. CAG:486 | reverse complement strand
ATAAAAAATAATATAGCTTGCTATGAAAAAATACATATTTCCGACCCTTACGATTGTATTCCTGCTGGTGGGATTCCTTATCGGGAACGCTGTCAGCAACAAGGCGAATGCGCAGCGTTTTGTCTATCAAAACGGGCGCTTCTATCAGCAGCCGGAGTCTAAAGTGGACCAACTGCTGCAGCTCATGAAGACCGCCTATGTCGATTCGCTCGACGTCGATTCGCTGACGGACGAGGTGATGAACGATATCGTGCAAAAACTTGACCCGCACTCGGCGTATATTCCGAAAAAGGACCTCGAAATGGTCAATTCTGAGCTGTCATCCTCGTTCTCGGGCATCGGCGTGCAGTTCTCTATCCAAAGCGACACGATTAACATCGTTGCCGTGGTGGCAGGCGGCCCCTGCGAGGGCAGCGGTGTGCTGGCGGGCGACAAGATTATCACGGTTGACGACTCGCTATTCGTGGGCAAAAAGATTAATAATGAGCGCGTTATGCATACTCTCCGCGGCGAGAAAGGCACGCGGGTCAAACTCGGCATTAAGCGCGAGGGCGAACCCGACTTGCTCTACTTTACGATCACGCGAGGCGACATTCCCGTCAATTCGGTGGACGCACAGTTTATTATTCCGGCTGCCGACGGCGGAAAAATCGGCTTTGTGCGGGTGAATAAATTTGGCGAGAGCACGTACAGCGAGTTCCTGTCGGCGCTTGCCAATCTGCGTGCCGAGGGAGCGACTTCGTATATCGTCGATTTGCGGGAAAACTCTGGTGGATTTATGGACCAAGCCATCCGCATGGCGAACGAGTTTCTTAACGCAGGCGACTTGATAGTCTATGCTGAGGGGCGTGCGTACCCACGCTACGAGGCGAAAGCCACGGGTACGGGGCGCTTTAAGAATGTGCCATTAGTCGTGCTGATAGACAATTTCTCTGCCTCGGCAAGCGAGATTTTCTCCGGTGCCATGCAGGACAACGACCGTGCCACTATCGTCGGCCGCCGCTCGTTCGGCAAGGGGCTCGTGCAACAGCAGATGCCTTTCGCAGACGGCAGCGCCATTCGACTGACCGTGGCTCGTTACTATACGCCGTCCGGCCGCTGCATACAGAAGCCATACACCCTCGGCGACCAAGAGGACTACGAACTGGAACTCCTCTCGCGCTTTGAGCATGGCGAGCTATACAACGCTGACAGCATCCACTATGCGGACACGACCACCTACCGCACCAAGTCAGGGCGCGTGGTGCATGGAGGGGGCGGCATTATGCCCGATGTGTTTGTCGGCCGCGATACGACGCTCTTCTCGCCCTACTTCAACCAAGTGGTCAACCGCGCCTACACCTATCAGTTTGCGTTCCAATATACCAACCGCCACCGTGCCGAACTGAATAAATATAAGGACTGGCAGGCGTTGGAGCAGCACCTATTGCGGGCAAACTGGCTGCCCGAGTTCGTGCAGTTCTGTAAGGAGAAAGGGGTTGAGCCGAACGAGGCGCAGATTGCCAAATCGAAGCAGCCGCTCACGCGCCTCGTCAATGCGTATATTGTGCGCAATATCTTGGGCGACGAGGGATTTTTCCCGCTCTTTGAGCGTGACGACGAAATCACACGGCGGGCTGTCGAGGTGCTGAATGGAAAGAATGAAACAACAATCAATAAATAAAACAGGTATGAAAAAGTTTCAGTATGCGTTAGCAGCCGCATGTATGCTGCTCGCAGTTGGTTGCAAAACCAACGAACCGTCTAAGCCCTCCGATGGGGACAAAGATGTTAAATTCAAGCAAGAGGTGGTTGTTACCTCGGCCGAGTACATGAACGACCAATATGGTGACGGGAATGTGATTGCCACAGGAAGCAACACCGACTACAGTGTTACGCTGTGTATCAAGGGTGAGACCTTTGTGGATGGCACCTATTCGGCGAAGTGTGTGACAGGTGAGTCGCAGGTATGGGGCTTCCTCTTCGAGACGGGCTCGGATAACGAAGAGGGGGTTGATTACAGCATCGACTCCATTTCGGCAACCGTCAAGAACTACACTGACGAGGGGCGCATCGAGATTACGGCGAAGTACTACACCGCTGCTCACGACTCGCTCTTTGTGGTACATTTCGGACAAAAGATTACGCCCGTAGCGAACAAGACCATCGACATCACCGATGCGGCCTTTCTCGATTACAGTAAGGACGGTGGCTATTACGTTATCACGAGCACCAACGATAACTATAAGGACGGCGACTTCGCGCTCTACTTCGCTTACTATGGTAAAGGGTTCACGGGTTCGTATGGCGTAGCAGACTTCAATACCTACTTCAGTTCTTTCGGATATGTATCGGGTGAAGGACTCGAGAAAGAATTGACGGCACTCTATGGTACGGTTGAGGTAAAAGAAGCAGGCACAGACGCCTATACCGCTGTGCTGAAACTGATGGCAACGGATAGTGTATTCTATACAATCAATGTCTCCGGCACCTACACCGATACAAGTTATGAGATTGATGCTGAGGACGATATCGAGTATGTATTCGACCCCGCCAAGACCACGGCACAATATCAGTATATGACACAAGACGATTATAAATTTGCACGCTTTGTCCTTTCTGATGGTACAATGTGTTTACAAGTCTTAGCTTTCTATGAAAAAGAGAGTGACAAAAACGCAGTAACGATTGTTCCCGCTACAGGATACTCCATTGATGCGTCCTATGAGCCGGGTACCGTTGCCATGGGTTTCTATGATGCAAACGAAGGAATTGCCAACAGCTTCTTTGGTACAATCAGCGGCGAGCAGTTGACCACCCCTATCTACATCCTCACTTCGGGATGGGTATCTCTTGAGGAAGCAGACGGCAAGTGCAAATTGGAGGTTACTGCGCAGAACTCGAAGAAGGCGAATGTATCGGTTACTTATACCGGCACCTTCACCGAGATAAAGAATACCACCTCGAACGCTCCGGCAAAGAACTACGGAGCAGGCGCAAAGGCGTCGAAAGGGATTGTAGCTTATCCGAATCTGTTTGTTCGTCACTAATTGACGGAATAAGAGAAAACTATAAGCATTAAAAGAAGTACGAATCCGCAAGAATAAGTACTTAATCTTACGCAAAAGAGGTTGCCAATCGGCAGCCTCTTTTGTGTATATATACCTTGCGAACTGCAAGATTTTGCAAGTTTTTGGCTCACGAACTGCAAGAAATTGCAAGTTCTCCTCCTTGGGATAGGTAGGGGAGGTTCGGTTAGGAAATGTCTATCAACCAATCGGTTGCACGGACACATCGGATGGTGTATCCGTCCTGCTCAATAGTCTGTGGTTTGCCGTCCATGATTATCAGCAGTAAGTTCTTGCACCCCGTCAGTTGCGCTCCTTTGACCAGTCCGCCCACTTCTCGGTTGTACTGTTTTGTGCTTGGGTCGGTAAAGTTGTAGGTTACTTGCACCAACTCTTCTATTTTTCCCAACCGCACCCGCACGAAATCCACTTCGAAGAGGCGCGACTGCTTGTAGTAGTAGAGTTGCTCCAGCTCGCTGTCCATACGCCGCATGAGTTCGATAGCCACCACATTCTCAAGTCGCCACCCGAGATTTGGGCGCTGTAGCATATCCTCGTGGTTGGTGATGAAAGCGGGGTCAACGGCGTAGTATTTGCGTTGGGTCTGTCGGTCGCGGTTCTTGAAAGAGTACAGCGGTAGTGTTCGCACCAAGAACGCCTCCTCCAAGTAGTGCAGATACTGTTTGGCAGTATGCACCGACCCTAATTGGTACTGTTCCGACAGTTGTTTGTACGAAATCTCTTGGCAGAAATTGTCCAACACCCCATTGGCTAAATCCGACAAAGTCTGTTGATATCGCACGCTGTAACGCTTGCAGATGTCTTTTTTGAGAATGGCGTTCAGCAGCGAGAGGGTATAGGTGTGCGGATTGCGCAGATGCAGCAACTCGGGGAAACCGCCCTGCTGCATATAGTCCTCTAATGCGTTGTAGCGCAGTGCATTCGCCTTGGTGCTTTGCGTCTCGGTATCCACTTGCCGCACGGTGCAGTACTCGGCAAACGAGAACGGGTACAACTCTATTTGGTTGTACCGCCCCGTGAGGTGCGTCGCCAATTCACCCGACAGCAGATTGGCGTTGCTGCCCGTCAGCAGCAGGTGCATACCCTGCCGCAGCAACCGATTGACGAACAGCGCCCAATCGGGGACATTCTGCACCTCGTCCAAGAACAAGTGATTGACATCGCCATACACTTTATATACAGCGTCCAACACATCGTTCAGTTGCTCCGCCCGCAGACGAGCCAACTGCTCGTCATCGAAATTGACATATCCAAAGTTGAGTCCGCTCTCTTTGATGACTTTCATGCACAGCGTTGATTTGCCGCTGCGCCGAACCCCTATCACTACTTGCGCCAAAGGGCTGTCCAAGTCCAACGATTTCTCCTCCTTGCGCGAGCACCATTGGCGTATATCCGTCGCCACCACCTCTTGCTTTTGGTCTTGCAGTATGCTAATCAGATCCATAGTATTCTATTTCAACGATTTACGCATGCAAAGGTACAACCTTTCTCTCAATCCCACAAGCCTGTACTGCAAGAATTTGCACTTTTTCGCCCAACGAACTGCACTATTTTGCAGGTTTTCGCTTTCCGTACTGCAAGAAATTGCAACTTTTATCTCCTCCAACTGCAAGTTTTTGCAACTTTCCCTCTCTCAAACTGCACAATTTTGCAATCCCCCTCCTTTGGAGGGGCAAGGGGAGGTACTTAATTGTCGCTCTTCCTCCTGTTGCACTCGCGGCACAGCATCTGGCAGTTCGCCGCCACTGTCCGTCCGCCTTTCGCCCATGGTGTGATATGGTCGGCTTCCATATCTTCTATCTCGAAATGTTTCCCGCAAATCGCGCATATCCCCTGTTGCCGCTCATACACTTCCCGCCGCATGTTCGCGTCAAAAGCCCGGATGCCGATGCGGTGTTCGTCGCCGTCAAACACATACCAGTAAATGCCTTTTTTGTTCTCCACATCGCTGTCCGCCATCAGTCTGCCCACGCGTTCCTCTATCTCGTTTGGGTTCACGGCGGTGTCTTTGTACTTGTTGTAAATCGCACCCCAGTCAACGCCTTTCATCTCCTTGCGGTATGTGTGAAACACTGCCTGCACCCAACCGATTACCTGCTGGAAATAGTACCACAACGCCCCCGCATCCGTGTCCGATATGCTGTGCCGTGCCATATAATCTTCTATCTTGTTGCCTGAAATCCAGCGCAGTACGGTCTCCAAGTAGTCCTGTTGGATAGGCGACCCCTGCACATATCTGTTGCCCAGCCTGTACGCCCCGCAGTTCGATTTGGAGAAGTACCGTTTGGCGTCCGACAGCCACGCCGACGCATACACCGCATTGAGCAACTCCTGATTGGTCAGGCGTTTGCCTGCGATGTTGATGGTCTTGAACCATTTCAGTTTCTCGCTGTCCGTCCCTTTGCACAGATACACGCACAGCCGGTAGTCCAAGATTTGCGCCTGTTGGTCGGCGGGCAGGTTGCCGAAATAGTTGAACATATACGCAAAGTCGCCGTTCACATACTGGCATATTGATATGGTCCGTTGCTGCCCGTCAATAATTTCGTACGTGCCGTCCTCGCGCACCGCCCAATACATCACATTGAGCGGGTAGTCCTTTGTTACTGTGTCAATTACTGCCTCGCGTTCCTTGTCGTTATAGACAAACTCCCGTTGGTAGGGAGGTCGCACGTCCAACCGCCCGCCAAAGGCTTTCACGCCTGCTTCCTGATTGTCCGCATACCCGTCGGTCAGTTCCCGAATGGTAATTTTCCGTTCTACGATTTCCATATTGTTCTCCTTTTGGTGGTTTGTTTCCGTTAATTGCCGTTAATTATTCGTTAATTTCTCCCTGTGGTTACCCTGATGTTACCCTGTTCTTGGGCTATCTGTTATTTCTTCTTGCGTGTAAAAACTCGTACATATAACCGTTTACCATTTACTTCTGCAAAGCAATTTCCATTACTAAATGGTATACCTGCCATTTCCCCATGATTTGTCACACCTATTATTTCAAATTGGTCGGGGTTGTACTTATCCAAGAAAGTAATCGGTACGCCCATAACTCCCTCATAATCACAGGGAATATCATTTGTTACATTTACATTGATAGCATCGTAGTTGTCATACCTTGGATAGTCTTCGGGTGTGTAATGTTTGTAGAGAATCAAGTCCTCGTGCCGTTGTGGGTAGTCCATATTTGTAAACCACCGCACGCCTTTCACTCGAATATATTTTCTACCAGTTTCGTCTACTCTATACCCCGCTGCTTTAAGAGGATACGAATCGGGCACTCGAAATTCTCTATCCCCACTATGAATACTTGCACCCATCCAAAGTTTATTTTCTTTGATTAGGGCAAAGGTTTCTTTGTATGTAATGGCATTGACATTTCCTATGATTAGAAACTTTTTGTCGTACTTAACTAATTGTGCAAGATACTCTCGAAACAGAGAAAAAGGCGGATTGGTAACTACGATGTCTGCTTGTTTGAGCAGTTCCACGCACTCTTCACTACGGAAATCGCCATTGCCTTGCAGAACAGAGATGACATTCTTGTCGTTCCGCATAAGATACTGAATATCTGCGAGATTGATTGCCCCATCACCATTCATGTCCGACACCTCGGTTATCTCCACCTTATAGGCGATTTTCTTCGGGTCGTCCACCGTTGTACCGAAGTCCAACAGCAACTCGTTGCCCGACACAGGCGAACCGTTGTAGCAGGTGGCAATCAGTTTGCGCAGTCCCAATGCGTTGAAATTGAGGG
>CAVHGD010000007.1:16271-48018 GCA_963635385.1 Dialister sp. CAG:486 | reverse complement strand
GAGAAGCAGCGGATAGAGAAAGCGGATAATCGGCGTATTACGCTGCGCAGTTTCTTTACTTTGAGCCCTCTCAAGATGGACTTCAATCAACTGCGTAGCCGCCAACTCATTACGATGATGCAGCACATCGAGAAGCGTCTTGCCGCCCTGCCCGAACCTGCAACGCCCATTCCGATAGTCCTCATCGGTCATAGCAAGACCTTTATCCCTTACAACGAAACCACCCTCCGCCCGTTCTTGCGCTGGGTAGAGAGAAACCAATAACGGCATACGGAGAAGGCGAGAAGGGCTTTTGTAGTTCTATTTACTTTTACCGGCGAAACGGCGATTAACGGGGCGGACACGATAGCCTGCCTCACGAAGACAAGAGAGCAATCCTTTGTCGCCCCCAAGATAGATAGCATTTAGGGTAATGAAGCAGTGTCCTTCGTGCAAGTAAGGTGATAGACGCTTTGTCCATTGCAGGTTACGCTGCGCATAGACTTTATAGTCGGAAAAAGATATACTGGTGGTATTATCCGGTCCCTCCACTTGGTAAGCAATATCCGCTAATCGCCCATTGAGATACATGTCTCGAATGGTGCGCTCTTGACGCACTTCCGCCTCAGGATATTCTATCACCTTTTTCAGTTCACGGCACTGCCAATCGAATGGCTCTCGGTCGAATAGCATATACATGGTTTCTCCCGTATCGTCCAACCCATAGACCGGTACGCCCTTCTCTTGTGCCACGGCTTCGAAGAAAGTCTCCATAGAACGCAGCTCATCGTAGTGTAGCCACTGCTTGAAGAGTTCTGTACGGAACATCTCAGTGAGATAGGCCGGTTTCATTCGACAAAGTTTGTCCAATCCCATACCGAGATTAATGCGAAGAGCGTTGTCAATATATTGGTACTCCTCATCGGTGTAGAAATTAGACAATTTGACAGAATCCAGTAAGAGGGCTGCCTGACGGAGAGCCGCAATGGCCTCGTAGTCTTGCATAGCAAACTCGGTCAACACCTTGTCGCAATCGGAAAAGCAGGCGAATACATTCGGAATGGTATCGATAAACGACATATCCACCAATCGATTGGTGGCAAGAATATAAGATTTGGCCCGACAACCGTTGCCACTCACTTCGTATAAGAGCTGCGCAGAAACAGGGATAGTGCTGCCCCATACAACGAGCAGGATTATGAAAAAACGAACGGTACGAGTCATAGAGCGGAAAGTTGGCTGAGAACAGAAACAATACGCTCGGCAGCGTGGCCGTCCCATAGGGGAGGAATAGCTCCTTTCTTCCACGCACCGGCAAAGAGTTTGGCCAACGCAGGGCGAATAGCCGAAGGGGCGGTACCGATCAACTCGTTGGTACCGATAGTGCAAGTTTCCGGCCGCTCGGTATTATCACGCAGGGTAATACAAGGAATACCCATCACAGTTGTTTCCTCCGTGATGCCACCGGAATCGGTAACAACGGCCATGGAATGCTCCACTAAATAGTTGAACTCTAAATACCCTAACGGCTCAACGATATACAAATTGGGGAATAGGGAGTGCAATTGCGTTTCGTCTCCCCATAGACCATAGAATATCTTTGCCGTACGAGGATGGATAGGGAACACGATAGGCAGCCCCTGCACATTGGTGACAATTTGCTCCATGAGTGCTTTAAGATGGTTACTCTCATCCACATTGGCAGGACGGTGCATCGTCATAACAAAATAGGAACGGTCGGTAAGACCCAAAGTATCGAACCATTCGGGTTTGCGGAAACGAGCACGATTGGCAAGCAGGGTATCAATCATAACATTGCCGACAAACCACGCTGTCTGTACTTCCGGTTCGGTAGGGGCCGAAGGGAAAGCGTCTGCGGAAAGCACCTGCACACTATGGCGGCGCAGATTGGTATTGGCCACCTCCCCAGTAGTGAACATATAGTCTGCTAACGAATCGGTAACCATACGATTGATTTCCTCCGGCATACGCAAGTCACCGCTACGAATTCCCGCTTCGACATGACAGACACGGGTGTTCAATTTCTTGGCGACAATGGCACACGCCATCGTGCTTGTGACATCCCCAACAACCAATACCAAATCGGTGGGGTGGGCTAGGAGGTCCTGCTCAAAGGCAACCATAATATGGGCCGTCTGTTCCGCCTGAGTACCACCGCCACAACCGAGATTGACATCGGGAGCGGGAATATGTAACTCGTCGAAAAAGGTGTCGGACATATTCTTATCGTAGTGCTGCCCGGTATGTACCAAACGATAGTGCAAGTCCTGCCCTTGGGCTGCTGTCCGCTCGATGGCATGAATGAGCGGGGCTATCTTCATAAAATTAGGTCGGGCACCGGCGATAAGTGTTATATGCATACAAGTAATTGCTTTATAGGGTGTATTAAGTGAACGGACTAAATCTCGTTGACATAAATTTGGTCGAGCGTATTATGCTCACGCTTGAGTTTGAGGAAATGCTGCCAAAAGGCTTGCATCTGGGGACTGATAGTCTGCAAAAACTCTTCAGAGCCTTGTTGGTCGATACGATCGAATACCATACCAATGGTAATAAGATGGGTATCGAGAGCCGGTTGGTAGGTACGCTCCTCTTTATTCTCGATATAAATCTCACGCAACAAGTGCGTCTCCACCAAACGAGAAAGCAGTTGATTGACCAAACGGGCAGGGATATTGTTCTGTACTGCTAACTCGTGCGCCGTGAGCGGCGTTTCATCCTTCTCGAAACGATGGATGATAATGGAAAGCAGATAGAGCGTGATAAAGTCCTTGTAACGGCGAGACATACGCTGCAAATCGTGCTCGTACTCAAAGAGCTCGTTGTTTTGAATAGCAAAAGACATTTCGGCTCCGATAAGGATCAAAAGGCACGTCCATTGCAACCATATAAGCAAGATAGGGATGGTGGCAAATGCACCATAGACAATACTGGTACGAGAAAGGAATACAATGATGTTGACCGACAGCATCTGTAGCAATTGGAACAGCGTACCAAACAAGACGCCCGGAATGACGGCACTAAAGAAATGCACCTTTGTATTGGGAATGGCCGCATACATACCCGAAAACAAAGCCCAACACAATACGAATTGCAGCAAACGGACCAAACTCTTTTTCAGTTCGGCAAAGAGAGCGATATCGTGTAAGGCGGAGAGAACGGTGGAATTGACCAAGACACTCATACCCGATGTGACAATGATAAGCACCGGCACTAAAAAAAGGATGGCAATATAGGTGGTGAGCTGACGCACAATAGAGCGCGACTGCTGCACATTCCAAATATCATTGAATGCCGATTCGACGCTACGAAAGAAGGAATAGATAGCCCATAACAAGATTAACAGGCCGATACCGATAAACAGGCCGCCTTGTGCAGTCTCTAAATAGCGCTCCACCATAGGCATAATGGTGGGAACCAAATCAGTTTCTCCTAAGATGGTTCGATTGAGTTGGTCCTGAATGACATCGGCCGCACCAAAACCTTTGGCTACTGCCAAAACCAACGCCAAAACAGGAATGATGGCGAAGACAAGCGAGTAGGTGAGGCTATTGGCAATGACATTGAGATTTTTGGACGTGAAGCCCTTGACCACTAAGACTACGGTCCGCAACGCACGCAGGCCAAGGCGCTTGCCTTTGCCTGAAATGTCCGCAGTCGTCAAACGCCATATATCAAAGCGTAAGAAATTGATGATTTTCTGCAGTGAAGCCATACAAAAGGGAGGTATTTATGCACTGAGCAAAATAGCAGACCTATAAGCCGGGTTCTGTACCACTCAAAAGAGCGGTGTCCATCATTAATCTCGAACGCATATTGCTATACGCTTCTCTCGCTTCCTACCCTCCGACTTACGCGAGCAACGCTCAAACATCGGTTTACACGGAATTGCAGCCCACAGTATGCTCGTTTCACATTACTCGTCTCTGTAGCGGTGACCAAACATTACTGCCTGACGGTCGTTAGCCGCTGTGGTGCTCTGTGCTGCCCGGACTTTCCTCGTCGCAAGGGATACAACCACGAATGGTTGTCTGACTATGCGCCGCGATGAACCGGTCTGCTACCTACTCAATACATCAATGATTATTCTAAATCGATATGGGACTTAGACATCCAAAAACAGCCCTTGCGGGCTGTCTGTGAGCGGCATAAGGGAGTCGAACCCTCCTCCTCAGCTTGGGAAGCTGATGCACTACCGATGTGCTAATGCCGCAATTGTACGTGTCAAAACGGCTGCAAAGATACGACCTTTTTTTGATATATACAAATTTTGGATGCAAGTTGTGCGAATATTATCGAATAAAATGCATTTTTTATCTCGATTAAACGACAAAAATAGAGAAAACAGAGCTACTTGATGAGGTCGTTGTAGGATATTTCTTGCTCGTCTAACTCGGAAGGAATAAAACCCATCTCGGCTTTTGCCTTATCTTGCGGAAAGGTAAAATACGTACAAAGACACTCGCAGAGCAACTCGCCATCGGCACTCCAAATCTCGCCTACTACATAGGCTACATTGCGACGCATCTCACGCAGACGCCCCCGCAATGTGATATAGGGCTGAAGTGTGGATACCGGCTTATGGTAACGCGTTTCCATTTTGGCGGTAACGCCTGCTGTTTGCAACTTATGGAATATCACCCAACCGCAAACTTCATCTAAAAGGACTGCTTGAACACCGCCGTGAAGAGTGTTGATCCATGACTGATGGTTCTGCGTGGGACGCCAAACGCTAACAATGTCATCGCCGTCTTCGTAGAAACTGAGGTGAGTTCCTATGGGGTTGGTAGGGCAACAGCCATAGCAGTTGTAGCCATTGACCCCTATCCAAGGATTATGAATGAGCCGCATACTATCAATGAAAATTTTGAATAATACTTTTGAATGAAAATTTTGATAAGAATTTTGATAAAAAACGAGTGCAAAGATAGTGCTTTTGCGGCAAACCTGCAAATAGATACGAACGAAGCGATATAAAGAAAAAGGAAAGGCAATTTAGCCGAGTAATGGCACCAATTTCGGTATAGCACAGGGGCGGCGCAAGACAGGAGTAGCGTTTTTATTTGCATATTCGAAGAAAAGACGCTAACTTTGTGCGGTTTTTTGTGGTAAGGAAGTTTGGATAAACTGGGCGAAAATCGCCATCGAAAACCCAACAACAAACGGTGTGGGAAGCCTCCACTCCGGTAATAAAACGAAAGCAATGGAAAAAGCAACTTGTCCTTTTGTTCCGAATTTCCTGCTCGGTTGCGCAGGCGGAATCCAGTACCTGAAACTGAAAAGTGCTTCGCGCAATCCGCGCAAGGCGAGTGAGAAAACGCTGCGTGCTATCTTGGAATATGCCAAAGACACCGAATACGGCAAGGAACATCATTTCGCCGAGATACTGGGCGCAAAGAACGATACCGAACTATACAGGCTCTATCAAAAGTATGTGCAGCTGAATGATTATGAGGATCTTCGCCCGTACGTGGAGAAACACAAACACGGTGCGGAGAATGTGCTGTTCCCCGGTAAACCCATTATGTACGCTACCACTTCGGGGACGACCAAAGAGCCGAAATGGGTGCCGATTACCAAGGAATACTTGAACAATATCTATGGCAAGATGACCAAGGTATGGCTGTTCAGTTTTATCAAGAATAAGCCGAAAGTATTCACGGGCAAAATCGTGTCGATAGTGGGCAAAGTGAAAGAAGGAGAGGCGCCTGACGGCACTTTCTACGGCTCGGTGAGCGGCGTGACGCAGCGTGACTGCCCCGCTTTTGTCAAAAAACTATATGCTTCGCCTGCCTCGGTGTTCTCGATAGAGGACTATACGGCTCGTTACTATGCGATTATGCGTATGGGCATCGAGCGCAATGTGACGCTGGTGGTTACTGCCAACCCGTCAACGATTGTGGAGATGCAAAATAACGCCAATGAGTTTTTTGATGACTACTGCAACGACATCGAAAAAGGTACGCTGAAAGCGGAACTCAATATCCCGCAATGGATTCGAGATGATATTCAACCCTACCTGCAACCGAATCCCGAACGGGCTAACGAATTGCGTGCGCTCAAAGCAAAATATGGTACCGTGTTGCCCAAACACTATTGGCCTAACATGCAGATACTCAACACTTGGCGTTGCGGTAACACCAAAGTGTATGTGGACAAGTTCAAAGACTCGTTCCCTAAGCAGATGCTGCACCAAGAGTTCGGCTATTTCGCCTCGGAGTGCCGATTTGGACTCGTACTGGACGACACACTCAATACGGTTCTCTTCCCTCATTTTCACTACTATGAGTTCATTGCCGAAGATGAATTGGAGAGCGAAGACAAACACTTCCTGCAACTCTGGCAACTGGAGAAAGGCAAACGCTATTGCCCGTATGTAACTACCTTTGCCGGGCTGTACCGATACAACATGAACGACCTCGTGGAGGTGGGCGACAGTTTCTGTAATACACCGACCGTCCACATGATTCAAAAAGTGAACGGCATCGTGACGATGACGGGCGAGAAACTGAGTGAAAGTCAGTTCATTGATGCGGTGCGTGCGGCAGAAAAAGAGACAGGGCTAACCACTCGATTCTTTGTGGGATTTGCAGACATGGAAAAGTCGGCGTACGACCTGTACTACGAGTTTGCCGACCCTGCCACCACGCAAGCACAAGCCGAGCAATTCACGGCGGCGGTGGATAAGGCATTGAAAGCGGTTAACATAGAGTACGCAGCCAAGCGGGCGTCATTCCGTGTAAAGGATCCCTTCACCTATCGCCTTGTGCCGCAATCGTTTGAGAAGTTTAAGGCGGCATGTATCGCAGAGGGCGCACGCGACGGACAGTTCAAACTGAACCTGCTCCTGCAAGACGAGAAACGCCACGCAAAATTCAAACAATTGGTTGTGGAGGAATAGGGCGTATAGCGCATAGGGAACTATACGACGCTCCTGTAATAGTCTGTTTATTAGAAAAATAGGTAACAAAAAATAATGAAGAAACCTTATTTAGACAATGAAGGAAAGGCACTGCCTTATCCTTGGTTAATCAACTCGGTACTATGGCTCGTAGGCGGCAGTCAAACGGTGCGGCTACGCTTTTGGAGTCGCCATCCACGCCATGCAGCAGAGAAAACGCTGCGTGATATTCTCAATATCTCTCGCGATACGGTATATGGGCGGGAACACCATTTTGATGTTATCCTCTCAGCCACCAATTCGGACGACTTATTCCGCCTCTATCGGCAATATGTACCCGTAAACGACAGTTTCGAGACGCTGCGCCCCTATGTGGAGCGGCATAAGAACGGCGAGACGGATGTGCTTTTCCCCGGTAAGCCCGATATGTACGCCACCACTTCGGGGACGACTTCGGAGCCGAAATGGATACCGATGACGCATAAGTATCTAAAGGATGTGTACGGCAAGATGTCGCATATCTGGACTTGGAACTTTGTCAAACACCGCAGCCGTATTTTTGCGGGACACATCTTCCCGATTGTGGGCAAAGAGTTGGAGGGCTATGCGCCCGACGGCACGCTCTACGGTTCGGTCAGCGGCGTGCTGGTTCGTGATATTCCAGCCATTATCAAGAAACACTATATCGCTCCCGCATCGGTGATGTCTATCGCCGACTATGCGGCGCGTAACTACACACTGATGCGGCTCGCTATGCAGCACCGCGATGTGACGCTCTGGTCTACCGCCAACCCGTCCACTATCTTGGAGTTGCTCCGTACGGTGGAAGAGAACGCCAACACGCTGATTGACGACATCGAAAAGGGTACACTGAGTTACGACTTCGACATCTCTGATTACATCCGCGAGGAGTTGGACGCCTATATGCAACCGCGTCCCGAGCGGGCTGCCGAACTGCGTAAGATACTCCAAGAGAAAGGCAAACTGGAGCCGAAAGACTACTGGCCGTGGCTGCAATATCTATCGACATGGAAGTGCGGCAATACGAAGATATACATGGACAAATACATGGATGCCTTCGACTGGAGCAAGACCTACTATCAGGAGTTGGGCTATATCGCCACCGAGTGCCGTTTCGGCTTCTCGCTCGACGACACCAACGAATCGGTGCTGTTCCCGCAGTTCCACTACTATGAGTTTGTCGCTGAGGAGGAACTGGATAGTCCCAATAAACATTTCTTGCAGATAGACGAATTGGAGCAGGGCAAACGCTATTGCGCATACGTGACAACCTACTCGGGGCTGTTCCGCTACAACATGAACGACCTCGTCGAAGTGGGCGGTAAGTTCTACAAAACCCCGACCGTACACATGATATCGAAAGTGAATGGTATTGTGTCGATGACAGGCGAGAAACTCTACGAGCCACAGTTTATCGAGGCGGTCCACCAAGCGGAAAAAGAAACGGGAATCAAGACCAAATTCTTTGTCGGCTTTGCCGATGTGAAGGAGTCGCTCTACCATTTCTACTACGAGTTCCAAGACGAGACCATCGGGCAGAAAGAGGCCGATGAATTCACGAAAGTGGTGGATAAGCACCTGCAAGAGATAAACATCGAATACGAATCCAAGCGGGCGTCGTTCCGCCTGCATGCTCCGCAAGCGCATATCCTGCTCAACAATGCCTATTCCCGATTCAAAGCCGCCTGTTTGAAAGACGGTTTCCGTGACGGACAATTCAAGTTCAATTTGCTGATGCAAGATGAGAAACGTCGAAATAAGTTCAGCCTTATCGAGCGTTTGGAGACGGGCTACGAGAATTTTGCCACGCGTATTCTGGAACAGGCAAATAAGATTGATGACCAAATGACGCAACGCCGCCGTGAGCGGGAGCAACGCGCCAAAGAGCGTGAGGCAAAACGTTCGGAACGCAACGCCAAGCGTCAACAGAAAAAAGCCTGACCCGCTATGACTTTGCCCCCTATCGACAGGCTCACACCGGAGGTTCGTGCCGTTGTGTTCGACCTCGACGGCACACTCTACGACAAGCGTAGGCTGCCGTTCTATCTGGTGCTGCGAAATCTGTGGACATTGCCTTTGCTGGCGGCAGAACGCTTGACGCGAAAACAACTGCGGGGACAGTATATCGGCTCGGAACAAGCATTTTACGACTCGTTCTTTGCCACGATGTGCAAAGGACACTGCTTCTCGGAGCGGTTGGCTCGTTGGTGGTACTTCCGCTACTATATGCCGTCTATGGTTAGCATTATCCGCCGCCATTGTCGTTTGAATCAAGGGGTGGAGCTGTGGTTAGAACAATGCAAGCAACGACAAATTCCGATGGTAGTCTTTTCCGACTATGGATTTGTGGCGGAGAAACTCCATGCGATAGGGCTGCCGATGGAAGCATTTACTTGGATTGTTTCAGCGCCTGGGCTTGGCGGACTGAAACCGGCCCGGCAGTGCTTGGAAAAAGTCATTGCCCGCCTGCAAGTCCCCGCACAATCTTGTTTGTTTATAGGCGATAGAAAAGACACCGATGGTGCTTCCGCTCTTGCCATCGGCGCCCAATTTGCCTTAGTGGAATAAGAATGCACATAGTGGCGTATCGCCATAGACATTAAGTCTATGGTGATGTGTTGCCACTGACAAGCAGTCAATGCATACTGGACAACGCCATACTTTGCCTGTGAGTAGTTAGTTATTAATTGTTAATTGAATAGCTGCATATCTACAGGGTAACCACAAGGTAAAAACAGGGAAAAAACAAGGAAAAACCGCAAAGCGGGTTAATTATTAATTTTTAATTGTTTCAATGAACTCACGCTACAAGGATTTAGAAGTTGCCCCCGGGGTGTATGTTCCGAATGTCGGAATCGAATATCCGGAGAATGACCCGTACGAACACCTTTATCACCCGACTTACGACCGCAAAGTGGTTGTAGATGAACATTATCCCTATGTCGATGATAGTCTGAAGTTCCGTTTCCTCAACTGCTCTATGTGGGGACTCTTGCTGAAAGGCTGCATCGGGGCCATGCTGCGTGTGAAAATGGGATTGCGTATCAAGGGGCGCAAGAATCTCCGCAAATATAAGAACGAACTGAAGGGGGGGGCGATTACCATATCGAACCACATGTACAAGTTCGACTGCCCTTGTGTGCTGATAGCGGTACATGCAAAGCATACTACTCGTATCCCAATGTTCGCACCGAATTTCTCCACCAAGGATAACTTCTTTTTGCGTGTGGTAGGCGGTATTCCTATCCCGCAACAGGAGGGCGGAATGGCAGCGTTGAAGAAGTTCAACGAGGCATTTGACGAGTTCCATCGGCGGGGCTATTGGTTTCATATTTTCCCCGAAGCGGCACGTTGGGATTTCTATAAGCCCATTCGCCCTTTTCAAAAGGGCGCATTCTCCATGGCGTACAAGTACGATATGCCGCTGTTGCCGTGTGCCATCACCTATCGGGAGCGCACCGGTATTTTTCGACTGTTTGGCCCCAAAGAACTGCCTTTGTTGCAAGTGGAGATAGGCGAACCGATACTGCCCGACCGCACCAATTCGCGCGGAGTTGAGGTGGAGCGGCTGCGTGAGGAAGCGCACCGCACGATAGTCCGCATGGCAGGCATCACCAAAAATACTTGGCACACCAAACTGGAAGACGAATGAAACGATTGGTGCCATACATCGCCGTCTTGGCGGCAATGATTATCTGGTCTGCGGCAGGAATTGCAATCAAAGAAGCACTGATCGCTTTGCCACCGATGACGATGATAGTTATTCGCTTTACGCTCTCGGTACTACTGATGCTTGTTGTCGGATTGGTGGCACGCCGTAGTGAGATGCTATCGTTGCAACGCATTGACAGACAAGATATTCCGCTATTTCTGTTGGGCGGGGTGATGCAGCCTTTCTTATACTATATTTTAGAGACTTTCTGCTATCGCGAGCTCTCATCGCCCACGATTGCCGAGGCGTTGTTGAGTACGAGTCCGTTGTTGGCGCCACTATTTGCTTCGGTGTTGCTTCGGGAAAGCGTAACACGCTATAATATTTTCGGTATTCTTATTTCCACCATCGGCATGCTCTTGTTGGTACTGGTGGGAACAGCTGATTTCAGTATCGGCAACCCGTGGGGAATAGCATTTGCCTTTGCAGCAGTGTCCGCAGCGGTGTTCTACACGATAATTCTTCGCCGAATCCCCACGAAGTACAACTCGCTCTCGGTGGTATTCTATGTACAACTGACTTCACTCGTACTGTTCTATCCGCTGTGGGGAATTATGGAGGGAAACACTTTTGTGAGTTGTTTGCAAGCGGCTGACCCTGCGCAACTGCTCCGCTCACTATTAGGAGTGGGCTATTTGGCGGTATTCGCTTCGGTGGTTGCATTTATCTGTTTCTGTTACACCGTGCGGCAGATCGGCGTAACACGCACCAATGCATTCAATAATGTCCGCCCCGCGTTTACGGCATTATGGATGCTTCTTTTCTTTGGCGAACAACTGCCAGCGGCAAAATGGATAGGGATAGTTCTCATCATTTTAGGGCTTTTTGTATGCCAAATACAAAAAACAAGCATGAAAAAATAGTTTGCTCTTTGCTATTTCGCAAAATCTTTGTACCTTTGCAGCTGTAATGTGCCGAAGTACCTATTGACGAGGAGCGGCTCGAAAATAGTAATAAGAAAAATTATACTGAATGGAACATATTTACACGCCTGAGTTTTTTAACGACCTGCTCTTTGTTATGTTTATCGTAGGGTTGGTTGTGTTCGTAACGCTTTATTTCGTCGATGCGGGGTACGGCAAAATGCGTACCGAGAAGTGGGGACCTGCTATCAGCAATAAGATCGGATGGTTCTTGATGGAAGCGCCTGTGTTTATTGTGGTGCTGTATCTCTACCTAAAGTCGCTCTCTATGTACGACGGGATTACCAAGCACGCCCCCTATTGGGTATTCCTACTTATCTTTGAGTTCCATTACTTTCAGCGCTCGTTTGTGTTCCCGTGCCTGCTGAAAGGAAAAAGCAAAATGCCGGTTATCATTATGGCTCTATCGGTGATTTGGAACTTGATTAACGGCTATGTACAGGGCTACTGGTTGTTCCATTTGGCACCGCAAGATGAGTTCTATTCGCAACTCTATACCACATCGTGGCTGATAGACCCGCGGTTTATTATCGGTACTTGCATTTTCATTGCCGGTATGTGCATTAATCTCCACTCCGACTATGTAGTGCGCCATTTGCGTAAGCCCGGTGATACGAACCACTATCTGCCCAAGAAGGGACTCTACAAATATGTAACGAGTGCAAACTACTTAGGCGAGATTACGGAGTGGCTCGGATTTGCTATTCTTACGTGGTCGCTTGCAGGGCTGCTATTCTTCTGGTTTACTTGCTGCAACCTTATTCCGCGTGCCAACTCTATCTATCATAAGTATGAGGAGGAGTTCCCCGATGAGTTTGACCGCAAGCGTCTGAAACGCATTATTCCGTTTATTTACTAAGTGGATCTCTTATAGTATCTATAGTCGCTTGGCGTCTATAGATACTTTTTGTTATATAGAATCCCCACACAAGAAGGATATGGAATCGAAACTCTTTACACCCTTTCAGTTCGGACCTATCACGCTGCGCAACCGTTTTATTCGTTCGGCAGCGTTCGAGAATATGTGCCATAACAACACGCCGTCGCAGGAACTGCATGATTATCATGTCAGTGTGGCGCACGGCGGAGTGGGGATGACCACGGTGGCTTATTGTGCGGTCGATTTGAGCGGCGTGAGTTTCGACGGGCAACTCTATGTGCGCAAAGAAGCACTGCCGGGACTGAAAAAACTGACCGATGCCGTGCATGCCGAGGGGGCGAAAGCAAGTATTCAATTGGGTCATTGCGGCAATATGACCCACTTCTACACCTGCCATTGTATGCCTGTCAGCGCAAGCAACGGGTTCAATCTTTATTCCCCCACTATCCATAGACGCCTGAAAGTCAGCGAGATAAAGCAACTCGTCAAACGCTTTGGTGAGGCGGTGGATTTCTGCCGAGAGGCGGGCTTCGATTGCGTGGAGATTCACGCAGGGCATGCTTATCTTATTTCGCAGTTTATTAGCCGTCGTACCAACCACCGCCACGATGAGTACGGAGGCAGTTTCGAAAACCGTGTGCGCTTCTTGAACGAGGTGTTGGACGAGGTGATGCTCCACGCCAAAGACGATATGGCGGTGGTGGTGAAGACCAATATGTGGGACGCTTGTTGGCGTGGCACGAACTTGGAAGAGGGGCTGCAGGTAGCGCGTGAGATTTTGAAACACAAAGTGCACGGCATCGTTCTCTCGGGCGGAACGGTAAGTGCATCGCCTATGCGTATTTTGGGCGGCGCAATGCCTATCAAGACGCTGGCGCACTATATGCCGATGAAGAGTTTCTGGTGGCTGAAGGCAGCCTTGTTGTGCGGTGGAGGCAAGATGATGATTCCGACAGTTCCCTTCAAAGAACTCTATTTTATGGAGCAGGCGAAAAGCTTCCAACAAGAACTGAAGAACGAGTTGGGCGATACGCAACTCATCTATGTGGGGGGCGTGCAGTCGGGCGACAACTGCCAGCAGATTATGGATGAAGGCTTTGAGTTATTCCAAATCGCCCATGTACTGATTAAAGACCCCGATTTTGTCCGCCATGTGCAGGAGAATCCGCACTACCATGCCGGTTGCGGTCGCTCGAACTACTGCGTAGGGAGAATGTACACGCTGGATATGAAATGCCACGAGTGCGTAGAGCGGGACGGCGAAGCTATCCCTGCCTGCTTGAAAAAAGAGATAGCACACCTCGAAGCCGACGCCCGCAAGTCAATGCAAAATAGTAGTATGTAACCACGAACATATTTTATTTATTGAAAGGTATTGTATCAGTCAAATTATAGTATATCATTGCAAATAAAATATGGAAGATATTTTAATTCATATTTTCAATATCCTTTTATCATTACTTATTTTTTTATTGTTGGTTCTTGCTATTCTCAAAGTTATTCGTAATATTTGGAATTTATTCAAGAATAAACACTAATTTAATGTGTAGTGATACAATAAATGTGTATCATTCTATAGGTCAAATATAAGGTGGATATAAGGAGGATACAGGGAGGATAGAATACCTTTGCAATAACAATATACAAAGTCAAACAACAAAAAGTGTTAGCATTAGTTACAGGGGCGAGCAGTGGTATCGGTTTGCAGTATGCCACGCAGTTGGCTCGTGATTATCATACCGATTTGCTGTTGGTGTCGAACCAAGAAGCGGAATTGCAGGTCGTGGCACACGACCTTGAGGAACAGTACCATGTGCGTGCCATTCCGCATTATGCCGACCTCAGTCGACAGGAAGCCGCAGAGGAATTGCATACCTATTGCCGGGAGAATGAGTTGGTGGTGGATATCCTTATCAACGATGCGGGCGTGTTCTTTTTCAATCCCTATTGCGAGACTTCGATGCGTCGTATCTCGTTGATGCTCAATCTGCACATGATTACGGTGGCGAAGCTCTGCCGCCTTTTTGGCGAAGATATGATGGCACGTGAATTGTCACCGGAGGAGCAGGCACAGACTATCTGCGGCAAATCGCGAAAGAAAGGATATATTCTCAACATGTCGTCTATGTCAGCGTGGATGGCGATGCCGGGGATCCAGACCTACAATGCCACGAAGGCGTTCATCTATAACCTGTCGAAATCATTGTGGTATGAGTTCAAGCCGAAGGGGGTGAATATCACGGTGATGACGCCAGGCGCAGTCGATACGGCACTATTCGGATTGGCTCCCAATCTGCGCAAGTTGGCAGTGCATCTCACGGTTTCTATTCCGCCGGAGAAATTGGTACAACGTGCATTGCGCAAGATGTTTCGAGGCAAGAAAGCGGATATGCCGGGCGTGATTAACCACCTATGCACTCCGCTGCTAAAGCACACTCCCGATTGGCTTATATTCTTGGTAATGAAATACATAGCAAAATATCAAAAATAGGATATATAATTGTTTTGTGTAAAAACTAACCATAAATCTATTATATTATATGGAAAAACCGTATGTATTGGGTCTCGATATGGGTGGGACCAACTCCGTAATCGGAGTAATTGATGCGCGTGGGCATGTGTTGGCTCGCACATCTATAAAAACAAAAGATTATCCGGACTTTCGTGATTATGTGGATGCGCTGTATGTAGAAGCGGTCAAAATAATGGAGCCATTGGGTGGAGCAGAGATGTTTAGAGGCATTGGAGCCGGAGCACCCAATTCGAATTACTACACGGGTAATATAGAAAATGCGGCTAATTTACCTTGGAAGGGGATTATTCCTTTCTGCGATTTGATGTCCGCACGCTTTGGAATGCCTTGCCACGTGACCAATGACGCCAACGCTGCCGCACTCGGCGAGATGACGTATGGGGCAGCCCGTGGAATGAAGAACTTTATTATGATAACCTTGGGAACCGGAGTAGGCAGTGGTATCGTAATAGATGGGAAATTGGTTTATGGCTGCGACGGTATGGCCGGAGAATTAGGACACACCAAGGTAATACGTGGCCCGCAAGCTCGTCTGTGCGGCTGCGGACAAAGAGGGTGCCTAGAAACGTACACATCGGCTACAGGAGTTGCTCGTACAGCCTACGAGATTGTGACCAATACGGATAGACCTACCTTGTTGCGAAATTTAGCTCCGGAGAGTATTACTTCGAAAGATGTGTTCGACGCTGCGGAGAAAGGCGATGATGTAGCCAAGCAGATATTCGAGGAAACAGGCAAGCTGTTAGGACAGAAATTTGCGGACTTCGTGGCATTTTCAGCTCCCGAGGCGATTATACTTTTCGGCGGACTGACCAAGTGCGGACACTATCTGTACGACCCGATTGTAAAAACGCTCAACGAAGAGGTGATGCACACTTGGACCAATAAGGTGAAAGTGCTGTTTTCCGACTTGAAAGAAGCCGATGCTGCCGTATTAGGCGCTTCGGCATTGGCTTGGGAATAAGATTTGTAAGTTTGTAAATGGACAATAGAAGCCCGGTTTTCATTGTGCGATAGGCATTAATTTGTGCAATAGGCGGTATTCTACGAGCATACAAATTTACATAAGTATAAATTGAATTTAGTTTACACATTGAGAATTCTCTATCAGTTTCCGATGTGGTTTCAGCGCCTTTATGTGGGCATCACATGGCGTATGGATACACATCGCAAGGCGGTCTATTTGACTTTTGACGATGGTCCGATACCTGAGGTAACGCCTCAGGTATTGGCGATTTTGGATAGGTATGGCGTAAAGGGCACTTTCTTCATGGTGGGAGAGAACGCCGTGAAGCACCCCGAGGTCTTTCAACAAGTGGTGAATGCAGGGCATAGTATTGGTAATCACACCTATAACCACCTGAAAGGGCTGCGTGTTTCCACGCGATCTTATCTGGCGAACATCGCTAAAGCCGAGGCGGTGTTAGGCGATACGCACCTATTCCGCCCGCCTTACGGACGTTTCTGGATTTGGCAGAAACTGGCGGTGTTCCGTGCCGGCTACGGAATGTATCTATGGGATGTGCTGACTCACGACTACAACCCGAACTACACGGCGGAACAGATGTTAGATGTCGTCAAACGCTATACCCGCAACGGCAGTATCATCAATTTCCACGACTCCGTGAAGTCCAACGAGCGTATGCTCACTGCACTGCCCATGGTCATTGAGTGGTTGCAACAAGAAGGGTACGAGATACTGCCACTGCCAATGGCGGGGTGTCGTCAAGGACAATAAGATGTACCATTTACAAATCTACAGATTGACTATGTCTCATCGCTTTAGAATTTGGGCTGTCGGGGTAGGGGCGATGCTCCTGCTCTCGGGGTGTGCCAATCGGGGTATCGGCCCGCAGGGTGGTCCTAAAGATACCATTCCGCCTGTGGTCGTGAAAGAGACCCCTCTCAACGGTTCGACCAATTTTCACGGTGACAAGATAGAGATAGTCTTCAATGAGTATCTGCAGTTGGACAATGTGCAGTCGAATCTGCTCGTTTCGCCACCCCAACAGATTCCGCCGGAGGTGAGTGCCGTCGGGAAGAAATTGCGTATCACGATGCAGGAAGAACGCAGAGATTCAACGACTTACACGCTCGACTTCGGCAATGCGATATGCGATTATACGGAGAAAAATCCGCTTACGGGCTACACTTTTGCGTTTGCCACAGGCGATAAGATTGACTCGCTCGAGGTGTATGGGCGGGTGGTCAATGCGGAGGACTTGAACCCCATTTCGGGGCTGTATGTCGGACTGCACGAGAACCACGAAGACTCTGCTTTTTCTACGATTCCTTTCACCCGTGTGGCGCGTACGGACACCTTGGGTGCCTTCGGCATACGCAACTTGCGAGGCGGATCGTATCGGCTCTATGCCCTCCAAGACCAGAGTCGGGACTTCCTCTATCAGCCGGGCGAGGGATTGGCGTTTGCCGACTCGCTGGTGACACCGATGTACGAAACGGAGACCGTCCGCGACACCCTTTGGCGGGATTCGCTGACGATAAGTGCCATGGGTGACACGTTGCGGACACACTTGGTGGACTCGGTGCGCATCGTGGAAAATGTCTATGTGGGACCGTCCGACTTGCTGCTCTGGTTCTTCAAGGAAGAGAAGGTGCGCCACTATTTTCAGCGTGCCTATCGCGAGGACGCGCATTGTATCCGCTTGGTCTTTTCCGCCCCGCAGGACAGCCTGCCGATGATTACCGCCTTGCCCCCGAGTGCTATGGACAGCACCGCCTCCGACTCGGCGTGGGTCAATCCGCTTGACTATGCGCTGTGGCAGAACAACCCGACGCGCGACACCCTTGTCTGCTGGTTGCGCGACTCGGCGGCGATACGTCAGGACAGTATCTTTTTTCGGATGACTTACTTGAAGTCGGATTCGCTCTATAACCTTGTGCCACATACAGATACCATTTCTGCTATCTACCGTGCGCCCCGCCTCTCCGCCAAGGCAAAAGCCGCTCTCGACAAGAAGAATCAGGAGCGAATGCTGTCCTTCAAGTCCAACGCCAAGAACGATTTTGAACTCAACGATACGCTGCGCATCTACTCACCGTACCCTATCGATTCGATTTGGTGCGACAGCCTGCACCTCGTGGAGAAAATAGATACTGTCTATAAGTCTTGTCCGTTTACGCTCCTGCCGCTCGACTCTGCCCGCATGGGCTATGCCGTTGTGGCGAAGTTGGAGCAGGGCAAGTCCTACGAACTGCAACTGGACTCGGCGGCGGCGAAAGATATATATGGTAAGGTGAATGCGGCAGCGAAGTTCCCGCTCAAGATGAAGACGGCAGAGGACTATGCCACGCTTGTCGTCAAACTGCAGGAATACGACCCCGCCATTCGCCTGCAACTCCTCTCGGAGAAAGACCAAGTGGTGTGCGAACTGCCCGCCCGTCCGAACGGCACCAAGTTCGAGTTCCTCGCCCCCAAGACCTACTACCTGCGCCTCTATTTCGACACCAACTGCGACGGGAAGTGGACAACGGGCGATTGGGCGACGAAGCGCCAACCGGAACCTGTCTATTATTTCCCGCAGAAAATGAGCCTGCGTGCCAACTGGGATTTCGAGGAAGTGTTTGATTATAAGGCAGTTCCGCAACTCGACGCGAAGCCGAAAGAACTCCGTAAGGACGCCGGCGCAACGAAAAAGTAATAGGAGTATGAACAAGAAACAGATAACGGATTATGCTTTCAGAACTCCGCAAGGATGCCAGCGCAACGAAGAAGTAATCGCACAACGGAGAGGCGTATGAACAGGAAACAGATAACGGATTATGCTTTCTTGGCGACGGGGTTGGCGGTGCAGGTGGTGGTCTATTGCCTAAGCCCCGACAACCCATGGTCGCTCGTGAGCGGCCTGTTGGGAATGTGTTCGGTGGTGCTGTGTTCGCAGGGCAATATCCTCACTTTCGCCTTTGGTTTCGGGCAGATTCTGACCTATTCGTATCTCTGCTATCTGGAGCGTTTCTATGCGGGGTTGGCAATGAATGCGTTCTATTTCGTGACGCAACTCTACGGCATTTTCTCGTGGCGCAAGCAACTGCAGCAGGCGACGGAGGACAACCTCACGACCCCTGTCCCGACGCGGCGTCTGTCCCTGCCTGCGCTGCTGGCGGTGGTGGGCGTGTCGCTCGTGGTGTCGGCAATCGTGGGGCTGTGTTTGAGCCGTTATACCGCCGACAGCAGCCCATATCTCGATGCCTTTACAACCGTGCCTGCCCTCGTGGCGCAGGTGCTGATGATTCTGGTCTATCGCGAGCAGTGGTATCTGTGGCTGTTCGTGGACACGCTCTCCACTTTGATGTGGCTCTTGGCGGGCAACTACTGCATGACCGCGCTTTACGCTTTCTGGTGTGTCAACTGCGTCTATGGCTATGTCCGTTGGACAAAACAGTTAGCCCAATAGGCGTTTCCTATATTCTATTCTTATGCCAACTCCCTATCTATCAGTCGAATACTTAACCAAGTCGGTCGGGTCGAAAGTGCTGTTCTCCAATATCTCTTTCTCCGTCAACGAGGGGCAGCGGGTGGCGTTGATTGCCCGCAACGGGGTGGGGAAGTCCACACTGATGGACATCCTGACGGGGCGGACGGACTACGACAACGGTCGTATCACTTGGCGCAACGACCTCCGTATCGGCTACCTGCCCCAGCGTATCGCCCTCCCTGCCGACCAAACCGTCGCCGAACTCTCCCATTCCTCCGAGCAGACGCTCCGCCTGAAGCAGTTCCTGACGCAGTTGGGGATAACCAACCTCCAACAGCCAATTGCCCATCTCAGCGGTGGGCAGCAGAAGCGTGTCGCCTTGGCACAAGTATTGTCCGAAGAGCCTGATTTTCTGTTACTTGACGAACCTACCAACCACCTCGACTTGGAGATGGTTGCATGGCTGGAGGACTACCTGCGTCGCTCGCAACTGACCATTCTCCTCGTCACGCACGACCGCTATTTCCTCGACCGTGTCGCGTCGGATATTTTAGAGTTAGACCAAAATACGCTCAACGCCTACCACGGCAATTACGCCTATTATCTGGAGAAGCGAGCGGAGCGCATCGAGGTGCAGAACGCCGAGACGGACAAGTTCCGCAACCTCTATCGCACGGAGTTGGATTGGATGCGGCGTATGCCCCAGGCGCGTGCGCATAAGGCGCAGTACCGAATCGACAACTTCTACGAGATTGAGAAGAAAGCGAAGCGTGTGCAGCAGGATACGGATGTCCGCCTGCAGGTGCAATCCGCCTATATCGGAAACAAGATTTTCGAGGCGAAGGCGGTCAGCAAGGCGTTTCTCCTGCAACCCAAAGACCCCGCCGAGCCTCCCCGTACTTTGCAGATACTCAAGGACTTCTCCTATGTATTCTCCCGCTACGAGAAACTGGGCATTATCGGCAACAACGGAACGGGTAAGTCCACTTTCCTGCGCCTCCTGTTGGGCGAGATTGCGCCCGACAGCGGCTGTTTCGACATCGGCACGACGGTGCGTTTCGGTTACTATCGGCAGCAGGGTTTGCCCTTCGAGGCTGGGAAGAAAGTGATTGATATTGTGCGAGATATAGCCGAAACGATAGATCTCGGCAACGGTGAGCGGCTGACGGCGAGTCAATTCCTGCAGCATTTCCTTTTCTCGCCCTCGCAGCAGTACGATTTTGTGGAGAAACTGTCGGGCGGCGAGCGGCAGCGGCTGCACCTATGCACGGTGCTGATGCGCAACCCCAATTTCCTCATTCTCGACGAGCCGACCAACGACCTCGACATCCCGACGCTCAATGTGTTGGAGGAGTACCTGCGGGCTTTTCGAGGCTGCCTGATTGTGGTCAGCCACGACCGTTATTTCATGGACAAGGTGGTGGATCATCTCTTTGTTTTCCGCGGCAACGGCGTGGTGGAGGATTTCCCCGGCAACTACACGCAGTTCCGTGAGCAGGGTGGGGTGCTATCTGATAAAAAGGCAGAGCAGACGACGGCGAAAGCAGACGCAACGGTGCAAGAAAAGGCGAAGCCGACATCGCAGGAACGGCAGCAAACGGAGCGTGCGCGCAAACTCTCTTTTAAGGAGAAGAGTGAGTTGGAGGCGTTGGAGCAGCGTCTGCCCAAGTTAGAGCGGGAGAAAGCGGACTTGGAGGCGCAACTCTCCGGCGGACTGACTGATACTGTGGCGATTGCGACAGCCTCTGCCCGTTACGAGGAGGTGCAACGCCTGCTGGACGAAGCCGAGATGCGTTGGCTTGAGTTGAGCGATATATGATATTATTCCATCAAGTCCTCAATAATTTGATTTAATATATGAAGACCGGATAGGGTAGCTACCACATGCGGATTGGGTGTATGAACGACCTGTAAGAGTCCTTGTTTTATGTATTGATTAGCCAAAGCTTGATTGTGTATTTTTTTATAATCTAACCCATTGGCTGTACGTAGGCCCAACATAATGTATTCGTTGTATCGGTCTTTGTCAGTTAGATATTCACGTTCACGTTGTAGTGTATGTGTGAGTGCTTGATTAATATAGAGACTTAAGTTCGACTCATTCCAAGAACGATTTTTCCCATCATAAGCATGGGCTCCGGCACCAAATCCAAAATACGGGGTATTATTCCAATAATTACTATTGTGTAGCGAATGCTTTTCTGGGATAGCGAAGTTAGATACTTCGTAGTGTTCATACCCGGCATTTTGTAATTGTCGGACTATATAGTCGTATAACATATTCTCCGTGTCTTCATCGGTTTCGATAAGGTTACCATTAAGCAATTTAGTATAAAATGGTGTGCCTTCCTCGAAGGTGAGGCAATAGGTAGAGATATGTTGAACGTTGAGTTGTAGCACTTCGGCTATATCTTGCTTGGTAACTTCGAAGGTCGAAATAGGGAGTTCCTTCGGCGTTGGTATGGCATAGATGATATCGACCGAGATGTTATCGAACCCTGCAGCCTGAGACATCCGAACTGCTTGACGGGCTTGCTCTGCATTATGCCGACGGCCAATTGTTTTCAGTATCGTATCATTAAACGACTGAATACCGATAGACAACCGGTTGATGCCCATTTTTCGCCATGCCGAGAGTTTGTCGGGCGTGATATCTCCCGGGTTACATTCGAGCGTAATTTCTTTTGCGTTCGAAGTTGGAAGCGCTTCTAATAGTTGTTGAATAAGTGGAGTAGGTAATAGGCTCGGTGTTCCTCCTCCAAAATATATTGTTTCTATGTCCGATGCTGATAATACATCGGAGCTGTCCTTGATTTCGGAAAGTAATGCGTTGACGTATTCTTCGCGACGATTCAACATTGTCGTAGAAAAGAAATCACAATAGGAACAACGATTTTTGCAGAATGGAATATGTATATAGATACCTGCCATTTTTCGAATTCCTCAATAGGTATATTGCGGGTACAAAGATACTAATTTTATTATAACATGGCAAATAAATAATGGTATTAGATTAGATTAGACTAGATTATATTATACTATACTATTCTATACTATACTAAAATGAAGTTAGTAGGCAAAAAACAAGGGATGCAACTCAAACGAGATGCATCCCTGTCTGTACACACGCAGCAAGAAATCAATTATTCTTAGCTTTTTCTACGATAGCCTTAAATGCTTGCGGCTGATTCATAGCAAGGTCAGCCAATACCTTGCGGTTGATAACCACACCCGATTTCTTGAGTGCGCCCATCAGTTGGCTATAACTCAGACCCTCGAGACGAGCAGCTGCATTGATACGCTGAATCCACAGAGCGCGGAAATTGCGTTTCTTAGCTTTACGGTCACGATAAGCATATTGGAGACCCTTTTCCCATGTGTTCTTGGCAACTGTCCATACATTAGCACGGCCACCAAAATTGCCTCGTGTGAGGCTCATGATCTTCTTACGACGGTTGCGCGAAGCAACGTGATTTACTGATCTTGGCATAGTTCTTTACTACAAAATTTGGTGGTTAATACTTAGCGGATCAGGAGCAATTCACGCACGGAGCGCATATTCGTCTGGTCTACCATTGCAACATGAGTCAAGTTGCGTTTTTGTTTCTTGGTCTTCTTGGTCAGAATGTGACTCTTGAAAGCGTGTTTACGCTTAATTTTACCGGTTCCGGTAAGAGTAAATCTCTTTTTGGCACCGGAATTAGTTTTTACCTTTGGCATTTGTTTATAATTTAAATGAGTTATTATTTAGTCTCAGGCAGCCTAAGGGGAAGCCTTTTGACTTTTTGTTGCTGTTAGAAATCAGACCGTTCTGCGGACTATTGGAGCACCTGCTATCTTAGAGATTAGTCCCCTGCGGTCGTTTGAAGGCAGCCCTGCTTACGATTTCTTCGGTGTAAGGTTGAGAATCATACGCTTTCCTTCGAGCGAAGGTACTGCTTCCGGCTTGCCGAACTCAGCCAAATCGTTAGCAAAACGTGCTAATAGAAGTTCTCCTTGCTCCTTGAATACAATCGAGCGCCCACGGAAGAACACATACGCCTTTACTTTGTTGCCCTCTTTGAGAAACTCTTGAGCGTGCTTCAACTTAAAGTTGTAGTCGTGGTCATCGGTCTGCGGTCCGAATCGGATTTCTTTCACCTCCATTTTCTTGGAGTTTGCCTTAGCCTCTTTCTCTTTGCGTTTCTTTTGATACAAGAACTTCTGATAATCAAGTATTCGGCATACAGGAGGCTCAGCATTGGGCGAGATTTCTACCAAATCGAGGTTCTGCTCATCCGCCATACGCATGGCAGCCTGAAAAGAATAGATACCTTGCTCTACATTGTCGCCAACAAGGCGCACTTCGTGGACGCCGCGAATCTTATCATTGATACGATTGGGCATCTCTTTTTCTACTCGACCACGCTGTGGTCTGTTGGGTGTGGTTGCTATAGTTTTATCCTCCTATTAAATGGTGAGAGAATTTATCGAAGTACTCTCATTCTTCTGTTTCCGTTCGGGCACATCATACCCTTTCCACGAAAAAACGCACAAAAGTACTACATTTATCGGAAGTACACAAATAAAAGTGTGAAAAAATGAGGGAAATGAATAAATAATTTGAGTATGTGGAGATTTTTATCTACCTTTGCACTGATTTGAGTCAAAGTCAAGCATTTATTTTAATACTAATTCCATAAATCAACACCAAACTTTTGATATGACAAACAATCGTTTCGTACTATTGTCCCTGTTTGCAGCAACCCTATTTGCTACAAGCTGTTCCGAGTCCCCCGCTATCAAGAACCCGGGCGACAACAGTCATAACCAAGCAGGTATCACCACACTTCCCGAGCCGGACAATATCGATATTCCCGACGGCACACTGACTGTAGGTCAAGCGCGTAAGATATGCTCGCAGTTGGCAAGCGGCACAAACTCCTCTGAAAAGTACTATGTTAAGGGATGGATACAGAGCATAGATGATGGCAATGCCACCGCCATACAAAGTTACGGCAACGCCATATTCACCATAGCAGGTGTCAGCACAGGGGCCTCTACTCAGACGCTGATTGCCTACCAAGTATATGGAAAGGACGGAAAAAAGATACAGACCGAGAAGGCTGTTGAGGTAGGCGATTTCGTTGTGGTTTATGGTCCGTTGACCAACTATAATGGCACTTACGAGACCGCAGGGCGTGGTGCAGCGTACATCTACTCTAGCACGAACGATGTATTTAACGGTAAGATTGATACAACTGTCATTACCCCCGACCCGGAGGGTGTGGATGTGCCTGCCGGGACACTCAATGTATATCAAGCCAATGCTCTCTGCGACAGTCTGATAAGCACATCGGGCAGCACGACAAAAGATAAATACTACATCAAGGGGTATGTGCGCAGCATGAGCGACCAATCGACTGCGGTTTCCAAGTACGGCAATGTCTCATTCACCATTGCTCCTACCAAAGATGACTCTTCGTACTCTACCTTCTATGCCTTCCAAGTCTATGGCAAGGACCAGAAGAAAATAACAAGCACCGAGCAAGTACAAGTAGGAGATTTCGTTGTCATCTACGGGCAACTGATCAACTACAACGGCACCTACGAGACTAAAGGCCAAGGCAACTCCTATATATATTATAGCACCAACGAGAAGTGGGCAAACTAAGATACGATTTGTAAATTTATAAGTATGTAAATTTGTGAATTGAGTGGAGTATAGGCAATTGAACTCAACGGCTCGCTCTTTGGGACAAGTTGCTTAGCCTACATGAATAAGAAAAATAACAAATTCAATAATTAATTCATCAAACAGTATGAAAAAGTTTTTACTTGTAGCCGTAATGGCTATCGCAAGCATTGCTTTTGTCAATGCCCAACCTCGTGCAATCGGTGGTAACATCGGTTGGGGCGTATCGTTCTCGTATCAACACAACCTCGGCGCTGCCAACATGATTGACTTGGCAGTTGAGGTTCCTTGCTTCCAAGGTATCGGTGCTACCTGTACTTACGACTGGATTGACCCGTTTGGTACTTCAATTCCTTGGAACAACAAGGGTGAATGGCACTGGGCAATGGGTGTCGGAGGAGGTGCCGGTTACTACTGGCCGAAAGCAGGTTATGCAGGAGTAGTAGGTCATGTGGGTGTCGGCTATGACTTCTGGTTCCCGCTTGAACTTTCTGTAGATTGGCGTCCGAATGTAGGTGTATGGTTCGGTGACTTTGAAAACAATTCTAACAATGTAGGTTTCAACCTATGGGGTCTCTACTCGGGTATCACCATCGGCGTACGATACAAGTTCTAAAATTCTTTCATAGAATAGCTATTGAAAAGGGATTGCCACGGAGGCAATCTCTTTTTTTTACATTTAGGTTCTCAATATAAGTGCAACTTTTTAGCGGGAAAGGGAAAATATGCGTTATTGGACAAATTACTCGTATACGAAAATCTCTGCCAAATTGAGACAAAATATGGTTTGGGTACAAAAATTGTAGAATGAAAAGACGGTATAATTGCATATTGAGTTATGACAAAATATACAAAATTTCAATATACAAAGTCGATATACGAAATTCTAAAACAACAATAATATGAAAATGGTTAATCATATTCCCGTTTTGTTGCTGACAGGCTACCTTGGTAGCGGCAAGACAACACTTCTTAATCGTATCTTATCGAATCGCAAAGGAATTCGCTTTGCAGTGATTGTTAATGATATAGGCGAGGTAAATATTGACGCGGATCTTATCCAAAAGGGTGGAGTGGTTAGTGCAAAGGATGATAGCCTTGTGGCACTACAGAATGGTTGTATCTGCTGTACGCTCAAAATGGATCTTGTACAGCAGCTACACGACTTGGCGTCACAAAACTTGTTTGATTATATCGTAATCGAAGCGAGTGGTATTTGTGAGCCTGCTCCTATTGCACAGACCCTCTGTTCGTACCCGCAAATGGTGCCACAGTTCGCAAAGGATGGACTTCCCGTGCTGGATTGTATTGTGACAGTGGTGGATGCACTGCGTATGCGGGATGAGTTTGCTTCGGGCGAAGACTTGAATCGGAAAGATATTGGCGAGGAAGATTTGGCTTCGTTGGTAATCCAACAGATTGAATTCTGTAATATCATTTTACTCAATAAGTCAAGCGAAGTCAGTGCGGATGAACGTGAGCATATTCGGGCTATCATTCGTGCCATTCAACCGAAAGCGGAGATTATCGACTGTGACTACTGCGATGTAGATTTCGATAAGATACTGAATACCAAACTATTCAACTTCGATGCTGTAGCCACTTCGGCTACATGGATCCAAGAGGTGGAAGACGCTCATCATGACGATGACGACGATGAAGACGAGCATGAACATCATCATGAGCACGAAGAACATGATGAACACGAGCACCATCACCACCATCACGACGAGGACGAAGGTGAAGCAGAGGAATATGGTATTTCCACTTTTGTTTATTACGCTCGCCGTCCGTTCAATCTCGGACTGTTTGATGAATTTGTGGCTTCTCACTGGCCCAAAAATGTGATTCGAGCTAAGGGTATGTGCTATTTCTCGGATGAGTATGATATGTGCTATCTATTTGAGCAAGCCGGGCGTCAGTTTAAGTTACAGAAAGCGGGAGAATGGTTTGCTACCATGCCTGCCGATGAGTTGGAAGCACTCAAAGCACAAGACGCACAACTTCGTCACGATTGGGATGAACAATATGGGGATCGTATGCAAAAGTTGGTATTTATCGGACAACATATTGATAAAAAGGCAATTACTGCAGCGTTGGATGCTTGTTTAGACTAATATCTTTGTAATAGAACGGACAGATAGGAGTTCTTTCTGTCCGTTTATTTTCTTTCTTTGTATATGGCAAAACGTGTACTTATGGCAATGTCCGGTGGTATAGACTCCACCGTGTCGGCAATGCTCCTATTGGAACAAGGCTATGAATTGGTGGGAATTACATTCCGTACCTTTGATTCTATCAAAGAATCGTGTCTTGTGCGAGAAAAAGGGTGTTGTTCCGTAGAGAGTATCATGGAAGCCAAACATAATGCACAATTGCTTGGTTTCGAGCACCATATAGTCGATTTCCGAGACACCTTTCGAGAACATGTGATACGCAATTTCATTGACGAATACACGCATGGTCGTACTCCCAATCCTTGTGTATTATGTAATTCGCATATCAAATGGGGGGCACTTTGCGACACTGCCGATCAATACGGGTGCGACTATATTGCCACCGGCCATTATGCTCGTATAGCGCAACACCGTGGGCATTGGTATCTTCGCACAGCCGTAGATACACATAAGGACCAAACCTATTTTCTATGGATGCTGACAGAGCAAAATCTACAGCGCACCTTGTTCCCATTAGGCGAGCTTACTAAACCGGAAGTTCGTAAAATAGCTTTCGACCATGGGTTTGAAAAATTGAGTCAAAAGGCAGAAAGTCAAGAAATTTGCTTTGTGCCCGATAATGATTATCGTACCTTCCTGAGTGAACAAGGAGTACAGGTAGAACCGGGGAATTACATCGATGCGAATGGTAATAGATTGGGGCAACACGAGGGCTTCTGTAACTACACAATTGGTCAACGCAAGGGACTCGGCATTGCATTAGGTTCGCCTCGTTTTGTAACCCATATCAATGCTACGACTAACGAAGTGACTTTAGGTGCTCACGACGACCTATATACCACACAGGTTACCGCCACACAGACTCGTATCCGCGACACAGAATGGTTGCGTGAATCGCCATCGGTACAAGCTCGTATACGCTACAAGTCGCCTGCTATTCCGGCACAGCTGACTATGCAGGATATGAATACTGAGCAGGCATCCCTTTCGCTCGCGTTTGAACAACCGGTATGGGGTGCCACACCCGGGCAATCGCTTGTAATCTATAAGGACGGATTGGTTGTCGGAGGCGGTTTGATTCAATAACTGATTTGCTTGTATAGCAAAAAGACACTTTATCATTACGCATAAGGTGTCTTTTTTGTATACGGATGCGTTTTCTTTTTCTAGCCGTTACGATAAATAGGCTTGTACAATCCAACGAAAAGCACTATCTTTGCTGCATCAAAAATGAATATACTATGAGTGGAAAGAATATCGGAACGCTTGTACTTCTTGTGGCATTTGTTATCGTACTTTTGTCCGTCCTGTTTACCAATAGTCTGGCACATCGCTTGTCGTTGGAGGAACAGAAGAATATGTCTGTATGGGCAGAAGCAACCCGTCAGTTGATTTTGGCAGATGAAGATACGGATATTGATTTTATCAGTACGATTATCGAGAATAATACGACCATTCCGGTCTATATGCTCAACGAACAAGGCGATGTGTTGTCCAGCCGCAATGTTTCGAAACCGGTGTCCGACCCTCGCACATTGAATGGACCTATAGAGCTATACGTTGCGCCACACACAAACCAATACATTTACTATGACGAATCCACTCTTCTTCGGCAGTTGCGCTATGTGCCTTATATTCAATCGCTTTTGATACTGATTTTTATCGCTATTGCCGTTGTAGCCCTACTTACCGCACAACGCAGCGAACAGAATCGATTATGGGCCGGATTAAGCAAGGAAACTGCACATCAATTAGGTACACCGATATCCTCACTGAATGCATGGCAAGAGCTGTTGGCAGAACGCTATCCGTCGGATGAACTTATTCCGCAAATGAAGAAAGATATCAATCGACTTCAAACCATAACCGACCGTTTTTCTAAGATAGGCAGTGAGCCGGAAATAACATCTTCGGACATAATAATGCCTCTACACGATTCGATAAACTATATGCGACTACGCATATCGAGTAAGGTACAAATCATAGAACAACTGCCCGACACCGAGTGCCGTGTAATGCTCAATGTGCCGTTGTTTGAATGGGTGATTGAAAATCTACTGAAGAACGCTGTGGATGCTATGGAGGGTAAAGGACAAATAGTCGTCTCGCTGCAGCAGACCAACAACGAGGTTATCATTGATGTTACAGACAATGGCAAGGGAATGGACAAGCGTACACAACGACATATATTCCAACCCGGCTTTACCACGAAATCGCGCGGGTGGGGATTAGGGTTACCACTCGCCAAGCGTATTGTCGAAGAGTATCATCGAGGCAAATTGTTTCTCAAAAACAGTAAGCCGGGCGTTGGTTCGACTTTCCGTATTGTTTTCAAACAATCCGAAAACAGTTGATCCGGAACCGGACATAGCGGTATAGATAGCACCTGCGTCTTGCAGGTTTTTTTTTAGGTTTGCTATCTCCGGGTGAATCGAAAAAACGGTTTTTTCAAAATCGTTGACTAACAGAGGAAATAGATTTTTGAAGTCCGTGCCGGATTGCAAAGCATGGCGTATAGCACCACTCACTTCGGGATGTCGCACTATGCCTTGGTAGGCTTCACGCGTACTCACTCCGCAGTCCGGCTTTACCAAAATAAGTCGCAATCCATTGATAGACAGCTCTACAGGGGTCAGTTTATCCCCGATACCTTCAGCATAGCAGGGAGTATTGTATATAAAAAACGGACAATCGGCTCCGAGCGGTCGTACTATCGCTGCAAGTTCATCCCTACTAAGCCCCAATCGGAATAATTCGTTTAGCGCAATAGCGGTGTTGGCGGCATCGCTACTTCCTCCGCCTAAACCTGCCCCAAATGGAATGTTCTTGCGGAAGCGTATCTTAACGGGTCCAATTTGGGGAAATTGATTTTGCATTAAGCGATAACAACGAAATATCAGATTGTCTTCCGGGGAGCAATCTATAGCCAATCCGTCTTGTTCAAAAACGAAAGAATCGCTTTCTACAATCTCCAACTCGTCATGCAACCCATACACTGGAAAGAAAATGGTTTCCAAATCATGATAACCATCTTCTCGTTTGCGAATGACGCGTAATCCTAAATTTATCTTGGCATTCGGTAGTAATTTCATCACGTTATGATTTATATCGGAGAGGGGAATAGGATGGGGATTCAGACTTATACCGTGTCCATAAACGAGCGTTGCACCTTGTTGAATACCACAATTCCTACCGATAGAAGCACAACCATAAATACAAAGCTATAGCCCAACATCCACCATTCGTGGCAGCCCTTTCCGAGCATTCCGTATTTGAAGAACTCGACAATCCCCGTTAGCGGGTTCAGCTGCATAATGAGCTGCAACTTGGGGTTGGTAATGGTAGAAAGCGGATAGATAACCGGCGTTGCATACATCCACAGACTGACAAAGAACGATAGCAACAGCTGCAAGTCACGATATTTGGTAGTCAGACTGGAAAACAACACGCCAAAACCGAGAGCCAAGCCTGCAAGCATCAGTATCAGCAGCGGCAAAAGACATACATACCAATTGGTGTGTATGGTAACATCGGTAAACAAGACATAGTAAAGATAGACTACAAGGAATAGTCCAAATTGAATCCCGAAACGTACCAAATTGCTGATAACATCGCTTAGTGGAGTAATTAAGCGCGGAAAGTAGACTTTTCCGAATATGCCGGCATTGTTTACAAACGTATTGCTCGTCTTGGTTAGACAATCGGAAAAATATTGCCAAAAACTGATACCCGCCAAATAGAATAGGGGTTGGGGTATCTCATCGGTTGATATTTTAGCAATTCCTCCGAATACCACCATATACATCACAGTGGTCATGAGCGGTTGTATCAAATACCAAAGCGGACCCAAAATAGTCTGTTTGTATTGAGTGATGATATTTCGTTTAACAAACAACATCATTAGGTCTCGATAGCGCCAAATCTCTTTGAAATCGATACTTAGCAGCTTATCTTTCGGCTTAATGATGGTAGTCCATTGTTCTTCGGTGGCGTCCATGGTGGGTTAGTAGGGATTATCAGTCATTTTTGTAAAAGTCCCACAAAGTTACACATTTTATGGTATATAGGCAAACTCTATGTCATTATAGATTACATTCGTAAAAAATCCCAACACATAATCGCTTGAAAAGCAGTACAAAAAGTGGTAGAGGTAGGGGAGTGTTAGGGCAGTGTTTGGTAAATTCATCCGAGATATACGCCACAAAACCACCATACGGAAACGCATAAACACCATTATCCGACTTTGGCAAGGCGATACAATCCAATTCATTACGCCACACATAATTTGAGTATGGCTTGTATGCATGTATCTTGTGGCAAAACAAAATGATTTGTGTATGTCAAAGAAAAAATGTATCTTTGTGCGTCGTTTTGGCGACACAAATTTGGAATACGAACCCTTACATCCATATAGTATGTTTCCTTTGGATAAACAACTCGTAGACAAAACCTGTTACGATTTCGGTCTGCGTAATGCGCACGAGTTAGGC
>CAVHGD010000007.1:0-16261 GCA_963635385.1 Dialister sp. CAG:486 | reverse complement strand
GAGTTAGGCTGCGCAAGCATTCGTCAGTTAGTCGGTGTGGTAAAAGACATTGAGCAAGCGACAGGTACCGAATTCATTCACATGGAGTTAGGCGAACCGGGGCTGCCGGCAGAGCAGATTGGTATTGAGGCAGAACACGAGGCACTGCTCCAAGGGTGTGCTGCACATTACCCTGTCATTACGGGCATTCCGGAAGTCAAACATTGGGGCAGTGAGTTTGTACGTGCCTTTGTCGGATTGGACATCCCCGAAGACTGCATTGTCCCAACGGTGGGCAGTATGCAAGCTGCTTTTGCACTCAATCTCACTATGTCGCAGTTGGACAAAGAGCGTGATACGGTGTTGTTTATAGACCCATGTTTCCCCGTGCAGAAACAGCAATGCCGTGTCATCGGTGTGCGTATCGACCAATTTGATGTGGCGGACTTTCGTGGTGATAAACTCGAGGCGGAATTGGAACGTCATTTCAAAACAGGTCGTATTGCCGCCATGCTATTCTCCAACCCAAACAATCCGTCGTGGATGTGCTTGACAGAGAAAGAATTGGAGATAATCGGCAGACTTGCCACCAAGTATAATGTGCTGGTAATCGAGGACTTAGCCTATCTCAATATGGATTTCAGAGAGCAACGAGGCACCCCCTACAAGCCGCCCTATCAACCCTCTGTGGGGCGTTATACCGACCAATGCGTGCATGTTATCTCCTGCTCGAAGATGTTCTCGTACGCTGGGCAACGAGGTGCTATCGTGGCCATTAATCCGCACCTTGCACACACCTGTTTCCCGAGCTTGGGCGAACGCTATCACAACGACGGGCAATTCCTGCGTAACTTTGTGTATATCATATTGTACAGCCTGTCGTCGGGCGTTACGCACTCGGTGCAATACGCTATGGCGGCTATGTTTCTTGCTGCCTGTGAGGGAAAGATACAGTTTGTGGAAAACACCCGCGAGTATGCCCGCCGTGCGGCACGCATCAAAGAGATTATGGTGCGCAATGGGTTCCATGTGGTGTATGACCAAGATGCTGAAGGACAGGCGGTTGGTGACGGATTCTTCTTTACTTTCGGCTATCAGGACTGGACGGGCGAGCAACTGCTTAATAAGTTGATTTACTTCGGAGTATCTGCTATAGCGCTTGGCAGTACAGGCGCACAACGAGAGGGTATGCGCGGCTGTGCATCATCTATCCGAGATGACCAATACGAAGAACTCGACCGTCGTCTTGCCGCCTTCCACGCTGCATACCCCAATGAGTAAAGACAATGCGGCTTGCATATTTGCATAAAAAGAAGTAATTTTGTCGACTTTATACGAAGGAGAAATATGATGTATAGATTACAAGACAAGATGTGCGAACTGATGGCTAAAGAACCGGATGCTATCCGTATCATTAGTCGTTTCGGGCTGACTATGGGGGTTGGTGAAAAAAGCATCGAAGAGGTATGCCACGAGCATGGTGTGCATAGTCAAACCTTTTTGGCAGTCGTCAACTATAAGATAGACCACGTATCCACCACCAATCTGGAGGATATCGATATAGATACGCTCCGAATGTATCTGCGCAATGCGCATGCCTATTTTCTTGATTTTCAATTGCCTCGTATTCGTCGAGACTTGATTGAAGCCATCAATCCGGCTGACACATCGAGCCAAATACCGATGCTGATACTTCGTTTCTACGATGAGTATTCGCAGGAGATTCGCACGCATATTGAGCATGAGAACGAGGGACTGCTGGAACAACACACACAAGATGACTTGAACATTGCCTCGAAGTTCTCGGAAATCAAGAATATGATCATCAAGTATTACCCCAATCAAACGAACGATGTCAAACATACCTACGCCATTATTGATGTTATGAACGATATGTTTGACATTGAGCAAGACTTCTCCACCCATTGCGCCATCGAAGACGACATTTTGGTACCTGCCATTGCGCTGGACAAAAAACGTCGCAATGCCTCAAAAACAACGAATGCTGCACCCGTAGAGGAGCTGAGCGACCGTGAGAAAGATGTGCTGATAGAGTTGGTTAAGGGGTTGAGTAATAAGGAGATAGCCGATGTGCTATGTATCTCTACTCATACCGTCATTACCCACCGTAAGAACATAACGCGCAAGCTCAATATTCATTCTACTGCGGGGCTTACTATCTATGCCATAGTGAATCACCTTGTAGATTTGGAGCAACTATCCACCAAGAATCTCTAATCGATATTCGTGTTACGTCGCGTACAAAAATATATAGAAACCGAGCAATTATTGCACCGTGGTGATAAGGTATTGGTTTGCGTTAGCGGTGGAGCGGATAGTGTAGCACTATTGGATGTATTGCATCGGGCAGGGTATGATTGTGTAGTGGCGCATTGCAATTTTCACTTGCGCGGAGAGGAGAGTATGCGGGATGAACAATTTGTGCGATCCTTGTGTTCCGATATTCAAGTACCACTTTATGTAAATGATTTTAACACCAATCAATATGCACTTTCGCAAGGATTGAGTATAGAGATGGCGGCACGGGAACTACGGTATCGGTGGTTCGCCCAATTGGCAGCCGAACAACATTGCGTGGCGATTGCCGTGGCACACCACCAAAATGACCAAGCCGAAACACTATTGCTCAATCTCAAGCGAGGTACCGGTATTCGCGGACTATGCGGTATGCGTCCTCTGTCTGTCAATCCGGTAGAGCCGAATTCTGCTCCGATTATCCGTCCGCTGCTTTGCACAACTCGGGACTACATCGAATACTATTTGCACAACAAGTGCGGTTTGAATTGGGTAGTGGATTCCACCAATCAAGATACGTCCATCGCACGCAATGCCATACGCCACGAATTGAGTGGGTACAGCAAATCGGAGATTGAGAATATAGCTGCCACGGCTCGTTATATGCAGGGCTATACCGATATGATAGAAGGTGAGGATACACGCGAAGCCCGCTATGTGCAATTTTACGAACGGATTCGCCGATATGGCTTTCGGGAACCGCAAAAACTATATGATGCACTACAACGAGGTATTGGGGGCAAAACATTTACCTCGCCCAAATATGTAGGCGTTATTCAACATAAACAACTGGTAATCATACCTCGTATGCGACACTTTGGAATTATAGGACATCCGCTGGGACATAGTTTCTCTGCCCGCTATTTTACGGAGAAGTTTGCAACGGAACATATAGCTGCCGACTATACTTTATTTCCGTTAGCCCCGGATACTTTCTCGTGTCAAGGAAAGGAAAATCCAACCCTTCGCCGTATGATAGACACATTAGACGGCATGAATGTTACGATCCCGTACAAGGAAACCGTAATTCCATTTCTCGACAGTTTGGATGATACAGCCCAAAAGATAGGTGCGGTAAATGTTATCTATCAGCATGTCGGCTACAATACGGACTGCTTGGGATTTATGCGCTCGATACGCCCTCTATTACTCCCTACAGATAAGAAGGCTCTCGTATTGGGAACGGGTGGGGCAGCCAAAGCGGTGGTATATGGCTTGCATAAGTTGGGCATCGAAACGACTTTGGTTAGCCGTACTCCCGCAAACGAACATATTCTTAGCTACCAACAAATAGACCAAGAAGTCCTTGCCCAATACACTATTTTGGTAAATTGCACGCCATTGGGTATGCACCCGAACATTGACACTTGTCCGCCTATACCATACCAATGGTTGAACCAACGTCATTTGTTATTCGATTGCGTATACAATCCGGAAGAGACTTTGTTTCTACAGAAAGGGCGACTGCAAGGTGCCCGCATAAAAAATGGTTTGGAAATGCTATATAATCAAGCCGAAGAGGCATGGAAAATATGGAATAGCAACCCTATTCGTATATCACTATAAAATAGCATAACCTATTTATTTTCAGTAATATAACAATACAATATTTTATTTGACTAACCGATAAAAATCATAATGATATGAAACGTTCATTTATCCTTACTGCTATAGCCTGTGTGGCTTGTATGGTGCAAGCACAGATTGTACAAGACAATGAAGCCGCTATGGTATATTACATGCCGGAAACACAGTTCGAATTCGATATAGAATATATCGAAGAGACATTCGAACCCGGACCATTTTGCCACTTTGCGGAGAAATACTTAGGCGCTCAAGAGGCTATACAAGAAAAGCACATCCAATATCAACTGATTGGAGTAAAATCGCATACCCATACCGTTGCGGACTATACGCGTGCCTATAAAGTGGTGCCCGAGAAGGGGCTCTCTATTCAGCTGCTGAGTTTGACAGACAAAGGGTTACTCTATGGATATAATGTGGAGCAACCCGTTCCAAGCAAATCTACCGCCAAAGCACAACCCAAGCAACCACAAGTGTCCTATTCGATGGAGACGGTTATGCCTTTGCAAGAAGAGCAAATCGCAGCTCCCACATTGGAGCAAAAAGCGGACGGAGCCGCTAAACAGATATATCGAATTCGTGAAACTCGTATGTACTTGCTCAGCGGGGAGATAGAGCATGCACCGGCTGACGGAAAGGCGATGGAGCGAGTACTGAGAGAATTGGATAAACAGGAAAATCAATTAGTAGCGCTGTTTGTCGGGAAACACACGACAAAACAACTCCATAAGCGAATTTTGTACACTCCCACAAAAAGTGAAGAGAAAGCACTGCTTTATTTTTCGGAAGAGAATGGAGTTACTGCCGAGGAGGATGTTACGGCATATCCGCTCACGCTTACAGTCGCTGCTCGAAAACAAATCTTATCCGCCGGTAACGGGCAAAACGATAAGAAAGTATCGGCATTGTCCCAACTATATTATAACCTCCCGGGAAGTGCTAACATCTCGATTACCTATCGGGGAGAAGTTCTGACAGAACGCAATGTGCCCGTTGCACAGTTTGGTATTGCAGTTCCCCTTGCACGAGACTTATTTACCGGTACGCAACATCCACACATTCGTTTTAATACGAAAACAGGAAATATCTTATCTATCGAACAATAATCGCACGCTATGTCCTCTTCTTATCGTCGTTTCGTCCTTCCTTTCTGTCTAATGCTGTGCCTGTGTTCCGTTTCTGCTCAGGCACAGGAGCTGAATTGTACGGTTACCATCAATTCTGACCAGATTGAAGGAAGCAATAAGTCCGTCTTCAATACCCTAAAAACGAGTATTGAGGAATACATGAACCAAAACAGATGGACGAATATGACTTTCTTGGAGCGAGAGAAGATTGAATGTAGTATGATGATTATCGTTAAGTCTGTTTCCGACAATTTCTATACGTGCGAAATGCAACTGCAGAGTCGCCGTCCTGTATATAATACAAGCTACACTTCTCCTTTGATTAACTTCAAGGACAACAACTTCAACTTTACCTACCAAGAATACGAGCGCATTGAGTACCAACAGAGCCAGTTTACAACCAACCTGACTGCCATGTTGGCATACTATTGCTATCTAATCATTGGTTATGATATGGATTCTTTTTCCCGAATGGGGGGAACTCCTTACTTTCAAACCTGCGAAGACATTGTATCGCTTTGCCGTTCTGCCTCGATGGAAAGCTTAGAGCAGAAAGGTTGGCTCGCTTTTGATAGCAACCGAAATCGATATGCTCTCATTAGCAATCTAATGGACGAGGCATTCAAAGGATATCGTTCCTATTTCTATGAGTATCACCGATTGGGATTGGATGAGATGCAGGCAAATGTGGCTAACGGGCGAGCACGAATAGCCAATGGTATGAGTGTGCTGCGTGATGCCAACCGAGCGCGTCCGGCAACGTATGTTATCAATACTTTCTTGGATGCCAAGGCGGATGAGTTAGTCAATATATTCCAACAAGGTACTGAGGCTGAAAAAAAATCGGTGTATGAACTCTTGATGGACATAGACCCGACACGGCAAAATACCTACGATAAGATAAATACCAAATAAACAGATGCTGCATCCTTGGGGGTGCAGCATTCTTTTTATATTCATGTAGATAGAAGGGGCGTTTTTTATTCACGCTTTCGTTTGATATAGAAATCCCACAAGATACAACGGGATTTTATCCCCAAAGGAATAGGAGTGCGCAATCGCTCCATGTTCTCGGCTCGTTTAGGGGCAAAGTGTTTACGCATACGCCGATAGTCCCAACGTGCTTGAACGGCAGCCCATGCATTTTTCGGTTTGCCTGTCACCAACAATTGTAAGGCAGCAACATAATCTAATACGAAGCGCAAGGACAATACCCCCCACAACCTATTCGCAGGCATATTCTTGTATATCATCAGTAGATTGTTGCGAAAATTCAAATAGGTTTTACGGGGGCTTTCATAGTTCAACGCTCCGCCTCCTAAGTGATAAACAATAGAGTCGGGTAGGCACACCAATCGATACCCACGACAATTGAGTCGCCAACAGAGGTCAATCTCTTCCATGTGCGCAAAGAACTCTCCGTCCAATCCTCCCACTTTTGTATAGACATCTCGGCGAATACACATACAAGCTCCCGATGTCCATAGTACATCCGTAATGCTATCGTATTGCCCGGTATCTACTGCTGCATAGCTCAACAATCGCCCTCGACAGAAGGGGTAGCACAATGCATCCAAATATCCTCCCGCAGCACCGGCATGCTCAAATCGTTCTTTATGCAACCAACTATGAATTTTAGGCTGCACTGCCACTACGTCACTATTCTGTTCTAAATAGGCAAGCATAGGTGCAAGCCAATTCGGGGTTACCTCCACATCCGAATTAAGCAGTACCACATATTCGCTATCCACTAACGAAATCGCCTTGTTATATCCTTCGGCAAAACCATAATTTTTGTCGAATGCGATGAGTCGAACCGAAGGAAACTCTGCTCGAAGCACCTGCAAGGATTCATCCGTCGAACCATTGTCTGCCACAACAATTTCTGTATTGGGACAATCGCTCGTATAGGCAATCACACTCGGCAGGTACTGCTGAAGCATCTTGGCTCCATTCCAATTCAATATAACGACGCTGCAACGCATAGCTTTTTTATTGTAGAGGTTTATCTTGAGGGCGTGCCCATTTCCACCGGTTATGCGTCCAAAGCCATATCTCCGGCTGGTCTAATATATTTTGTTCTAACCGTTGGGCATATTGCAAGGTTATCTCATTTTCCGCCGTCTCTTGGGGTGTATCGGTAATGATATCAAATGTAATCTCGTAGTATCCGCGCTTAGGGCGACGCATATAGATATATACTACAGGATAGTTGAATTTCTTGCTCAATACCTCACCGCCGTCTAAGAACCCCGTTTCTTGGTGTAAAAATAGAGTCCAAAGTCGAGTCACTTCCGGACGAGGCTTTTGGTCGCAAATCAATCCAAGTCCTATTTTTTGTCCCTGTTTTCGGAGAAGCAGCAGCTGCCGGAGAATCGTTCGTTTCTCAATAAGAATACCGCCCCAGCGGCTACGCATATCCCGAAGGGACTTGTTGATGTGTTGATTATTCTGTTCGCGATACACACTCGCCAACTGTGCATGCACGGTTTCCAACCGGAGATTGTAGCGTGTGAGCCATTCCCAATTGCCTAAGTGCGCTAACATAAAGATAATACTATCCGACTGCTCCACCAATTGCAATAGGGCTTCTTGATTGTGGAACACAACTCGTTGTGCCATTTCCTCCTCCGATGCCCCATACCCATACACCATCTCCACCGCTACATCGGCTAAGAAGTGATAGAATTGTTTTTCCAATCGTTTTCTTTCTTGCGCTGTTTTTTCCGGAAAAGACAAACGTAAATTCTTCGCTACCAATTTTCGACGGTAACGAATTATATAATATAGAGTGGGGAATAGCAGCCAATCGGAAATACGATAATGCACCCGACTGGGTATTTTGCTCAGTAGCTTGAGTAACATGGTTTAGTCTTCCTCTGCGTAATAGCCGTTTTCTACGCCATATTGCAAATCACCATCCAATATCAGCTGTACCTGCTCTGAGGTTAATTGGGTTCCCCGATTGCGCAGCTCTTCCATTATATATTGGAATTGCTCCGACTCGTCGATATCTCCATCCAAATATTCGGCTTCACCGCTTTGCTCATCTACCACGAGTAATCCTATCTCCTCCAAATAGTCGTCTAACGTGTCTAATACTTCGAGTATATCGGATTGTGTCATTCCGTTTCTATCGGTTTCGGGAATCAAGTTCCAAATATATTCCACATGTTCACGCTCTTCGGCGTCCATCATGCTCCATTCAATCGAGTTATTTTCCATAATTACACATTTTATTTGCAAAGGTATAATATTTTTCGTACTTTTGCAAAACTAATTCGAAAATAAAATGTCAAACTTACTACAACGAACTTTGTCCGGAGCTGTCTTTGTGGCAGTTATTGTGGCGTCTATTGTCCTTAGTGAATGGTCGTATTATTTGATTTACAGTGCATTATTTGCCATTATTACGATATGGGCGGTGTATGAATACCATCACTTGGTGGGTTCGGATAGATTCTTGTCCATACTCTCTTCCATATCGGCAGGGCTTCTCTTTTTTGTGTCTTGTCCCGCTTGGTATGCATATAATGTAAAAGAAATTCCCAATTCAACTATTGTTCTATGTGGAGTGGCTGTTCTGTTGTATATAATCCTTATGGCAGTGGAGATTATCTCCGAATTGTTTCGCAAATCCCAAAATCCGATAGCCAATTGGGGGAATTTCTTTGTGAGTCAATGTATAGCCGTTCCTTTCTGCTTGATGAGTGTCCTGATGCTTTGGGATTGGCATCTCTTGTTAGCGTTGTTTATTTTGATATGGGCAAATGATACAGGAGCTTATTGTGTCGGTAGTCTATCCGGTAAGCGCAAGGGAGGCAATCATAAGATGTTTCCTCGTGTCAGCCCGGGGAAGTCGTGGGAAGGGTTAGTAGGTGGTGCCATTACCGCCATTGCCTGCAGTATGTTGTTAGCTTATTGCGGTTTCTTTTACCATATCACGGCTCATCATACCTATATGGTAGCAGCCATTTTTGCTGTGGTGGTGGTTATCTTTGGCACATTAGGTGATTTGACAGAAAGCCTTATGAAACGAACCATAGGTGTAAAAGACTCGGGACATTTCCTGCCGGGACACGGTGGCGTGTTGGATCGTTTCGATTCTATTATACTGGCTACTCCGGCTATTGTCGTACTGATTGCCATTCTTATGGTTTGTTGACTTGCACATAGCCACGATACCAAAAATGCCGCTCTTGATACAATCAGGAACGGCATTTTTTATTGCTTGGCTTTTCTTATCATTTTGTTTCGGATTCCTCCTTGGGCTTTTTATATAGTTTGCGGTAGGCTTTGCCTAAAGCACGGAACGATTCCACAAGCGATTCGGGGGAAAGTACTTGCAGTTGTGCACCATGGGTTCGTAGTTCTTGTACAAAATCGAGTGTAGGCACCAAATAGTATGTGAAGATGGAATACGTATCGGTGCGTTCTATTTCTTTCTGGGAAGCATGCAGGGGGAGCGAACGGAGATAGCAGGCTCCTTTGGGTGATATCTTGATTCGAACCAATTCGGGTTTCTCGGTACCACCGGCAAAGACTCCATAATAGTTACGGAAGAATCGCTTTGCGCTGAAGGATTTGGGTATCTTATAGGTAGTATCCAATATTTTCACATCATGCATACGATCCAAGGCATAGATTCGGATTTCCAAGTTATGGTCCGAACTACGTCCTGCCACATACCAACGCTGCTTGAATATCTTCAGGCAAAATGGTTTGAGCATCATTCGGTGGGGTTCTGCCTCGTCAAACCGCTGATAGGTTACCTGCAGCACATGTCGTTCTCTGATGGCATCGATTATCATGGTCAAATAGCGTGTCCCTGAGGGTACTTCCTCGAGAATGATATTCTCTCGAATGTCTTCGCTATTGCTTTGCAGGTTCGATACCGTAAACGCATTGAGTAGCCATTGCTGTAGCATATTGTTTTCGATATCCGCCTTGTTTTCAATGTAATACTCATTGGTGGAACGGTCGCAAACAATGTTAATGTGGAATAGTTCTTCCACTTCGTTCCGCCACGTCATAAAGGTTCGACGGGGGATGTATGGTTCTTGCTTGTCGTTATAGGAGCAGTGTTTCCACCGCTCGTTGATACATTCTTGTGTAATTCGCCCCGCAGAATATATCGTATCCACGAGCCACATATATCTGTTAAATAAACTTGCTGCCATATTCGGTATTGGTTTCCAATTCAATATAAGGTTAGCGGACAACTAATGTCCCCGTACAAATTGTCCTTCGGGTTGGTATTCAAGGAAACAGCAGTCGTCGCTCTGTTCCTCATCCATTGCCGTTTGTTCTTGCTGTAGGTATTCTTCGTAAGTCATAACACATTCTGTAAATTCTATCTTACCAAAATTTATTCGCGGTGGGGTTATACTCAAATCCTGCACTATTCATTGTATGAAGTAGCTCCTCTTTGGACAGATTCATGTCATCACAGAGCGCATCTAATGAAGGGTATTCGTCACGTAGTTTCATATTGATGACGCTCAGGAGCATTGCCGGGTTCGTGGGTAGTTCTTCCATGGGTTGAGAGTTTTTTTATTTGCAGCAAAGATACTATATTTTTGCTACCTGAACAAATTATTTCTCACAGGTGCAAATATAAAAAACAAAATCGGAGTGGAATAGGGGAGTCTTCGTTTGAGAAATAAAATGGTATATAATACAAGTGTGAATTGCAAAATATAGGCAAATCGATGCACCTCACAAATATTTTAGTGGATAAATTCACAGATATAGCAATACTAATACACAAAAGTGCAACACGACTATACACGTTTGAAAAAATAGAATCCAACTCATGAATAGGCACTAACTGCGGTATATCGGACAGGTATACAATCTATTTATAAACCGATATTATGCATTGTATTGCATTGAATTTCAATAGATACAAATATCACTTCAAGTAGTATTGCGTATAGTATGCAGTCGGTATATGCAATGGCTATTCTACACTCTATTTATTGTATATTTTAGAATGCAACTTGTTCATATTCAGCCGATAGTAGAATATACATAAACTAAAAAAGCGTATTCCGTTGCGTACTAATAGGTATGTGTATTCTAGCTATCACAACTATGAATTACACAATTGTATATTTGCACCAACTTAGAATGTTTGTATGGAAAACTACATTTGCTATTTGTGTATGTGGATTTATTTTCATATCTTTGCAGCTCAAATTCACTGTTCTACCACCTTAAATAGCCGTAAAAATATGAACGAAAGAGAGCGATTAGAGAAAATTATTGCCACGCTCGGCATCAATGCCAAACAGTTTGCTCAGGAAGTGGGTATACAAGCGGGTACCATCTCTAACATCATGGGCGGGCGAAACAAGCCAAGTCTTGAAGTGCTGCAAAAAGTACTGAATTGTTACCGTACTATCTCTTCCGATTGGTTGATACTCGGTATTGGCAGTATGTATCGCCCCACCAACGAGACACCCAACTTGACGCTTTTTGACAACACAAAAGAGGAGCCTGCCTTAGCAGCACCGAAGGAAGAACCGACAAAAACGGCTCCGAATACGACTACTTCACCCACTGCCACGAATACCAATGCTACCCCTATTCAAATCCCGATTGCGTCGAAACAAATCGACCATATAACAGTATATTACACGGACAATACCTACGAGACTTTCACACACTGAGATATCGGAAAAACAGTGCGTGTATACGGTGGCGTAGCAACGAAATAAGGTACCATATTGTGGTATCCGCTTTTTTTGTGTATCTTTGCAAGTTATTTCTCCGTATAATGCCGATATCTTTTTTACTCCGGCATTGCCATGGTTCTCCGTTAATTGCCGTTAATTAATCGTTAATGCATTATCGGGTGGGTTAACTCCTCAACTATATAAACCCCATTCAACCATGCATAAACCGATAAACGGATTAACTGATAAACAATACTCAACCACGCATAAACGATAAAACAATAAACCGATAAAACAATAAACGCATAAACTACTAAACAATATATATATGAAAGCTTTTGTATTTCCCGGGCAGGGTGCCCAATATACCGGAATGTGTCGTGACTTGTATGATGCCTTTCCGGAAGCTCGCGAACTATGCGAAAAAGCCAATCAACTGTTGGGATTTCGTCTAACGGATGTAATGTTCGACGGTACAGCAGAAGACTTGAAGCAAACGGCTGTGACGCAACCTGCTGTATTTCTGCATTCTGTGGTGGCAGCTCGTATGCAAACAACCGAACATCCTGCGTTTGTGGCAGGACATAGCTTGGGCGAATATGCAGCCTTGGTAGCAGCAGGGGCACTTCGTTTTGAGGATGCGCTATTGTTAGTCAATCAGCGTGCACACGCTATGCAATCCGCTTGCGAAATAGAGCAGGGTACGATGGCTGCAGTATTGGGTATGGAAGATGAGAAAGTGGCGGAATTATGTAAAACAGTTACGGATGGCGTTGTGGTAGCGGCTAACTACAATTGTCCGGGACAAGTGGTTATCTCGGGTTCTATTGCCGGTGTGGAGAAAGCCTGTGAATTACTGAAAGCAGCAGGAGCCAAGCGTGCAGTGCGTCTGCAAGTGGGGGGAGCATTTCATTCACCGCTCATGCAGCCGGCAGCTAAAGAATTGGCGCAAGCGATACTGAAGACGGATTTTCATACGCCGCATTGCCCGATATTTCAAAATGTGGATGCACAACCACATACTGCACCCGAAGAAATACGTGCCAATCTGTTAGCACAACTCACAGCTCCTGTGCGTTGGACACAAACCGTTCGGAATATGATTGCAGCAGGTGCAAATGAGTTCTATGAGTTTGGACCCGGAGATGTGCTAAAAGGACTTATCCGCAAAACGGATTCTTCCGTGACAGTTGGATAAGAGTTTCTAACTACACACGATATTTGTCGACAAACACACAAATAATTTTCTCCCAAATAAACGAAATATTGAATCAAATAGATTCAAAAAAATATTTGGTTTATATTTGAATATATTTGTCGATAAACACCCAGACTTTTCTGTACAAGCAGAATGTGGATAATATATATTATGTAAAATAGGATTTAATGGAATATACTCCACTGATAATTTCTCCCCCAAATACACGAAAAATCATTCGACTATTGTCTACAAATACACACAATAAAAATTAGAATTAGAAGTAAACTATAATGTATCTCGAAGACGATAATATGGAAGCAGCAAGTGGCAAACGAAAGCAGATTGTGTCGGTGCTGCAAAAGGATGATGTGGCGGATAATGTTACGCTCAATGACGGCGAAGTGTTGGATGTGCTGCCACTGCGTAATATGGTGCTATTCCCCAATGTGTTGGTTCCCATTGCTGTGGGACGTCCGAAGTCTGTCGAATTGGTGAATGCTGCCTACAAGCAGGAGAAACTCATTGCCGTCTTTTGCCAAAAAGAAAAAGATACGCAAGAGCCTCAAGGCAATGATTTATACTCCTTGGGTGTTGCTGCTCGTGTGGTGCAAACCATTGAAATGCAGAACGGTACGCTCATGGTGATACTCGAAGGACTAACACGAATCGAGGCAACGGAGTTTATATCTTCCGACAAGCAGGAGAATGTTTCTACCAAGCATGAACCTTCTAAACAGGGCGACGTATCATCTATAGCCCCACACAACGGACTTCGTGCCAAGGTGCGTCAATTGCCGGAAGAGTTCCCATCGACGGACGACAAAGAGTTTATTGCGGTTGTCAGCAGTGTGAAAGAGCAAGCACAAGCTATCCTCAATGCATCGGAGAATATGCCTGCTGAAGCGGGAATTACCCTCCGCAGTATCAACAATCCCCCTACCCTTGTCAACTACGTTTGCACTAACTTCGATATCAAAATAGAGGACAAACAGCAGCTCTTGCAAGACAACTCCATCGGTGAGCGTGCCATTCATTTGTTAGCAATGCTTAACAAAGAAATGCAGGTGCTGCAAATGCAGGAGGATATAAAATCAAAAACAAAAGAGGAGCTTGATAAGCAGCAACGGGAGTTCTATCTCCATCAGCAAATGGAGACAATTCAAAAAGAATTGGGTGATACGGGAGCACAGGTGCTGCAAGATATGAAGGCAAAAGCGGATACCAAAAAATGGACTCCCGCTACTCGTTCTTTCTTCGATAATGAGCTTAGAAAGTTGCAAAACACCCCTACCCACTCGCCGGAATACACCACGCAGCAGAATTATTTAGAAACCCTATTGGCTTTGCCATGGGGGGAATATACCGAGGATAATTACGATATTGCGAATGCCAAAAAAGTGCTCGATACGAATCACTACGGGATGGAGAAAGTGAAGGAGCGCATTGTCGAATACCTTGCCGTACAACGCCAGCTGAGTCTTCGCACCGAAAAAGAGAAAACGGAACACCCGGTTACCGCTCCTATTCTCTGCCTTTATGGACCTCCGGGAGTGGGCAAAACGAGTCTTGGTAAGAGCATCGCTACAGCTCTCGGTAGGAAATATGCGCGTATATCTCTCGGGGGATTGCACGATGAAGCGGAGATACGGGGGCATCGTCGTACGTATATCGGTGCTATGCCCGGGCGAATTATCGAGAATATTCGTAAGGTGCAGAGTTCGAATCCGGTGTTTGTACTCGATGAAATTGACAAAATAGGTACGGTGGGTATCAATGGAGGGGACCCTACATCGGCTCTCCTCGAAGTGTTGGACCCGGAGCAAAATAATACCTTCCACGACAACTATTTGGATGTGGATTACGATTTGAGCAAGGTGTTGTTTATCGCTACTGCCAATACCTTAGATACCATTCCGCGCCCGCTTCTTGACAGAATGGAGCTTATCGAGATGTCGGGGTATCTGCAGGAAGAGAAAGAGGAGATTGCTCGTAAACACTTAATCCCGAAAGAGTTGGCTAACCATGCGTTGAAACCCTCGCAACTGCGGATTCGAAAAGATATCATTGCGCACATTATTGATGATTACACGCGGGAATCAGGCGTGCGAAATTTTGAGCGGCAAATAGCTACTATCTGCCGGAAAATCGATACCAAAATCGCATTGGGCGAAAGCTATACTATTAGCCTCACACGAGAGGATTTGATTGCTTATCTCGGGCAACCTCGCTATATGCGGGAATCGTGGGAGACAAATAAGTATATCGGGGTGGTTACGGGATTAGCTTGGACTCAGGTGGGTGGCGAGATACTGTTTATCGAAGTGTCGCTCGCACCGAGCAAAACCCCTACTCTCACCTTGACGGGCAACTTGGGGGACGTGATGAAAGAGTCTGCTACTATTGCCTTGGGGTATATCAAAGCACACGCTAAGCAGTTGGGTATTGCACAAAAAGCCATCGATACGCAATCGGTGCATGTGCATGTGCCGGAAGGTGCTATTCCTAAAGATGGACCCTCTGCGGGAATTACGATGACAACGGCTATGGTGAGTGCTTACACCCACCGCAAAGTGCGCCCACGGATTGCTATGACAGGGGAGATGACGCTCCGAGGCAAAGTGCTGCCGATTGGCGGGGTAAAAGAAAAGATACTTGCGGCAAAGCGTGCGGGTATCACCGACTTGGTGCTGTGCGAAGATAATCGTAAAGATGTGGCGGAGATTCCGGAACGCTATCTGCAGGGGTTGCAATTCCACTATGTGCGTGATATACAAGAGGTTATCGATTATGCGCTGCAATAAAAAACAAAGGGCTGCTTTGGGGCAACCCTTTGTTCTTTTGTGTAATTTCCTCTGTTGCTTATAAGAACTCACTTATGATGAAATCATTCAAAACTTATGGATTTTTCAATTTGATCTAAAGTATATTTATAGTTTCCATTTTCATATAGAGATATCGTTATGAGCATTCTTCCTTGTTCAAGAATGCTTGCCTTAATGCTACCACTAGAGCTGAAGTCTAAAAATGTGCAGGAAAAAGTCTTTTGATAGCACGGAATATTCCCAATTGTCCCCACTAAGACATCACTAAATACACTATTTTTGTAAACGAAATTTCCTCTCAACTCCTCTTCCACTGACTCTAGTGTCGATACGCATATTGATTTTATCTCTTTCTCAGACAACCCAACAAAAATATCGTACGTAAAAGTTGTAATTTCTATTTGGGAGATGTCACCTCCTTTCACTTCACAACATAAACTCAGTAGCCCATTATTATCTACTTCTTCACCTGTTATTTTATAGTTACTCGGATAAGTAAAAGAAATCCCATATTTAGAATAGAAAACACTCGAGTCAACTGTGGCTGTTACT
>CAVHGD010000006.1:37440-56844 GCA_963635385.1 Dialister sp. CAG:486 | reverse complement strand
TCCGAACCACCAAGTATTCCCCGCCCTAAAATTTCCTTTCTAAATGGAAACTATAGGAAACTATAATTACAACGATTTGAAATCTATCTACAAACTATCAGAAAGCTTTACGAAATCCCTAAAACATAATACAAAAACAAAAAAGAACAGAGAAAACCCGCTATGTGTTTTCTCTGTCCTAAAAGATGTGTGCTAAATAAAAACGAAATGCCCCTTGAGCGTTCCGTCGCAGCCCTACAGCCGTCTCAATTCTTTCCGTATCTCCGCCTACAGCCGTCTCAATTCGTTCCGTATCTCCGCCTGCAGCGCTTCCGAATTTGGCACCAACGGCAGCCGTAAAACATTCTCGATGAGTCCCTTTTCGGCGAGCACGGTTTTTATGCCGCTTGGGTTGCCTTCCCCGAACAAGAGCCGAACCATCTCCGCATAATGCGCCTGTAGCTCGCGGTCTTTTTCGTGTACAATTCGGTGAAAAGCCTCAGGGAACGCATTCGATGCCACGGATATCAGCCCTGCCGCTCCCGCTTCCATCAGCTCGCAGGCTATGCCGTCGTCGCCGGATATGACGAGCAGGTCCGCCGGCGCCTTCTGAATCAGCTGCTCGATCTGTTCTATTTTCCCGCTTGCCTCCTTTATGCCGCATACCTTGTCCGGTTGCGCCGCGTGGATGCGCAGCACGGTCTCGGGCAGCAGATTCACTCCCGTGCGCCCGGGCACATTATATAATAGCACGGGGATGGGCGATGCCTCCGCCACGGCGCAGAAATGTTGGAAAAGTCCCTCCTGTGAGGGCTTGTTGTAGTACGGGCAGACGGACAGAATCGCCGTAAAATCTTGCAGCAGGGTCTCTCGCAGCGTGCGCAGCTGCTCCACCACGGCCGCCGTGCAGTTTCCGCCCACGCCGAGCACAAGCGGCAGCCGCCCGGCCACTCTGCGCACGATAAACTCTCGCACGGCTTGTCGTTCTATTCCGTTGAGCGTAGCCGCCTCGCCGGTAGTCCCGAGCACGACCAAATAATCCACTGCACCGGTCAGTTGGGTGTCGAGCAGTCGGCCGAGTGCGTCAAAATCCACTCGCCCCTCTGCCGAAAAAGGCGTTACCAACGCCGTACCTAAACCGTGCAAGTCCTTGCGTGTCTGCTCTTGTCGTTCAGTCATTGCTGCGTATCTGTTTTAGATAGTGTATACTTTGTTCAAAAAGGAAAGTCGGGTCTGCCTTCGCTTCGGTCTGTATCATCAGGTCGTGCAGCCCGTCGGTCTGTTCTGCGTTGTCCGTGCGGCCCACTTTGAAATCCGCTTGGCTCAGCAGCGCCACATAGCGTGCCGGCAGCGAGGGCGTCTGCGTCAGGTCGAGCAGCAAGTCAAAATGTTGCTCTTTCAGCTGTGCCGCCACTTCGTTTCTCGGACCAAGCCAGAAGGTAAAATCTTTTTTGCCGAGTATCCAGTCGTAGGTATCGCCGGCGGGCACCTCTTTTTGCTTACTCACGCCCATGCAAAGCACTTCCTTCCCCTCTTGCGCCAGCCGTCTCCGACACGCCTCAATCGCCTTTGCCGCTCCCTCAGCGTCGGCATCGTACAGCACCAGCACCCGCCGTATGCCGTCCCAGTGCGGGAAGCGTACTTGCCGTGCGGCCTGTTGCTTTGCCACTCGCCGATATTTCCATTCGCGTATATTCATACAATTCCCTATTTTTAGGATAGCATTTCGAGAAATTCCTCTTCGCTTACCATGCGCACGCCTAATGCATCGGCTTTCTTGCGCTTCTCGGGGCCCATGTTCTCGCCCGCAAGGATAAACGAGGTCTTTTTGCTCACGCTGCCCACGTTTTTGCCACCGTTTTGCTCAATCATCGCTTTGTACTCATCGCGGCTGTGCTGTGCAAAGGTGCCGGAAATGACAATCGATTGCCCGGCGAGTCGGTCCGATACGGCGGCACTCTCTTCGCCGGCTTCCATTTGCAGTCCTGTGGCTCTCAGGCGCCTCACTATCAGTTGATTGCGCTCGTCGGCAAAGTAAGCGATGATGCTGTCGGCTATCTGTTCGCCCACGTCCTCCACCGTTATCAGTTGCTCTCGGGTGGCGGCTTGTAGCAGATCTATCGAGGGGAATCGCCGTGCAATTTTCTTGGCGGTCGTCTCTCCCACCATACGAATGCCCAAGGAAAAAAGCACCCGTGCCCATGGCACCTGCTTCGATGCCTCGATGCCCGCCAGAATGTTCTGTGCCGATTTCTCGCCGAGCCGTTCTTGCCGCGCGATATCGGCAGCCTGCAGGTCGTAGATATCTGCAATGGAGTGGAGCAGTCCCTGCTGATAGAGTAGGTCGATGGTCTCCTCACCTAATCCGTCAATGTTCATCGCTTTGCGCGAAACAAAATGCTCCATTTTGCCTTTTATCTGTGGCGGACAGGTCATGTCGTTTGGGCAGCGCCACGCCGCTTCTCCCGCCACGCGCACTAACGGTGTCCCGCATTCGGGGCATACGGTCGGGAAGGTATACGGCTCCGATTCCGACTCCGACTTCCCCAACCCCCTCAGAGAGGGGGCTTCCATAGACTCTGTTAGCCCCTCCTCTGGAGGGGTAGGGGAGGTCGAGGCTTCTTCTTTTCCCACTATCTTCGGAATTATCTCGCCGCCTTTCTCCACCCACACGCGGTCGCCCTCGCGGATGTCGAGCGAGCGCACAAAGTCCTCGTTGTGGAGCGTTGCCCGCTGCACCACCGTACCGGACAGTTGCACGGGGTCGAGATTCGCCACGGGGGTTACCACACCCGTGCGCCCCACTTGGTAGGTTATTTTTCTGAGCGTGGTCAGTTGCCGTTCGGCTTGGAACTTGTAGGCAATGGCCCAGCGGGGCGTCTTGGCGGTGTAGCCGAGCTCCGCTTGTTGCGCTAAGCTATTCACTTTCAGTACGATACCGTCTGTCGCCACAGGCAAATTTTTCCGCTCGGTGTCCCAGTAGGCGATGTAGTTCATCACTTCATCCAGCGAGTGGCACACCTGTATGGCGTCGCTCACTTGGAATCCCCAGCGCCGCGCGGTCTGCAGCCGGTCGTAATGCGTTGTGGCAGGCAGGTCCTCGCCGAGCATATAATATAAGTAGGCATCCAGTCCTCGCCGAGCCACTTCCTTAGGATCTTGCAGTTTGAGCGTTCCCGACGCCGCATTACGCGGGTTGGCAAACAGAGGCTCTTCCTGTTCCTCCCGCTCAGCGTTCAGTCGCTCGAAGTTCTTCCACGGCAGCAGCACCTCGCCGCGCATCTCAAAGTGTTCGGGAATGTCCTCGCCCTGCACTTGCCACGGAATGGTCGGAATGGTCTTGATGTTGTCTATCACGTTGTCGCCCTTCTGTCCGTCGCCGCGTGTCACGGCTTTGGTCAGCCGTCCGTACTCGTACCAGAGCGAGATGCTCAGCCCGTCAAATTTCAGTTCGCAGACTATCTCCACATCGTGCGGCAGCTTTCGTACCCAGTCTTCCACCTCCTCGCGCGAGTAGGTGTTGCCCAACGAGAGCATAGGGTAGCGGTGTACCACTTGCTCAAATCCCTTCTTGCCCAAGTCGGAGCCGACATGTTGCGTGGGCGATTTGGGGTCGAACAGGTCGGGGTAGGCCGCCTCCAAGTCCTGTAGCCGCCGCATCTTTTGGTCGAACTCTTGGTCGGACATCACGGGTCGGTTCAGCACGTAGTAGTTATAGTTCTGTTCCTCCAGCTCTCGGCGCAGCGCCAACAGCTCCTCCCGCTCCGGGTTTTCTATTTGCGAAAATAAATCCACGAACCAATTAACAATTAAAAATTAACAATTAACAATTAACATGCAGGGCTTGGGTTAATTCACAATTAACAATTAACAATTAATATGCAGCGTATTCTATCATTAGCTAACAATCGACCTACGAACTACTTTTCCTTGTTTTTTCCCTGTTTTTACCTTGTTCTTGACGGTACGTTGTGATGCCGAAGCGTTAACAATTAGCAATCGCCGCTGCTAATCTTTCCCCCTTACGGCACGAGTATCTTCTTTTGCCAAACTTTGCCTTGCGTATAGACATACACGATGTAGATACCCGATTCGGAGGGCATATTCACGATATACGGCGTGGTGTCTATCTGTCCGTAGTCTATCTGCACGCCTTGCGGGGTGTAGATGGCGTAGAAGCTGCTCTCGTCAGCGTTGTAGGCGTTGTAGATGGTGATAAACTCGTTGAATTCCACCATCTCTTTGCCGTCTTGCTCCACCACCGAGAAGTTGTTCACAATAGGGTCGGTGGTCGCCTCGGTCTGTGTCTTGTCGAGTTTCAGACCCACCAGCACGGGGTCGTGGTCGCTCGAGCGGAACATCGTTTGGTCGTTCGACTTGTCGTACGTGTAGTCGTCGGACTCGTCGGAGTTGATGTGATACACCGCCATACCCGTTATCTGCGGGCGCAGCGTGGTGTTGCATATCGCATGGTCGAGATAGCCCGCCTGTCCGTGGAAGGTGTAGCTGTAGCTGCTGTCGGCGTGGAATGCACGGTGCAGGTCTATCAGTCCCACATCGGTGAAGGTTGTTATCGGGTCCTCTTTTCCGTACGCATTCAGGTCGCCCATGATGAGCAAGTCGTTGTCTTTGTACTGCGTGCGCAGACGGTTATACTGTTGTATCACCGATTTCGCCTCTTGCGTACGCGAGTAGTTGAATTGCCCTTGCCCGTCGCCTTGGTCGGCATCTAACCCTGTGCCGCTGCCCGATTTGGCTTTGAAGTGGTTGAGCGAGAAGATAAATATCTCGCCCGTTTCTATTTCCTCGAATGCCTGCACTTTTTTGCGGTTCTGCACTTTCTCGTTGTTCGAGTACAGTTGTCCGTAGGGGCGCACCTTGTCGCTGCGATACACATAGCCCGACTTGGTGTACGACCCGCTTGCCGAGCCGCCGTCGTCTATATACGTATAGGAGTGCCCTGTTTTGGTCGTCAGGTCTTGCGCTATCTCTTTGAGCGCACTCTGTCCTTGCTCTATCTCCACTAATCCAAAGATGTCCGCTCCTATCTTGGCGAGCGCCGTGCTTGTCTTCGTGCGTTGTTTTTGGTGCTGTGCCTCGTTTTCTGGCCCATAGCCGGTGCCGAGGCTCTCCACAAGGTAGTATTCCAAGTTCATTGTGCAGACTAATAGGCGGTAGTCGCCCAATTCGGGCAGGCTCGCTTCGAGGTCGGCACGCGTGTTGCCGCGGAACTCTCCGCTTTTGTATTTCAGGCTCGTCGTGCTGCTCACTTGTACCGTCAGGTTGTAAATCTTTTCGCCCATGCGGTGGTAGCCCGACACGCCCGACAGGGTCATGGTGCCGTTGGCGTTGAGCGACAGAATACTGTTGTATTCCGTGCTGCGCGGCAGTGCCTGATTGGTGCCGGCAAATATCCGTCGTGGAGAAATGGTAAGCCCATTGTAGTTATTCACTACGTACATCGGTTGGTCAAATACAATGGTCTGTCCGGTGTAACTGCTCAGTGCGGAAGTTTTCCAATTGGCGGGGTCAGCGATGGTAACGTGTGTCTGTGCATAGCTCATCGTGGCGACAAGTAGCCCCACCAGCCAAAGTGTGTTTCTTTTCATTCGGTTTGTTTGTGTTTTCGGGGCAAAGGTACGCATTTTTTTCTGTTTCCGCAATGCCCCCGCCGTGTTTCTTGATTTTTTGTATGGACGCAAGTCGTCATCGGGTATGGAAAGAATTTTTTGGATCTCACAAAAATCACGCATTCGCAGCCGCTTAGCGGCTCTTTTTCCCATTTTTTTTGCTCAAAATACCTCTATTTTGTAAAATAGACTTTGCAAAATAAAGATGGTAGTACGGAATTTTACTACTTTGTATTGCATAGTAGTAAATAAAGCAGTACCTTTGCAACGGAAATCGAACCACAACCGTTTCCAACGAAAAAAAACAATCGTTTCCTCCAAAGCGAAGAAACAATCGTTCCCAACGAAATTATTAACTCAAAACACATATTATTAATTATGGAAAATAAAAAGCTTACTCGTTCTCAAAACAAGATGTTGGGGGGCGTATGTGCAGGATTGGCAGAGTATTTTGATATTGACGCGACGTTGGTTCGTGCAATCTATGCCATTCTAACCCTTTTCTCTGCTTGCTTCCCGGGTCTGATTTTGTATCTTATTTTGCTTGTTATCATGCCCAATAGCGAAAATTGATGCAACCCCATCCGAGCCCAACCGGAACTCAAAAAGAATAGAAAATAAAAAATCAAGGATTAGAACCGAATCGAATAATTCCTAATTCCTAATTATTAATTAGAATCGAATAATTCCTAATTCCTAATTCCTAATTCCTAATTAAATAATCGTGGTCGAAAACATCAAAAGTCAGATGCGGAAGGGGATGTTGGAGTTTTGTATTCTCACTATCATCCATCGCACGGAGGAAGCCTATACATCGGACATTCTCGCAGCTTTGCAGCAGGCGGATTTGTTGGTGGTCGAGGGTACGATTTATCCGCTTCTCACTCGCATGAAGAACAACGGTATTTTGGCGTATCGTTGGCAGGAGTCGAAGGACGGTCCGCCTCGCAAATATTATCGAATTACCGAAGCAGGACAGAACCTACTCGTCGAATTGCGTCAAGAGTGGGACGCCATTAGCCGTTCCATCAATGGCATCACCGCCTCGACCCCATCTTCTGCCGAAGACTCCGCCGCCGAGGCCTCCTCACCAGCCGCTGAGGTATTCACTCCTACCGCCGAGGTCGCCATGTCCGCCGCGGAATCGGTCCCCTCGCCTGCCGCCGAATCGGTCCCCTCGTCGGTAGCCGAACCTGTCCCGTCGCCCGTAGCCGAATCGCGGCAAATACCGAACGAATGCCTTACCAACGCCGAATGAATTCATTCAAAATTCGTAATACTTAATTCTTAATTCATAATTCCCTTATGAAGGAGACTCGAACCATCAATCTCAATGGACAAGTGTTCCATATCGACAACGACGCTTATCTCTCGTTGTCGTCCTATCTGCAGGACATCGAGCTTCGCCTCTCCGCCGATGAGCGTCAAGAGGTGATGGCCGATTTGGAGGCGCGTATCTGCGAGTTGCTCCAGTCCACGCTCTTTGCCAAAAGTCAGCAAGTGGTTACTATCGATATGATCAACGACCTCAAGCAGCGTATCGGTGCGCCCTCCGATTTTGGAGAGAACAAGCGCCCCAAGGTGCGCCCGCAGGCCGGCAATCAGGGCTGTGGCCGTGCGTTAGGCATTGCGCTCAAGATTTTTCTCATTATTTGCGCTATGCCCATGCTTTTTATCTTGCTTCTTGTCGTTTTCTCGCTCCTGATGGGGCTGTTCGGCGCCGGCGTGGGAGTTGCCGCTTTCTTGCCCGAGCTGTTGGGCAGCGGGTGGCTTGCCGCACTCATTGTTATTCTGACCGCTGCCGTCATTATTCTCCCTATCGTGATGATTATTGTGCCTATCGTGTCGTATATGCGCACTCGCCGAGGGCCTAAGGCACGTTTTTGGTGGATTATCGTCATTGCGTGGTTGCTCTCGTTGGGCGGCCTTGTCTGGGCAGGAATTGCACATTGCGAGACGCTCGAAGAGCCTATCACGCTGCTCCGTTCGTTTGGTCTTGACGATGATGACGATTGGGACGACATGGCGGAGCTACAGAGCGAGACGCGCATTGTGGAGCCGTTCACGGCCGTTGATATCAGGGGGGCAGTGGCTATCTCGCTGCAGCAAGACTCCACCGCGGTCGTGGTGCGCAGCAAATCGCCCGAGAAGGTGCATACCACGGTCACGGACGGCGTGCTGTATGTCACGGTGGATGATATTCGCTACTCGCAAACCCAATTGACCATAGCAACGCCTTACCTAAACGCTATCAACGCCGGTGGAGCCTGCAAGATTAAGAACAGCTTGCTGCAACTCACCGACACGCTCCACCTGTCGCTTAAGGGAGCATCCGAAGCCGATCTGAATCTTTTGGCGCAGGCGGTGGAGATCGATTGTGCGGGAGCGAGTCAGCTCGAGCTGCAGGGCTATGCCGAGTCGTGTCGTATCGACCTGAAGGGCGCAGGAACCATCGATGCCGATGACTTCCAAGTGCAGGATATGCATATCGCCTGTGCGGGTGCGTCGAAAGCCGAAATCCATGTGCAGCGCACTCTGTGGGCGCAGGCAGCGGGGGCAAGTCGTATTGAGTATAAGGGCAACCCCACGGTCGAGCAGAGTATGGCGATAGGCGGCAGCCGCATCGAGCAGGAATAATTTTCTTGCACCGAGCAGAACCCTATCCGCAAGAGTTTTCACTCTGCATTCTAATCACTCTGCTAATTCTACTTGTTTATATAACTTATCTAATTCTAATTGTTTACATATCCTAATTTTGTTCGGCAGGCGGTCTCCCGTCTGCCGTTTTTTTCGCTCCCCCCAATCCATTTCCTTAATTTTCTTCTATTTTTCTTGCCGCTTTTTTAGCGGCATAGGAACCCAATTAAAAAACTTTCCTTAATTTTCTTCCATTTTTCGTGAGCGTAGCGAGCAGGAGCTCATTCCCAAGCAAATATATTCGTTTTGTAAAAATGTAACCCATAAAGGCTAAAAATGCACAAAAACGCTTGTGTAGGAAAGGCAATCCTTGCATATTCGACGAAAATAGTGTACTTTTGTCAGGAATAATCGTGTATTCATTGCATTTTTATTCAAAAGGGTTAGCTAATGGGGGCTCACAGAGACAGCATAGTCCGTCATCTAAACAATTTGTATATGCGTAGATTGGCTTTTCATTCGTGGCTCGTGTGTTCGGTTCTGCCTATTGATTTAGGCGGAAAGCGAATGCCTGCGAATACCCCCCCCATTGCGGCTAATCGCCTCTTCGCATTCTTTTTTGACCATTTGCACTCCGGCTTCGGTTGGGTTGTGTCTTCATTTTGTGCTTACATTCGTCAGAGTGTAAGCTTTTTTGTGTGTTTTTAATCGGTACATTGGTTTCGTGCCAACCCAATTATTCTTTTTTTAGTTCCCATATCGGGCAGAAGTAAGAAATATTACGAACATACCTAATTTATATGTGTATGAAAAAACAAGTCCTCATGTTGTGTATGCTCTTTTGGGCATGGGTCTCGCTTTCGGCGCAGACCATAGTCTTGTCGGAGAGCTTCGAGAGCGGCCTTCCCAAGGGATGGACGCAAGAGAATGTAGTCGGCAACCAGTCGTGGATTTTCGAGTCCGGCGACCTCTTGGCCTATCCGGGCTCGGTGGTGGCGGGTTCGGGGCGTGCTGCGCTTCGAAACATCTCGGGCGAGTCGCAGGGCTACCGCACGCGTCTTATCACGCCGGTTTTGCGCTTGGATACGGTCTATCAGCCCATTTTGCGCTACTATCATGCGCAGATGAAATGGACGGCCGATTTTGATACGTTGCGGGTGCTGTATCGCACCTCGGAGCAGTCGGATTGGCTGTTGCTCCAAGAGTTCACGCAGCCTATTCAGTCTTGGACCAAAGAAACGGTTGACTTGCCGCAAGTGACGGCCACCTATCAGCTCTGTTTCGAGGGCAGCGAGAATATGGGCCGTGGTATCGTGCTCGATAGCGTGGTGGTGCGTTCCAAGCCCGAATGTACCATCCCGCACGACATGGCGGTCACCAATATGCACAAAAATTCCGTCACGCTCAACTGGCTCGCCAGCTACGATGCGCTTCATTATCAGGTCGTTATCGCCAAGAGCAAGACCACGTTTGATATCGATACCATCGACATCGAGGCGGCTAAGACGAGCGGACTGATTGTGAAGGACATCCTTATCGACGGTATGCAGCAGTTCGCCAACCTGACGGGCTTGAGCGGCAATACCCACTATGTCGCTTTTGTGCGTTCGCTCTGCGAGCAGGAGAACAGCGATTGGGGCGTTTTCCCGTTCTATCAGAAGGCCATCGTGCCGCTGCCTTATACCGAGAATTTCGATTTGGCGAAGGTTTCCGCCGTGGCGCAGCAGTCCGATTGGACGTACGGCACGAGCCTTTCTGTCACCACGCCGTATATCAACTGCAACCAAATCACCACGGCTGCGGCCTACTATGTTCGTTCCGGTTATGCGCTGTGCTTTGCGGGCAAGACCACGCCGGGTAGCGGTGCGGATATTGCAGCCGGCAACTATGCGTATGCCGCTACGCCAATGTTGGATGTGACGGATCTGAGCGATGTGCAAGTCCATTTTTGGACCTCGTTGGGCAACTATGGCTCGCTCAAGAGCAAGGCACGCTCCATTATTGTCGGTGTGATGGAAGACGCTGATGATATCGCCACGTTTGTGCCGGTCGATACCGTCACCGATTGGCAGTACTGCACGCCGGTGGAGCATGTCGTGAGTCTCGCTTCCTATTCGGGTGAGGGGCGTTATGTCGCATTCCTGAGCCGTTTCGATGCCGCCAATCAGATTTATATCGACGACCTGACCATCGAGCATGCGCCTGTCGTTCCTTATATCACCGAAATCAATGTGGCTCCGTTGGCAATGGGCGCCGAATTCTCGTGGGCGAATGTAGCGAGCTCGTATAATATAGTAGTCTCCACTAAGCTGACGGATGATGTCGAGAGCCTGACCGCAGCGGAGAAAATTATAGCCACTTCCACCACCTCTGCAACCTATACCGCTTCGGGACTTGCCGAAGGAACGCCTTACCATCTCTATATTCAGCCGCAGGGTGGCGTATGGTCCTCGCCTAAGTCCTTCACTACATCGTGGAAGAAAACCCTTCCCATGAAGTTCGGTTTCGAGACTTCTGAGGGCACTCGCAAGATAGGCACCGCCTCGACGCTTTATCCCAAGTGTGTCGGAGTCTATTCCACGGCAAGTTCGTATCCTACATTTGAGAAAACAAAGAGTTACTGTTATGCCGGCTCACAAGCTTTAACTCATCAAATGGAAGTTGGTCGTGACGCATGGATCACTTTCCCCGTGCTTGATACAATCGTTCAAGATGTGGAGTTAGAGTTCTATATGCGTGCGCGCAGTGGAGCCAATACCGCTGTTATAGCCGGCGTGATGACCGACCCGGCCGACCTCACCACCTTCGTGCCGGTGGCTACTTTCACCAACGCCACCACCACCTACAAGGTCTGCTACACCGATTTCCAGTCCTATACCGGATCGGGTAAGTATATCGCGCTGCGTTGGGCGGAGATCAACCCGACCGCTTCCACCAAGTCCTATCCAGTCATCGATGAGGTGGCTATCCGTGCGTTGGCGGAGTGCATAGTGCCCAAGTTGGAGGTGAAGGACGTCACCGATGCTACGGCCACCCTTTCTTGGACGGCTCCCAACATGTCCGATTTCCAAATTTTTATCGACACCGAGAACACCAAAGACAACACCGCCCTTACCAAGGCCTATGCTACTCCTTCCGCTTCGCAGTATGCCGCTGCTGTTTCGGATGCCACCGAGTGGTCTGTGCCGGCGGGCAAGTTGCATTGGGGACGTACCTACTATGCCTATGTCCGCTCGGTTTGCAGCACTACCGAGAGCAGTTATTGGAGCCTGCCTGTTGCCTTCACGATGGGCGTGCCGGCTCTTGTTCCGCTGCCTTATACAGAAGATTTCGACTATTATGGCGTGGGCGCAGATGCTATGGCTACGGGCTGGACGCGTATCAGCGTAGATGCATATCCGCAAGTGAATGCATCCGCCAAAATTTCCGGTACCGCCGGTGTCTATTTCAAATGTGGTTTGCCGAATCGTTCGGGCAAGCTCTATGTGCCGGTGTTGGATGCCGCAGACCTCAATGCAATTAAAATCTCTTTCGAAGCGAAGAAAGGTTACAATGTAACCGGCAACGACTCGTTGCGTATTGGTGTCGCTGCTGCAGCAGACACTTCTGCTGCCATTACATGGTTAGATACTCTTGCGATACAAACCACTACAGTTACCAACTATTATACCGTATTCAAAAATTGGACGTCGGCTCAGGGCAATCATATCGTGTTCCAAGCCTATTCCTACAATGGCGCATCCAACCGCTATATCTATTTAGACAATATCACTTTCGAGGCGTTAGCCGGTATCACTCCGTTCGATTTTGCCACGGACGATGAGACCGAAACCAGTGCCGTTATCAGTTGGAAAGGCGAGTCCGCTACGGGTTGGAATGTGGTCGTAACCACCGAGGAAACCAATCCGGATACGATAGCCAAACTCGCTGCCGACAAGATTGTTCTCAAGGACAGCGTCATTCGTACCAATCCGTTCATGGTCACGGGGCTTACGGCGCAGACCTCTTATTGGATTTATCTCGCTCCCGTTAACAAGACCGATACCGTATGGAGCGCAGGCTACAATTTCTGGACGTCTTGTCTGAAGTTGGTGCCGAATTCGTCTGCAAGCCGTATGGGCTTTGAGGGATATCTCGAGCCCGGTAAATCGGCCATTACCTCGTATGCCAATAGCACATTCCCGCATTGTTGGACACGCCATGGTGGGGATGAGGAAAAAGCAACGCCAAGTTATGTGCCGTTTATCTGTGTAGCAGATAGTGCAAAAACAAAATCTTCTTATTTCCATACTGGCTATGCTGGTGCCAAACTCTATGCCCAATCCACAGCGGGTGGTCCTTCGTGGTTCACCACGCCGGAGATAGATGCCAAGAATATGGCCAATGTGTCGGTCAGCCTTTGGGCAAAAGCAGGTGATAGTAAGTCTTTGCCGCTCTATGTGGGCGTTATGACCAATCCGGACGATTGGAACACACTGACCGTTCTCTATACCTACGAGATAGAGGATAAAACGCAGTGGCATAATATCGATTTTAATTTGGGCAGCAACGGCTATAAGGATGGCATGGGCAAGTACATCGCTTTTGCCACGACGGCGAATCTTACCTATACGACTTCATTCTATCTCGATGATATCGAAATCAGCGAATCGACTTGCACCAAGCCGTATCCTACCTTGTCCAAGCTGACGGACCAGTCGGTTCAGTTGGCCTATTCGAGCGCTTCGACCAATATGCGTATGCTCCTTGTGCAAGATACGCTGATTGTGGCCGACAGCCTCAATGCAGAAAACGGTGCCGACTATCTCGCGCGCTTCAAGGCGCTGCCGAATACGGTGTACGATTCCCTGCTGCTCAACAAGGTCGGCCTTATCGTAGATCGCTTGCAGAGCAACACGCTCTATAGTGTAGCGCTCCAAACGCAGTGCGCTGACGACGAATCGCTTTGGGTGGTTACCTCGTTCCAAACGCTCTGCTCGCCGCAGACAGCGGGCGAGATGGGCACCATCCGTTTCGAGAAGAGCGAGGGCTTCGTGGTCGAGACGAGCGATGCTTCTTCTGCCGCTCACCAAGTTGCTTGTTGGACGATAGGCAAGAAGGGCGCAACCGACAATCTGTACATTCCGTATATCTGTAAGGGAACGGCGTCGCCGGATGGGGAGTCTTGCCTGAAGTTCCGTACCGGCACCACCTCCGACCAGAATGGTGCGTATGCCATCATGCCGGCGGTCGATGTCGATAGCATCACCCGCCTGCAGGTATCGTTCTCGGGCCGTGCAATGAAATCGAATAAATGTACAAAACCGACTCCTGTTTCGGCTATTGGCAGTTTGGCGGGTAGTATCATTGTCGGTGTCGTTACCGATCCGTCGGATATCAGTACTTTCGTGGCGGTCGATACCGTTTCCTTTGCCGACAATGCGGTACATAGTGCCTTGGTTCGTTTCAATACCTACCGAGGCGACGCCGAAGGAACTTTCGGTAAGCATGTTGCTTTCCTCTCCGAATTCGATAAGACAAACTATTTCATTGTCGATGCGGTTCGTCTCGACACCATTCCTGCTATCGGCACTCCGCTCTCTGTACGTGTCGATAGCGTGACGGATGCCTCGGCTCTCGTTTCGTGGCGCGGTATCAATTCCACGTATCGCGTTATGGTCAGCACCACCGATTTGGCAGCTACTCTTTGGGATAAGACTTCCGATTATGTCCTCAACGATACCGTCTCGGCGGATACCTGCCTACTCACGGGCTTGGATGGCAACACTACTTATTATGTCTATGTCAAGGCGCTCGGAGCTAATGGCGAGGGCGCATGGTGCTTGGAGAACGCGACGTTCACCACAAGTTGCCCCGATGCCGCTGTGTTGCCTTACAAAGACAATTTCGACCGCTATACTTCGGGCACAGCCTATTACCCGGCTTGTTGGCATCGCTTCTATAGCGGCAAGCAGGACGCAAGTGCAACGTCTCCGTCTATCAATTCTGCGGCCAAGTACGGTTCGACGGGTAATGGTTTGCAATGGGCTATGACGGCTACCTATAGCACCGTGAAAACTCGCCCCACGGCCGCTACATTGCCTATCAGTGGTGACCTTGGCAAGACCACGCTTTCGTTCAAACTGAGACCGTCTACCAAATCAGTTACTCCGAATGGAATTATCATCGGTTATGCTACCGATGTCACCAATTTGGACAGCCTGCTCAAGACCGTTCACTATGTTGACACCGTCTATCCGTTGGCGGGTTCTGCCGACTGGACGGAGATTACCCGTTCGATGTCCGACTGCTCGGGCGAGAATGTACATATTGTCTTGACAGAGCTGTACACGAGCGCAAACACCTATCCTCTCTACATGGACGATTTCAAGGTGGAGAAGACCCCGACGTGCTATGTGCCGTCTGCTGCGGTGGATAGTTTGGGTGCCGAGGTGGTTAAGGTGCAGATTGCGCCTTATTTCCCCACCGACAACGCATGGAATGTCCGTGCCGTGAGTGCAGACTTTGCCGATACGGTTGAGGTGGCTGCCACCGATACCTTCTGCTACCTCCGTGGTTTGCAGTCGGGTACCGAGTACAACCTCTATGTGCAGACCAACTGCGGTGCCGGCGACTTGAGTGGCTGGAGCGAATATCCGGTTGCATTCCGCACGCTCTTCAAGATAGGTGCCGGTATGTATTACTCCTTCGAGGAGGCGGATGGCGAGGAAGAGCGTGTCTCTATCTCTCAATCGACGGGTACTACCGGAAAATATGATATCCATCCGAGTCTGACGGCTTATGGCGAGGTGTCGAGTTATTGGCCGACTCATGCCAATGGGGCTGCTTATGCTCGTACGGGTAGTCAGGCGTTGCGTTTCTATCACTACAATCAGCTTTCTGCTCCGACTTATGTCGCTCTGCCCGAAATCATGGGTTCCGATTCTCTGCAGATACGCTTCGATATGCGTGCCGCCGAGGTGAAAGCGGGAGACAAGGATACCATCATCCGCGTCAAGACGTTCCCGTTTGCGGAGTTAGAGATTGGTCTTATCGATGCCGATTACGACCTCAATTCGTTCCAATCGTTGGCTACCTATCGCACCACCGACTATGTGGACGGCGAGCGTGTCACGGCAGCCAAGAACGCGTTGTTCGACCAAGTGGTCTTCCCGTTGCCGAAGGGCATCAAAGACCAATTTGTGGTCTTGATGATGCGTCAAGCAGTCAATCTCAAACTTTATATCGACAATCTCTATGTCGAGAAGAAGCAGGGCTACCAAACGCCCGTCATCAGCCAATCGACCATCACCCCGACTTCGTTGATGCTCGGTTGGGAGGCCAACGGTTCCGCTCAGTGGAATGTCTATCTCACGGACAGCGCCAACCGTTTCCCGATCGATAGCGTGGCTGAGGCTGACATTGTCCAAAAGAAGACCGTTACCACCAATTCCGTTACGTTTGCCGAACTACTCCCGAACCATACCTACTATGCGTTCGTACAGGTAGCCGACGGGCAGGGCTTGGGCGCCACTTCCGCCCGCCGCACCTTCCGTACCCCGGTAGCCGAATGGATTGCTTCCGATAGCATCATCACGTTCGAGGACGCGACTTCGGTTCGTTCCGTTGTGCCGTCGCATTGGTATGTCGGCAACGATGCCTCCGCTGTCGCCCTGCAGCAGCCGGGTGCATTGAAGAACGGCTACAACGAGACCGGCACGGATGTTTCAACCGGTGTCGTTGTTTCTTACGCCGGCGACCGTGCTTTGCAGCTCTATAGTACCTATTCAGGCACGCTCGGTGCTTACGCTGCTATGCCGCAGTTGCAGGCCGATTTCGATACCATTCAGGTCAATTTCTATGCGCGTCCGTTTGCCGCCACGTCGGCAGGCAAGGTCAGCGCATCTCCTGCCGATGCTTTGTTGGTAGTCGGCACCATGACGGACCCGAACAATCCCAATACCTTCGTGGCAATCGACTCGTTCACCTATTCCAATTCGGCGGTTACCACGTCCGAGTTGGTCAAGAACCTGACCGATCAGGGTTGGGAGCGCTTCTCGTTCCGCCTGAAGGGCGCTGCGGGCAAGTATATCGCTTTCTCTGCGCCGAATGCCAAGCGTTGGTACATCGACAATATCTCGTTTGGCGAGCGTACTTGCCTGACTCCCAAGTCGTTGCGTGCAGCTGACATCACAGCGCATACCGCCACGCTCAGTTGGCGTGCGGCAGACGACGATATCGAGACCATTCTGCAAGTAGCCACGGCAGCTGATTTTGCGGCCGAGAGCCTTGTCTTTACCGATACCGTCTTGGCGCAGCAGGCTATGGCAACAGGCTTGGAGGGGACTACCACCTATTACTATCGTGTCCGCCAAGTATGTAGCGCTGAGACCGCTTGGTCGGTTGCCCAATCCTTCACCACCGAATGTGCCGAAATCGACGGCTCCTATTCCGAAGGTTTTGAGAATACCGATAAGCATGTTCTCCTGCCGTGTGTCAATACGGGGTATTATCAGCCGCAGTGTTGGACGGTGGGGACCACTTGTGGGGATATAGTCGGGAAACATAATGAGTCCGTAAATAGTTTGTCGAAGTTGCAAACATCCACGGCCACATCCTACTACTCGCACAACACGGCAAGCACAGGGCTGAAAGATATCTATGCGCTGAAAATAGACGCTAAATGGACCTCTGATGGGATAACGAGTAGCAATTATCCGAACTACTACGACCAGTGGATTGCCATGCCGGCGGTAGAGAATGTGGATGCCGATACGCTGCAGCTCTCGTTCTATGCGCTGCCGGGGGCTTACAATCCGACCACGGGTACCATTGCAAGCGGTGGTACAGGGCTGAAAACCGTCATTGTGGGCGTCATGTCCGACCCGAGCGATCTCTCCACGTTTGTCGATTTGGATACCTGCACCTATTCCTACAACCTGACGGGTGCTGTCGCAACCGCCGCCAACGAATACATGGCGCAGCGTTTCGAGGTGTCCTTGGCAGGCATGAAGGGACACGGCAACTACATCGCTTTCCGTACCAATACCGAAGAGTGGATTGCCGCTCACCCCGAGTACGAGGGTACCATCTCCTCAACGCTCTATATCGATGATGTTGCGTTGGAGGTGCTCAATACCTGTCCTATGCCGACGGCTCTCACCGCTTCGGATATCACGCTCACGAGTGCCAAGCTTGCTTGGTCGGGCGAGAAGGGCGCTACCTTCGTGCTCGATATCTCCACCGACGAGAATTTTGGTTTGGCGGACGCCTTTGTGGTCGAAAACAAGGTGCTGACCGATACCTCTTATCTTGTGACGGCGCTCGATACGTTCCAAACCTATTATTGGCGCGTACGCACGCAGTGCTCCGCTTCACAGTGGTCCAATTGGGCGGGCGAGCAGTTCACCACGCTTCGTGTGCCGATGTACCACGAGACCTTCGTCGATGCCGAGCCGTACCAGCGCGAATGGTCGTGGAGCGAGACGCGTGCCAAGGATGTCTTCGCCGGTGCCGAAATGAAGAAAGCCTCTCTGCCCTCGTATGCTTTCTCCGGTTGGATTCGTACCGACGAGAACTTCGGTATCTACGGCGTGCATGTAGTCGCTCCGCTCAATAGTTGCAATGCTACTGAACCGACTGCAGAATCCACCCAAATAGCGAAGAAGAAATGGATGTTCACGCCTTTGATTGTATTGGATGATACCCAAGAGGCTCAGTTGGCATTCGACTTGGCTTTGACATACTATCAAAAGGCAAAGGAGGCCGACCAAACCGGTTGGGATGATCAATTCATGGTGGTCATCTCCGACGATGGCGGCAAGACATGGAAGCGCGAGAACGCCACAGTTTGGAATAATGAGACTACAAACGATGAGTCGGATGCCCATTATGTATATGGCAAGGGTGACTATGTTTTGAACGAAATCCCGAACCACTCCCGAACCAACTCGCCTATTTCCATCGATTTGAGTGCCTATAAGGGCAAGACCATCAAGGTTGGTTTCTATACCGAGTCCATGATTCTCAATGCACACAATAGCTTGCATGTGGGCAATGTCCATATCAACTACTATGTGCGGGACGAAGAGTCTGCCTCGGCATGTATGTTCGAGGACTTGGATTCCGAGAATGGTTTGTTCCATATCGATGGGGATAAGGCACAGGCAGGAACGACGGTTTTGACCAAAGCTGCCTTAGCACTCCCGAACCAACTCGATGCAGACCCCTCGAATTCTCACCTCGATACCCTCTATGTCTTTAAGGCCACCTACAACGAAGCTCCGCAAGTTGTTATCGACAAGACGATCTGCGAGGGAGAGGAAGCGGGAGCCGAGTATGGCTTCGCCAATCACTCCACTTCGGGCGTCTATATGCGTAAGGGAATTTCGGCCGTAACCGGATGCGATAGTATCACTACTCTCGACCTCACCGTACTGCCTCGTTCCCGAACCACTACCGAAGCAACTATCTGTTCAGGCACCTATTTTGAGTTCAACGGCCGGCAGTACTCCAAGACCGGCGTCTATGTCGATACACTCTCTTCTCTCGTTACCGGCTGTGACAGCATTACCAAGCTGATACTGACGGTTAATGCGCCCATTACCGCCACCGTAGATGCGTATGCTTGTCCGGGTACATCTTACTACTTCACGCCGAAGTATCCTGCACTGACAATGAGCGGTACCTACCGAGATAGCCTTAGCACTGCCGAAGGATGTGACAGTATTGTGACGCTGACACTGACGATGATCGAGGCAGATACGGTACGAGTAAGCAAGACCATCAAGGAGAACGAGCTTCCTTATAGCTATTCGAATACGACAATCAGCTATCCGGTAGGGACGAAGGCCGGGACTTATACGGATACGGTAACGGTGGAAGGCGAGAAATGTGAATACACCCTGATACATACACTAACCATTGAGGCGGGACAAGGTATGGAATCCGTAGAGGATGGTACGCTCAAGCTATTGCCCAACATCATCGCTGTAGGGGAGTCGGTAAGGGCGACCCAAGGAGTTGGTTCGGGAGTGGTTCGGGTTTTCGACTCCGTAGGACGATGCGTTAAGCAAGCTTCGGTGAGCGGAACGCCCGTCGTAATCGACGGATTCTACACCGCCGGACTCTACACGGTTCGTATTACGAGCGAAGATGGAAAACAATATGTGGGGCGTGT
>CAVHGD010000006.1:0-37218 GCA_963635385.1 Dialister sp. CAG:486 | reverse complement strand
TTAGATGAAGTTTCGTTGCTATAGTGTAGCAATACTGTTCGGTATTTCTCAGATGTTGGGCGCACAAACGCGCCTGACACCTGAGAAACACCATTTTTTGTCGGTGGACGGCTCGGTGGGCTACGCCTCGCTGCAAACCAATGCCCAAGAGATAAAATCGGTGGCAGGTACGGCATTGAGCGTCGGGGTAGGCTACAGACTGTTCTATAACTCGTTCATCCTATCGGTAGGCGTGAACGGACAATATATGTATGATGCGGTGAAAGCCCAAGATGCATCACTGCAAATCGGGATGACAGATACGGAAGGGCAAGCCTTTACGATGCTGGCAGAGGCGAGCGGATGGAAGGACCGGTGTCACTCGGTGAACCTAAACATCCCTGTGCTCGTGGGAGCGGAGGTGAACCGATTCTATTTTATGGTCGGTCCGAGTTTTTGTTATAACGTATGGGGGCAGACCGCCACGGAAGCACAACTGCGGACAAGGGGGCAATACGACCGCTACATCGGGATATTTGACGACATGGAAAATCATGCCCTCTATGCTCGTTCGATAGAGAGCGGGAAACAAGCGCTGTCGTGGAACATTGATCTGTTGGCACATGTGGAAATCGGATTGCGTTTAGGGGAGGTAACCAAGGAGAAGGGTGCGGATGTGCCGCAATCGAGACATCGTTTTTATATTGCAATCTATGGAGACTACGGTCTTATCAACATACACAAAGCGGTTTCGCAAGGGGACCGGTTCGGCTATACCGAGTCGAGCGAGACGGGCGTGGCATTTGGCGTAACGCCCACCATGCTCTGCCAAGAACTGCGCTCCGCGACGGTACATCCGTATAGCGTGGGCGTGAAGCTGACGTACTTATTTGAACTTCCACAACATAAACATTGCGTGATATGTCGAGATTAACGAAATATAAGCATTTCTCCCTTCGATGGATGGGAGTGGTAGCGGCGCTTTGGCTCTGCCCGATGACGAAAATAGAGAGTTGGTTCGGGACTCCTTCGGGAATCTATGCAGCCACCCCGCAAAAAAGCAGTGCAAATTCGCAAAAAAGCAAGACGGCTCAAAAAGCAAATAAGCAAAAAAATGCTAAAAAACAAACGGCGAGGAAGTCGGCCGTGAAGAAAAATTCCGCAGGGGCGGTGAAGAAAAATGCAGGGGCGGTTGCGAAGAAAAATGCAGGGGCGAATGCTGCGAAAAAGAATGCCGCTGCGAATACTATGAAGACGAATACAGCGGGGAGGACACCGGAGCAGGAACAGGCTCTGTATCAACAGAAAGTGGCTGAGGTGCAGCGACATAATGCCAAGGTGGCTGCATACAGCAATCGAGATATTGCGCACCGATTGGGCGTATGGGGACAGGTGGGGTACTCTGCCATCCTGCCCAACGGGTTCGGATACGACGCCACGGTACCGTCCGGCCTGCAACCCAATGCCCTTGGCGGTGTGGGCGGAGGGGTCGGAATAGGCTATCAGCTGTGGTACCGCCGATTCTTATTCACCACGGGGGCGGAATGGCAAATGTATAACTCCGCCACGCATTTTGCACCGTTCAGCCGCTCGTTTGCCATGTCGCCCTATCCTACGATGCGCTACGCCTATTCGTACAAAAACGTACATGACCAATGGCAGGCGGGGTATCTGCAAATACCGCTGCTATTCGGTATGGAATTGGAAAACTGGTACTGGCAAGCGGGGGCGAAGGTGGGGCTCAACCTACTGGGTTCGTCACGACTGAAAGCCCGACTGACCACCTCGATACATGATGAGGAGCTGATAGGCGATTTCCACGATATGGATTCGCATGCGTTGGTGTCGGACTATGCGGTGTCGTCCGCTCGGCAGACGATAGAGTTCGGGCTGAACGCTGCGTTGGCGGCCGAGATAGGCTTGAGCCTCGACCGATGGACCCGACCGACGGTGCGCTCGGGCCGTAAGCCGACAGCGGCGCAACGCTTTGCGATGGGACTGCACTATCGGTTGGCGTTGTTTGCCGAATACGGCGTGCTGAACATCCAAAAAGACGGGAACGTGTCGGCAACGGCTACGGATGTGCCTGCGGATTTCGCAGCCGCCATGGGCGTGCAAGACAAAGCGGCCGACCTATACGAGAAAGTGAGCTACGGCTCGACCCTCGCCACACAGTCGGCTCGTGGGGCTCGGCTCAATCCGCTACTGGTCGGCGTGAAGCTGTCTGTCTATTACGAACTGCCGCGCAAGGCGAAGAAAATGCTGCCTATCCCCAAAGAGCCGACGCCGCGCATGGCCGTGGCGGTGGCTGACGCCGAGACGGGCAAGATGCTGTCGGGCGCTCGGGTGGGGCTGCTGCATTCGACCAACGGCAAGCAGACCTACAAAACGACCAACTCGAAAGGCTACACGGTGGCTCGCCTGTCGAAAGGCTCGTATCGGGTGACGGCCGCCAAATTGGGGTACTATGCGGACTCGCTCGACTATACGCTGTCGCGCGACCTCGCTGACACGCTGCTCGTGCGGCTGCGCCCCGAACCGATGCCCGTGGTCTATACGCTGGCGGGCGTGGTGCGGGATTCGGCTACACATGCCGTCATCGAGGAGGCTGCGGTGCGAATACTGTCAGCGGCTGAGGCTCCGACGGAACTATACAGCGGGGCAAGCAACGAGGACGGCTTGTTCGTAAGCGACCTGACTGCCGGGCAGTACCGAATAGAGATAGCGGCGGCGGGCTATATGCCGTACTCGCAAACGATTGCGTTTGAACAAGATACGCTGCAACTGCTGCTCAAAGCGATAGAGAAGGGCGCCACGATGCGTATCAACCACCTCTATTTTGCGACCAACAAGACCATCATTCTGCCCGAATCGGAGGCCGCACTGAGCGAGCTGGCCGCATTCTTGCAAGATAACCCGACCATTCGAATTCGGGTGACGGGCCACACGGACAGTGTGGGCTCGGACAGCTTCAACGAGCGGCTGTCGTTAGGGCGTGCGAAGAGCGTGCGAGCTGACCTGATAAAGCGAGGCGTGGATGCAAGCCGAATCGAGTTTGACGGCAAGGGCAAACGAGAACCGATAGCCACCAACGACACCGAAGAAGGACGGGCACTGAACCGTCGTGTGGAGTTTGAAGTGATAGAAACGGGGGCGGAGCAATAAGGAAACGAAACGATGCGCAAGAGAATATTCATACTAAGTCTGATCGGGTTTGCGGCCGTGCTACGGCTGCAAGCGCAGGCGATAACGGTGCCCTTTGTGTGCGACTTTGAGGACCCGCAAGAGCTATCGGCATGGACCCTCAACACGAACACGGCGAACGCCGCCGACCGATGGGTGGTGGGCACTGCTACCTATTTTGACGCCACGCACTCGCTCTACATCACCTCGACGGCGGATACGGCCGCACAATACGGCTATGCGCCCAATGTGGTGATGGCCTATCGAACGATACGATTCCCGCAAGGACGGTATAACATATCGTTTGACTGGAAGTGCGAGGGCGATGAACAAAAAGCCAAATGCTATGTGTTTGTGGGACCGAAAGGACTGCTGACAACGGGACTGTACACCGACGGCACGAACAACTACGGACTGCAGGATGTGCTGAGCGAGACGGTCGGCACGCTGCCGAATCGAGCGGTGAACCGATTCTCGAAACTAACCGACGGCACGACGCAGCACGACTATCTGTGCGGCAGCATGAAATGGCAAAACTACTACATACAGGGCGATGCGCAGAATCCGGAAACGAGTATTAACATATCGGCCACGCAGGCACAGCAAGACTATATTTTGGCCTTCGTATGGGTGAATGCACAGAAAGACTCGGTGGAGAACCGATTGGGAGCCTGTATCGACAACCTGCAAATAGCGTCTGCCACCATCAAGAAACCCACGAACTTGCAAGCCGAAGTGCATTGCGAGGACTCGACCCTGTTGCTGACATGGCAATCGGGGCTGGCCTATCACGACATAGAATATAAGGATGCGAACGCCACGCTATGGCGACACATCACCAACATTCCCGCGGCCACCGGCTCGGCACAGAGCTATCGTCTGCCCGTGCGCATGGAGGGGAGCTACAGCATCCGAATAAAAGGCTATCAGGCGCGAGGGGGCGAGGCGAGTGCCTACACGGCGCTGAACAACGTGGTGTATTGGTGCCCCGACAACCACTGCATAAACTATATAGACCTGACGGATGCGACCTGCCGCTACGGGACTTGGGGCACAAGCTCGACCCCAAATCCGCAAGAGCCGGGTGTGATAGACTACGGCGAAGAGGCCATGGAGAGCCGGCACACCGTGAACTGGATAGAGAACCGCTACGACCCGAGAACCCGCAACAGCTTTGACGCATCGGGACGGGCGGTGGCCCCGCTCAAGACCATTCCCGACGGCTATCAGGCCTCGGTGCGGTTGGGCAACTGGAACAACGGGAGCGAGTGCGAATCGGTGACGTACGAATTTGTGGTGGATTCGGTGTCGCAAGCCATTCTGCTGATGAAATATGCCATCGTGTTTGAGAACCCCGGACACCCCGGAAAGCAGTGCTCGTTCCGTATCGTGGTATTAGACGAGAACGACAAACCGATAGACCCCACGTGCGGGCGGGCGGAATTTACCTTTGACGATGCGGCGAAATGGAACTACTCGCCCAAAACGGCCGGAAGCACGCACGAGGAAATCTACTGGAAAGACTGGACCACGATAGGATTAGACATGCGGCGATACCACGGCCGTACGCTACGCGTGCGGGTGACGAATGCGGACTGCGGACAAGGCGGACACTTCGGCTACAGCTATTTTGTGCTTGACTGCGCTTCGGCCTCGATAGAGACCGACAACTGCGGGGCAGATTCGGAAATAGAAGTGATAGCGCCCGACGGATTTAACTATACATGGACCGACTCGAAAGGGCAAGTGGTAAGCACCGACCGAATACTGCGCGCCGATGCGGGCTACGAGGTATATACCTGCGAGGCGTGCATGAAAGAGGCCGGCGACTGCTGCTTCAGCCTGTCAACCGATTTTGCTCCCCGCTATCCCGCTCCGCAATTCAGCTGGAAACAAACGCCGTCGGACTGCAAAAACTATGTGCAGTTCACAAACGAAAGCCACGTGCTGACCCGATACGACGACCACGACAAACACACCTCGGAGGCGTGTGACCAAGTGAATTGGGAACTGGAATGGGCCTCGGGCGGAACGGTGTCTTCGGGCGTGGAAAATCCGAAAGTGGAATGCTCGCCCGACGGCGATACGCTATACGTGGCGCTGCGGGCCGTGCTGGGCGGTGGCAAATGCGACAGCGTGCTGCTCGATACGATAGTGGTGCCCTCGATACGGACCAAAGACAGCACCATAGTGGCCAACCTGTGCGAAGGCGATACCTACATATTTGCGCAACAAGGCTACACGGAGGCGGGCATATACCAAGACCTGCAAACCAATTGGGCGGGGTGCGACAGCCTGACGATACTCGACCTGCGCGTACACCAAAAAAGCGACACGGTCTATCTGAACGACACGGTATGCTCGACGAATCTGCCCTACGTGCTCAACGGACTGAGCTATCTCTATTCGGACACCTACAGCCAAACGCTGCTCAACGAATGGAACTGCGACAGCGTGGTGCAACTTTCGCTGATAGTGGTGGATAAAGTGGAAGTGGCGGTGGACAGTCTGCCGACGCTCTGCGCCAACGAGGGAGAGCTGACCATTCAGTTTGCGGTGCTGCAAAACCGATTCGACAGCCTTGCGATACGCTTCTTCTCCTCGCAACCGCAAGAGGCGTTCTACGACCAAATGATATACGACAACTCGCTGACGGCGGTGCAATATCCGTTTGCCGAGACCATTCTGCCCGACCACTATCGGGTGCAGCTGGAATTCTATCAACATGCGGCGTGCGGCAATCAGGTGTATGACTTGGATTTTGATATTCGCTATCAGGCTTCGATAGTGGAACAGAAATGGAATGATGTGCTAGCCCTGCTCAACGCCACCTACAACGGCGGCTACACCTTTACGGCCTATCAATGGTATAAGAACGAGACGCCCATCGAGGGAGCGACGCTGCCCTATCTCTATCAGCCGCTGGATATGCAAGCGGACTATAGCGTGCTGCTGACGCGTGAAGACGGGGTGGCGGTGCGTAGCTGCCCGATACGGCCGACGACGCACACGGACAGCAGTGCCTTCCCGACCATTGCCAAAGCGCGGCAACGGATTACGCTGCGGCGAGGAGAGACGGAGAATGCCCTCAGCGAGGTGCGGATCTATTCGGTGGTGGGGCAACTCTATTCGCTCACGCCGCTTTTGGGCGATGAATATGTGGTGACAGCTCCCGCTGAGGCGGGGAACTACCTCGTGGAGCGAACGGATACGGCCGGGCAGACCACGACGCAACGGCTGATTGTGGTGGAATAGTCGGCAAGGCATGCCCATCGGCGAACGGCTGAAAATAAAAATCTTGGAAACGAACCCAAACGGAAGAAAATATGAATCGAACAATGATAAAACGAAGTATAGGACTCTTGGGAGCGGTTGTGTGGGTGCTGACCCTGCAGGCGCAAACGGCTGCATCGTACGAGTGCGATTTTGAGAACGAGGCGCAAAATGCGACTTGGTCGTTGGTGAACGGATCGATGGCAGCGAGCATTCCCAATAAATGGGCCATCGGCACGGCGGTGAACAACGGCGGGCAACGGAGTATGTATATTTCGACCGACGGCGGACAGACGGCCGGCTATGCGAAACACAGTTCGTATGCGGTGGCGTACTGCGACATTACGCTGCAAGCGGGGACCTTCGATATGGCTTTCGACTGGCAAGGCATGGGCGATATGGATGTGAACACCGACGGACTGTATGTGTGCTGGGTGCCCGACCGAGATGAGATAGGCGGCGATACGATACAGATAGTGTATAACACCTCGACCCAACTGTCGGCCGTGCTGCAACAATATGCGGTTAGCTTCGGGAGTGGTTCGGCAAAACGGCTGTCGGGCAACGCCTCGTGGCAAACGGCACGATGCAAAATAACGTCCGACGGCACGCACCGCCGATTGGCTTTTATCTGGCTGACAAGCGCGAACGGCGAAGTGGCTACGCCGGGGGCGTGCATAGACAATATATCGATTATCGATAGCCGTCTTTGCCCGATGCCGACCGACCTGAAGGTGACCCAAGAAGGCAATCAACAAGTGCGGCTGACATGGAGCGGCTCATCCGACCAATACGAGGTGCGCTGCTATTCGTACATAGACAAGCAATGGCGCACGCAGATGGTGCAAGATACGACTTGCGTATTTCTCAACCTGTCGGAAGGACAGTTGGACTTCTATGTGCGCTCGCTCTGCGGGGAGGGACTGCAGAGCATTACCGCCACCCAGTCGGAGTTTCTGTACTATCCCGACCGCCACTGCATCGACTACCTGACACTGGACAGCACGAGCTGCTACATCGCAAACGAGAACGTGGGCAACAATATGCCGGTGGCCGGATTGACATGGAAACAATGTAAAGTGGATTACGGCTACGAATCGAAAGCGAGCCGCCACACCATTCACACCTCGCAGCAAGAAACCGACCCGCGCACCTGCGGCGGGCTGAAAACGGTGCCCGAAGGAGAGATCGCCTCGGTTCGGTTAGGCAACTGGAACGTAGGCGGAGAAGCGGAACGAGCCGAATTCAAATTTCATGTGGAGGCGGCGGTGAATCCCGTGCTGCTGCTGAAATATGCCGTGGTGCTGCAAAAACCGGGCTCCGGATGTAAGCCGAACCCCGGATTTCTGCTGCGTGTACTGGACAAGAACGGAAAACTGGTATCGAACTGCGCCTCGGCGGATTTTGACTTCAAAGCAGCACAGGATGCCGAATGGGAAGCCTGCATAGATAAAGGCGAGGTGCGGTGGAAAGACTGGACCACGGTGGGCGTAAATCTGGCGGACTTTGACGGCGAGGACCTGACCATACAGCTGACGACCTACGATTGCGGCGGGGGCGGACACTACGGGTATGCGTATTTCACGCTCGGCTGCTCGAACGGAAAGCTGACAGGGCTGTCGTGCGGTGTGGAGAACCTGCGATTTACGGCTCCCGACGGATTTGTGTATCGATGGTACAAAGCGACCGACCCGACACGGATTCTCAGTCGGCAACAGACCTTTGAGGTGGAGACCCAAGACACCTGCCACTACAAAGTGGATCTGATGTTTGCGCAAGACACGACGTGCTACTTTACGCTGACGGCTTCGGCGCAACCCTATCTGCCTGTGGCTGAGGCTCGCTATGCCTACACGCCGAACGGCTGCCGCAACGAGGTACGCTTTACTGACCGAAGCCACATAAAGGAAACAAATCAGATAACGGGCGAGGTGACGCACACCGACCAATCGGTGGATTATATTCAATGGGATTTCGGCGACGGCACGACCTCGTACGAACTGAACCCCACGCATACCTATCCCAATGAGGGCGGGAGCTTCACCGTGACGCAAACGGCGTATTTTGCGACCTGCACCGACCAAACACAGTTTGTGATAACGCTGCCCGAAATAGGCACCCGCTACGATACGCTCCGTGTGCAACAGTGCAAAGGAACGACCTATACATACCGCTACACCGACCAAGCGGGGCAGGCACAGCAAGCCGACCTGACCGAATCGGGACTATACAGCTATACGATGTTCTCGGCGGTGGGGTGCGATAGTATTGTGACGGTGGAACTGGCACTAACCGATACGATATTTACTACGATCGATACGCTCATCATGCGGGGCGAGTCGTACTCCATGGGCGGAAAAGACTACACGGAGTCGGGCGATTATTCGGCGTTCCTTCGGGCGGCTTCGGGATGCGACAGCGTGGTGAATCTGCATCTTGAGGTGTATGACCCGCTGGTGGTGACCGCCGACTCGCTGCAATGGGCCTGCTCGGGCGACCCCAATGCCACTCTTGTGTATCAAGTGCGGCAAGGAAAGACGACCTATTACTCGCTGGCGTTTGCAGACGAACGCTTTGAGAAGGTAACGAAGGCGGTGCTGCCCGCTACGGCCACGGAGATAGAGTTCGCGATTCCCGATGTGCTGCCGAATCGCTATCCCGCAGTGGTGACTTTTCTTGATTCGATAAGCGGCGACGTGGTGATTCCGTTTGTATTTGAGCTGCGCTATGCGAGCACGGTGATAGCGCAACGCTGGAACGACGTGGTGGCGCTATACAACACGGAGTATAACGGCGGCTACGACTTTGTGCGCTACCAATGGTATAAAAACGGACTGCCGATAGAGGGCGCTACGCTGCCGTACCTGTACGAGCCGCAAGGGCTGGATCTGACCGCCGAATATGCCGCACTGGTGGAACGGAGCGGTGACGGAGTGGCGCTGATGACGTGTGCCTTCTCGCCCCAAAGCATCTCGAAAGATGAAAAACCGGATGTGCCGACGCTGATTGCGGCCGGAAAAACGGTGCGGGTGCGCGTGCAAGGAACGGAGAGCGCCGAGGCAGGCGGAGTGGGACAGTGGATGACGCCTTGCGGAGTGGTCGTGAGCGAGCAAGCGTTCTCGGCTGAGGGAATGCTTACGGCTCCGCAACAGGCCGGATTCTATCTGCTGGTGGTGCGAGACGCTGCCGGCCGTATCGCCTCGACGAATGCGGTGGTGGTACGATGAGAGCACGTTTTTAGCGGGTAATTTTTATTTAGGAATCGAGGGCGGGGCAAAGTGGCTCCGCTCTTTTTTATGTAGGGGGGCATAAGAATCGGGTAGGGATGAGAATAGTGAGTTTTCGGGCGGTGGGATAGAGGTTTGAAGGGGGCTCGCGGGGACATAGAAGGGGATTGTTGGATTTGGGCTTGGTGGTTTCAGTTTTTTTTTGTACCTTTGCGGGCGTTTTTGTATGGGGGTGGTATTGGGTTGGTACGGCGTTGGTTCGGAAAAGGGCTGTATATGGGTGAGGGAAACGGATAATTCGCAAACTGAAAACGAAGGCGGAAAGATGTACTATATTGATATTTATACTGAGAGTATAATACATATAGAAAAGAGGTGCGTATAAGTAAGATACATAGGAAATAATTACGGAAAAGGGGTGCATATAAGATAAATTGAAATGTTTACGGAAAAAGGGGCAAGTATAAGATAAATAGAAAAAATACTTATATAATTTGAATATATAAACTTTGTAATCGAATGAAAATTAAGACTTTTACTCTTGTTACACTTTGCTTGATCAGCGCTACGACTTTTGCTCAAGAAGTGAATAAAGCGACCGTTCAAAATCAAGCTGCTGCAGCACAGTCTGCCGGTAATGACCTCAAAAAGGTGGATACGGGCGAGAAAGCTTGGAAATTTTCGGGCGTTGTAGGACTCAACGCGGCCGCTACAGGACTCTGGAACTGGGCTGCCGGTGGTAATAATAACGTGAACGCCGTGGCTTCGACCAAACTGCGTCTGCTCTACCACAAAGAAAATATTGCATGGGACTCGAACTTGGACTTGGAATACGGTATGTCGTGGATTGACCAAGAGTTCGATAAATTCCAAAAGTCGAGCGACCATATCAACTTTACCACCAAATTCGGTTGGGAGTTTGAGAAGACGTGGTATCTCACCGTACTGGGCGGGTTCCAAAGCCAATTCGACCTCGGCCGCAACTACAACGGTACGAAAGATTTCGACCCCATCATCTCGAAGTTCTTGGCACCGTCGTACACCGACGTCTCGGTCGGTATTGACTGGAAGCCGAACGATATTTTCTCGGTATATCTCTCGCCGGTGGCAGGGCGTTTGACAAGCGTATATGTGAGCGACCGCATGAACAAGAGCCTCAAGTACTACGACCAAGGCGACCTGACTGACGATGAGATGCGCGAGCTGCTGAACGACCCGAGCTATGAGACGCTTGAGCGCCAACTGAAGGAGAAGTATTCGGTTTGGAAATACGAGACCAACAAAGAAACCGGTGAGGTGACGAAAAGCTACAAGAGCAACCTGCGTGCCGAGCTGGGTCTGTCGCTGAAGGGTAGCATCAACTACACCTACAAAGACTTGAAGATTTTGACCTCGGTGGGCCTGTACACTCCGTATGCATGGGACAAGACCAAAATCTACAAGGCAGCTGACGGAACGCTCTACGCTGACCTCGGCAACAACACGATTGACTTCTCGGAGATGGAATATGAGGGCTACCGCGACAACAACCGTCGTTTCGGTAACTTCGACGTGGATTGGGACTTCACGATTTCGTATCAGTTCTTGAAGTGCCTGCAAGTGTCGCTGACGACCTCGCTGAAGTACTACAACGGCGTGAAGATAGACAAGAACTTTACGGCTGAGGACGGCTCGACCTATACACATGCCGCTGAGCGCGTGCAGTTTAAGGGCGTGCTCGGACTGGGTATCGGCTACTCGTTCTAACCCATTCGCCGAGTGCCATGGAGACCTTGGACGCATTGGAGCAAAATGTGCAGACGCTGCTAAAAAAATATGCAGCACTGCAGGAGGAAAATCAGGCTCTGCGTGCTGAGGTGGAACGGCAACGAACGGAAATGGTGCGCGTGTGCGGCGACCTGCAAGCCGAGAAAGATGAATGCCGGCGGTTGCGTGCGGCGAACGGCATGCTGGGCTCGACCGATTCGCGCAACGATGCCTACAAACGGCTCTCGCAAGTGATAGCACAAGTGGATAAGGCGATAAAAACGCTGAAACAGTAAGCCGCAATGGATTCCGAAAAACAACACATAACGTTGCATATCGGTCCGCACCGAGTGGGGCTGTACGTGCCGCGCGAAGATGAGGTGAACTATCGGCAGGCCGCCGAGATGCTCAACGAACGGAGTCAGTACTATCTGCAACATGTGCCCGAGGCTACATCGGAACAGATATGGATGTACGTGGCGCTGGAGGTAGCGACCAACTGGCAGCGGGACCTGCAAGGGAAACGGATGGAGCCTGTGGAAAAGAAAATGAAAGAAATGAACGAATGGATTGAAAATGCACTTCAAGACCCGAACGCTGCGCAAGCGGAGACGGACCGACAGGAAGAAAAATAGACCGATTCGATTCATAAAAACCAAATAAACACACAATAAATATATATGATGCTACTTGAAATAGGTACGGTACTCTATATTCTTATTGCTATCGGATGTGCGCTGGTGGGCGCCGGTATCAGCTATGCGATACTGCGCTTCAGCAGCCTGAGCATCCTTAAGAAGGCACAGGAGGAGGCAGAGGTACTGAAGAAAAACAAAGTGATTGAGGCCAAAGAGAAGTTTATTGCCCTCAAGTTGGAACACGATAATCAACTGCGTGAGCAGGAGAAAAAGCAACAACAACAAGAGCAACGCTTGCAACAACGCGAACAACAACTCAACTCACGGCAAGGCGAACTCCGGATTGCGCAAAACGAAGTAAATCAGCGCTCGCAACAGATAGAGCAGCAACAAAAAGCCCTCGAATTTAAGAGCCAAGAGATTGAGAAAATGCACCATAAGGCAGAGCAACAGCTCGAACAACTGAGCGGGATGTCTGCCGAAGAGGCCAAGAAACAACTCGTGGAGTCGCTGAAAGATGAGGCCAAAACGGCTGCGATGTCGTATGTGAATGAGATAATGGACGATGCGCGTCTGACCGCCGGCAAAGAGGCCAAGAAGATTATCATCCAAACCATTCAGCGTGTGGCGAGCGAGACGGCGGCCGAAAACACCGTATCGGTTTTCCATATCGACAACGATGAGGTGAAGGGCCGTATCATCGGGCGCGAAGGGCGTAACATCCGTGCCTTGGAAGCGGCTACGGGCGTGGAAATCATTGTGGATGACACTCCGGAGGCTATCACGCTGTCGGCATTCGACCCTGTTCGCCGTGAGATAGCTCGGCTTAGCTTGCACCAATTGGTACAAGACGGGCGTATTCACCCTGCACGTATCGAAGAGGTGGTGGCAAAGGTAAGCAAGCAAGTGGAGGAAGAGATTATCGAGACCGGTAAGCGTACAACCATCGACTTGGGCGTACACGGACTACATCCGGAGTTGGTTCGGCTGGTCGGCAAAATGAAATACCGCTCGAGCTACGGACAGAATCTGCTGCAACACGCACGCGAAACGGCGAATCTCTGCGCCGCCATGGCTGCCGAGCTGGGGCTGAACGTGAAGGCCGCACGCCGTGCCGGACTGCTGCACGATATCGGAAAGGTGGCTGACGAGGACGTGGAGCTGCCGCACGCAGAACTCGGTATGAAACTCTGCGAGAAGTACGGCGAGAAACCTGATATCTGCAACGCTGTCGGCGCACACCACGATGAGTGCGAGATGAAGTCGCTCATTGCACCGATTGTGCAAGCTTGCGATGCCATTTCGGGTGCTCGCCCGGGTGCACGCCGCGAGATTGTGGAGAACTATGTGAAGCGATTGAACGACCTCGAGAACATGGCAATGTCCTTCCCCGGCGTGATTAAGACCTACGCCCTGCAAGCCGGTCGTGAGCTGCGTGTGATTGTCGGCGCCGACAAGATTAGCGACAAGGACACCGAGCTGCTCTCGTTCGATTTGGCAAAGCGCATCCAAGATGAGATGACCTATCCGGGGCAAGTGAAGGTGACGGTGATTCGAGAGACCCGCGCCATCAACTACGCCAAGTAGGCGTGCCAATGCGACAATGCAGGCCCAACCGAGGAGATGCTTCGGGAGTGGTAAGGCAAAGATACAATAAAAAAGAGCGTTCCGGTTGGGAGCGCTCTTTTTTTGTGAGGTTTGAAATCCTTGGATTTTTTGTGTTGTAGAAGTTTGAATTCTCTACTGATTTTGTGTTGACTGAGTTTTGATTTCGTAGGAATGGGGGACTCTCACGAATGTGGTTCGGGAACGGTTCCCGAATGGGGCGGGAGGTTAGGGCTTGACGGCCTTGAAACTCATGTCGAGGCTCTTGACCGAATGGGTGAGCGCACCGACACTGATGAAATCGACCCCGCACACGGCATAGTCACGCAACGTATCGAGAGTGATGCCGCCCGAAGACTCGATCTCCATCTTGCGACCGGACTGCTGCTCCCACCCGCGAATGCGCTCCACGGCGGCACGCGTGCGCTCCGGCGTGAAGTTGTCGAGCATGATACGGTCGGGAATGTTGGTGGCAAGCGCCTCGTCGATTTCTTGCTCGTTGCGCACCTCGATCTCGATACGGAGATCTTTTTTATGCTCACGGCAGTAGTCCTTGGCACGCGTGAGCGCTGCGGTGATGCCGCCGGCAAAATCGACATGGTTGTCTTTGAGCAAAATCATATCGAACAAGCCGATACGGTGGTTCATGCCACCGCCAATCTTGACCGCCTCTTTCTCCAAATAGCGGAGCCCCGGCGTGGTCTTGCGCGTATCGAGGACATGGCAACCCGTGTCTTCGATACGACTCTGGTAGCGATGGGTGGTGGTGGCAATGCCCGACATGCGCTGCATGATGTTGAGCATGGTGCGCTCAATCTGCAGAAGGCTCAGCTCCTTGCCGTAAACACGGAATGCAATATCGCCCGGCTTGACCGCGTCGCCGTCGTGAAGCAACTGCTCGAAGCGACATTCGGGGTCGAAATAGCGGACAATTTCTCGAGCCACATCGATGCCGGCAATAATGCCGGTGTCCTTAACAATGAGCTGCTGGCAACCCATCTGCGTGGGCGGTATGCAACTAAGCGAAGTATGGTCGCCGTCTCGGATGTCTTCGTCGAACCAGACGGCAATCAGTTTGCGTAATTCGTTTGTTTCCATAGGGTATGTTGTATTTTTATAATGCGTTTGGATGAAATCGGGTGGGGATTAGCGGGTGTGGAGAATGGTCATGCGGCCATCGACCGGAGCGGTGACGGTGTGCTGCTCCTGCACATAGTCGAGATAAAGATCGCGAATCAAGCGGCCCGAACGCCAAATATCGATATAGCGAGTGAGCGGAGTCATGTGGTCGGTGCCGCCCGTGAGGTAGTCGCTGGTGGCGACCGTGTAAGTTGCTTCGGGAGTGATTCGGGAATTGTCGATGGTGGCCTCGATCAATTGTTTGTCTTCGGCAGACATACGGAGCCCTGCGACACCCTGTCCGTCATCCTCCGCAAAAATCTGACACAGCTCCAAAATATCCTCGCCCTGAAGCGTGAGCACCACCAACTCGTTGTCGAACGGCATGAGCTCGAACACATTCTGACGCGTGATGTTGCCCTGCTCCCACTCGCAACGCATGCCGCCGATATTGACCACTGCCATATCGACCCGACCCGGATAGAGCCGACGCGCCTCGGCGAGCAGTGCATCGCACGCCCAATTGAGCATCGGGCACTCGGGGTGACCGACCCACATGCGCTCCGGTGCGTAGCCCAACACCTCGCTCATGACTTGCTCCAAAGCGTGTTTCTTCGGTGCCAGTTCGGCAAGGTAGGCCGTATCTTGGATGGCGTCCATCGAGGAATCAACCAAAATGGCCTCGGTGGTGGCGGAGGTGGTGTGCAACTGCTTCTGACACGAGAAAAGCAGAAGCGGACAAAGGAAAAGGAGTAGTTTTTTCATCGCTATTCGGATTTATGGGGACAAAGGTACTGCTTTTTTGCAAGGTATGCAAGGGATTTTGCAGGCGAGGCACGCGTTGAGCAAAAAAAGAGGGGTTGTGTATGTGAGAAAAAAGTCGTAACTTTGCTCGCCGTTCGGAGTGTACGGTAAAGAAAAATAAATTAACTATGAGTGAATATCTGGTATCTGCCCGAAAATACAGGCCGATGTCCTTCGCCACGGTGGTGGGACAAAAGGCGCTGACGGAGACCCTGCAAAATGCCATCCGACAAAAGCGGTTGGCGCATGCGTACCTTTTCTGCGGACCTCGTGGAACGGGAAAAACGACGTGTGCACGTATCTTTGCCAAAACCATCAACTGCGAGCATCCCGTCAACGGTTTGGACGCCTGCAACGAATGCGAATCGTGCCGCTCGTTCAACGAACAGCGGTCGTTTAACATCCACGAGTTAGACGCTGCAAGCAACAACTCGGTGGAGAATATCCGAACGCTGATAGAAGAAGTGCATATCCCACCCCAAATGGGAAAATACTCGGTGTTCATCATCGACGAGGTGCACATGCTGTCGCAAGGCGCTTTCAATGCGCTGCTAAAGACGCTGGAGGAGCCGCCTTCGTATGCGATATTCATTCTGGCCACGACCGAGAAACACAAGGTGCTGCCGACCATCCTGAGCCGCTGCCAAGTGTACGACTTTGCTCGAATGACGGTGTCGGACACGATAGCACACCTGCAGACGATAGCGCAACAAGAGGGCGTGGATGCCGACGAGGCCGCGCTGAACGTGGTGGCGCAGAAGGCCGACGGCGGTATGCGCGATGCGCTGAGTATATTCGACCAAATGGTGTCGTTCTGCGGCAAGAAAATCAGCTACGCACAGGCTATCGAGGTGCTGAACGTGCTGGATTCGGACTACTACTTCAAAATGGTGAATTGTGCGCTGAGCCATGACGTGACGGGGGCTATGCTGCTATTCAACGAGGTGCTGACCAAAGGATTTGACGCCGGAAATTTTGTCATCGGGCTGGAACAACACCTGCGAGATGTGCTGATGGCCAAAGACCCGCAAACGGTGCAGCTATTGGAGACCTCCGACTCGATGCGCAAACGCTATGTGGAGCAAGGGCAACAGATGCCGCCGCAATGGCTGTTCCGTGCGCTGGAGATACTCAACGGCTGCGAGCTGAACTATCGCACCGCTAAAAACAAGCGACTGACCATAGAGATTGCGCTCGTGAAATGGGTCGCTCCCGATCCCATAGCGGCTGCTCCTGTGGCTGCCCCGGCTGCGCGACCCGCTGCGGCTGCTCCGACGCAAGCCGCTGCGCAAAAGCCCACGGCCGCTCCGATGCCGCAAGGGTTTGTGGCACAACCGAATCCGAAATTTGTGCCGCAAAGCAAGCCCGCCCAAAGCATGGGGCTGCCCAAAATGCCGACCATGGGCGGACTGCCGACGATTCCGACCGTAGGGAGCACTGCGCCGAGTCCTGCCAAAGAAGCAGCGGCGCCGGCAGCACAACCTGCACAGGCAGAGCGTACCACCCCTTTTCTGCCGGGCCAACTCAATGACGCGTGGGTTGGTCTGAAAGCACACTTTGAGAAGGAACCGCGTCTAAGCTCACTCATTATGGACTATCGTCCCCAACTGCAAGCGGATGGGGTGCATGCCGTGGTGATGATGCCCAACAAACTGCAACAGGAACTGCTCCAAAAACAAATGGGGAATATTCATCGGTGGCTGCACGATGCGCTCCAAAATGACCGACTGCAGATTACCCTCGAGCTGGCCCACTACGAGCGGGAACAACTCGCCTTTACGGCCGAGGAACGCTACCGAATCATGGTGAAAGAGAACCCCGTACTCGCCGAGCTGAAGAATCAATTGGAAATGATACTGGAATAATTAGGAATTAGGAATTAGGAATTAATGCATATCATCTGACCTCTGTATGGCGGCTCTTGCGAGCCGTTCGGGCGGGATACTATCCCGCGCTAAGAAACCGCTATAGGGGCGCAAAAGACGGAAGGGGCTTTTCTGTAATTAGGAATTAGGAATTAGGAATTGCGCTGTGGGTTTTCCCTGTCCTTTCCTTGGTTTTTCCTTGTGGTTGGCTTGTTCTGGTGAGGAGTATGCGGATTTAGCGATTTTATAGTAAAGAGATAAAGATTTTAGAATACATAGATAATTTAGAATACATAGATTCATAATAGGAGGGAGAAAGTAGATAGCGGTGGAATATGACCTGAAGAAATACTTGCCGACGACCAAGAAAGAATTGGAGCTGCGGGGCTGGGACGAGGTGGATGTGATCCTCTTCTCGGGCGATGCCTATATCGACCACCCGCAATTCGGCGCTGCCGTGATTGGGCGCTCGCTCGAAGCAGCCGGCTATCGAGTCGCCATCGTGCCGCAACCCGACTGGCGAGGCGACTACCGCGACTTTACCAAACTCGGGCGCCCGCGTCTGTACTTCGGTATCTCGCCCGGCTCGATGGACTCGATGGTGAATCACTACACCGCCGCACGCCGTCGCCGCTCCGACGATGCGTACACCCCCGACGGGAAAGCGGGCATGCGCCCCGACTACTGCACTGTCACTTACGCAAAGATAATCAAGCAGTTATACCCAGATGTGCCGCTCGTGATAGGTGGCGTGGAGGTGTCGATGCGACGCCTGACGCACTACGACTACTGGCAGGACAAGCTGTTGCCGTCGGTGCTGGTGGATTCGGGAGCGGACCTTTTAGTGTATGGCATGGGCGAGAAACCCATGGTGGAGATTGCCCGACGGGGATTCACTCGCACGGCGACCGGCTACACCGTGGCGCACGACATTCCGCAGACCTCCTACCTGACGCGTGAGCGGCTGACCGACAAGACGGCCGGGAAACCCGCCGACACGGTGCGAGAGCCTGTACACTTAGACGACCACACCATTCTGCTGCACAGCCACGAAGAGGCGGTGGCAGACAAGCGGGCGCATGCGGAGAACTTTCGCTGGATAGAGATAGAGAGCAACAAGATACACCCGCAACGCATAGTGCAACCTGTTGGCAACCAATCGGTTGTGGTGAATTCGCCCTACGACCCGATGACGACGGAGGAGTTGGATGCGGTGTACGACTTGCCGTTCCAATACCTGCCGCACCCCAAATACAAAGGCAAGCGCATTCCCGCCTACGAGATGATACGGTTCTCGGTGTGCATGCATCGGGGTTGCTTCGGGGGATGCTCGTTTTGCACCATATCCGCCCACCAAGGCAAGCAGATCTCGTCCCGCTCGAAAGCGTCTATCCTGCGGCAGATAGAGATACTGAGCCGTCTGCCCGACTGGAAAGGCGTGCTGAGCGACCTCGGAGGGCCGTCGGCAAACATGTACGCCATGCACGGAAAGGATATGCACATCTGCGAGCGGTGCGCACGGGCAAGTTGCCTGCAGCCGTCGATATGCAAAAACCTGAATCAGGATTTTGCGCCGCTGCTCGATATTTATCAGACCGTCGACCGCCTGCCCTACATCCGCCACGCCTTTGTCGGCTCGGGCGTGCGCTACGACCTGATGAACGAGGAATACGCCCGCCAACTGATACTGCACCATGTGAGCGGGCGGCTGAAAGTGGCGCCGGAACATACCTCGCCCGATGTGCTCAGACTCATGCGCAAGCCGTCGTGGGACCACTATATGCAATTCCGAGAACTCTTCCTGCGCATCAACGAGGAGGCGGGGCTGCACCAACAGCTGATACCGTATTTTATCTCGTCGCACCCCGGCTGCACGAACAAAGATATGGCGAACCTTGCGGAATGGACAAAGCGTATGCACTACCACCCCGAACAGGTGCAGGACTTTACGCCCACGCCGATGACGCTCTCGACGACGATGTTCTACACGGGCATCAATCCGTACACGATGCAGCCCATCTACGTGGCACGCACGCCCGAGGAGAAGAAACAGCAGAATCGGTATTTCTTCTGGTGGAAAGGCGATGAGCCGCAACACGCCGCCCCGCGCCAAAATGAGCGCTCGAACGGAAAACCGCAACGAACGCAAAACGAGCGGAGGCAGCCGATGGCGAGCCACCGACCGCAAACGGAACGGACACCGCTGCGGCGAGAGGAAAACCGGAATAAACAACGACACAGATGAGAAAAAGACATATAAAATATCATATCAATCCCGAAACGCTGGCGCTGGAACGCATCGAATACGGATTGCGCTACTGGCTCAGGCGGTCGGGGTGGTATCTGCTGATCGGTATGTCGATAGGCGTGCTGTTCTTCTTACTGTACTTCTATTTCTTCCCCTCGCCGCGTGAGGCGCAGCTGCAGCAACAGAACAACAACCTGACGGCACAGATAGAACTGCTCAATCAGCAAGTGGACCAAATGCAAGTGGTGCTGGCCGATCTCGGGCAGCGGGACGACAACATGTATCGGGTGTTGTTCGGGGCGGAGCCGATTCCTCAGAGCGTGCGGCTCGGGGCCACGCACAAGATTTCGTATTACGATTCGATTGCCCGCATGACCAATTCGCAATTGGCGGCCGACCTGACGGTGAAGGTGGACCAATTGGAAAAGGAGATGTATGTGCAGGCCAAGTCGTACGATGAGATACTGGAGATGAGCAAGACACAGGAAATGCGTATGGAGAATATTCCCGCCATTCAGCCTGTGCTGAACAAAGACCTGAAGCATGTGGCATCGGGCTACGGCGTGCGAATAGACCCTGTGTACCATGTGCGGCGGTTCCATGCGGGTATGGACTTTTCGGCGCCGGTGGGTACGGATGTGTATGCGACGGGCAACGGACAAGTGAGCTTCGTGGGCTGGCGGCAAGGGTACGGAAACACGGTGGTGATAGACCACGGATTCGGGTACACCACGGTGTATGCGCATCTATATAAGGCGTTGGTTCGGCAAGGGCAGAAAGTGAAACGCAGCGACATCATTGCGCTGGTGGGTAGCACCGGCAAATCGACCGGACCGCACCTGCACTACGAGGTGCGCATACAAGACAAGCCCGTGGACCCGCGCAACTACTACTTCTACGACCTGTCGCCCGAACAGTACGACCAAATGATTCAACTGAGTAACAACTTTGGCAACATGCTCGATTAGGAAAAATCGGGTTGCATAAGTGAAAAAAAAGAGCTAACTTTGCAGGCTTTTTCGGTCTCGGCCGCTCTGCGACTTGCCCGTTGGTGAGAAGCGGGGAATAAAACAATCAGAATAATTTGTGCGACAAGACTCGCACACAACGATACAAGAACTATGTTTGACAATCTATCCGAACGATTAGAACGCTCCTTCAAGATACTGAAAGGCGAAGGGCGCATTACTGAAATCAATATCGCCGAAACGGTAAAGGACATCCGTAAGGCACTGCTCGAAGCCGATGTAAACTACAAGACGGCCAAGCAGTTTACCGACCGCGTGAAAGAAAAAGCACTCGGACAGAATGTGATTACCGCTCTGCGCCCCGGGCAACTGATGGTGAAAATCACCCACGATGAGTTGGCGGAACTGATGGGCGGCGAGGCGCAGGAGATAAACCTGAAAGGCACACCTGCCGTAATCCTGATGTCGGGTTTGCAGGGTTCGGGTAAGACCACTTTCGCCTCGAAACTGGCCAACTATTTGCAGACTAAGAAAGGCAAGCGGGTAATGCTGGTGGCGTGCGATGTGTACCGACCCGCCGCCATTGAGCAGTTGCGCGTGCTGGGCGAGCAGATAAACGCCAAAGTATATACCGAGGAGACGGAGCAAAACCCCGTGAAGAAGGCGCAAAACGCCATTGCGGAGGCCCGCAAATACGGATACGACGTGGTGATTGTGGATACGGCGGGTCGTTTGGCGGTGGATGAGCAGATGATGCAAGAGATAGCCGCCATCAAGCAGGCGATTCAGCCCTCGGAGACGCTGTTCGTGGTGGATGCGATGACGGGACAAGATGCCGTGAACACCGCCAAAGAGTTTAACGACCGAATCGACTTCGACGGCGTGGTGCTGACCAAACTCGACGGTGACGCACGAGGCGGTGCAGCGCTCTCGATTCGCTCCGTGGTGGATAAGCCGATTAAGTTTATCGGAACGGGCGAGAAAATGGATGCACTCGATGTGTTCCACCCCGCGCGTATGGCCGACCGTATTCTCGGCATGGGCGATGTGGTCAGCCTCGTGGAGCGTGCGCAAGAGCAGTTCAACGAGGAGGAGGCACGGCGTATCAGCAAACGAATTGCGAAGAATCAGTTTGACTTCAACGACTTCCTTGCCCAACTGAATCAAATCAAGAAAATGGGCTCGATGAAAGACCTGATGGGGATGATTCCGGGCATGGACAAAGCGCTGAAGGGCGTGGAGGTGAACGACGATGCGTTCAAACCGATAGAGGCCATCATCGGCTCGATGACGCCTGCGGAGCGTGCGAATCCCGCATTGCTGAACGGATCGCGCAAAGAGCGTATCGCTCGCGGGTCGGGTACCAGCATCGTGGAGGTGAACCGCTTCCTCAAGCAGTTTGACCAAACGAGCAAGATGATGAAGAAAGTGCAACAAATGCGGAAGAGATAAGACCTGTCCCTTGCCCCCTCCAAGAGTGGTTCGCACTATGGGGGCTTATGGCCGTTGTGTGAGCAAAGCACATTACACATTATAAATTACACATTGAACACAGCATGGATATACTGGACAAAATAGACGGATTGGAGGCGAAGTTCCACGAGGTGAGCCTGCTTATTACCGACCCCGCCGTGATTGCCGACCAAGCACGCTATGTGCGGCTGAATCGGGAATACCACGACTTGGAGCGGGTGCTGTCGTCGGCAGAGAAATACAAAAAAGCACGCACCAATCTGGAAGAGGCGAAGAATCTGTTCCACAACGAGTCCGACCCTGAACTGCGCGAAATGGCTCGGGCGGAGATAGATGAATTGGAGCCGCAGATACCCGCATTAGAAGAAGAAGTGAAGCTGATGCTGCTGCCGCAAGACCCCGAAGACGGGAAAAATGTGGTGATGGAAATCCGTGGCGGCACGGGTGGCGACGAGGCGGCGCTGTTTGCGGGCGACCTATTCCGTATGTACACGAAATATTTTGAACTGCACGGATTCAAATACTCGGTGTCGTCGTTCTCGGAAGGGGCTGTGGGCGGATACAAAGAAATCATATTCAATGTGACGGGACAAAATGTGTACGGCACGCTGAAATACGAATCGGGCGTGCACCGTGTGCAGCGCGTGCCTGCCACTGAGACGCAAGGGCGGGTACATACCTCGGCGGCGACTGTGGCCGTGCTGCCCGAAGCCGATGAGTTTGAAGTACATATCAACGAGGGCGAGATAAAATGGGAGACTTTCCGCTCGGGCGGTGCCGGCGGACAGAATGTGAACAAGGTGGAATCGGGTGTGCGGCTGCGCTACAACTGGAAAAATCCGAACACGGGCGAGGTGCAAGAGATACTGATTGAGTGTACCGAGACGCGCGACCAACCGAAAAACAAAGAGCGGGCATTGGCACGACTGCGCACGCAGATATATGACAAAGAACACCAAAAATACATCGACGACATTGCGGCACGGCGCAAGACGATGGTCTCGACGGGCGACCGCTCGGCAAAGATACGCACCTACAACTACCCGCAAGGGCGAATCACCGACCACCGTATCGGCTACACGGTTTATAACCTAGCTGCCTTTATGGACGGGGATATTCAAGGCGTGATAGATGCGCTGCAAGTGGCTGAAAACGCTGAACGCCTGAAAGAGAGCGAATTGTAAGATTTAACTGGAAAAACGGAGCCGCCGGATGGAGAATCGGGCGGCTTCGTATCTGCAAAGGGGCGAGAGAGGTGCCGAGGGTGCCGATCGGGTGCGTCAATTTTTACACAAAAATGCGCAAAATGGGTGGTATGTATGTGCGAGAATTGTTGTATTTTTGCAGCGTGGGATAGGAGGAAAAATGAATAGGAGTGGGAGCGTTTGCTATTCTCGCTAAAACACATTTCTTTCTGTCGACAATACCTTAAAATTCTAAATGACCAAATTAGTATGAAAAAACGGATTCTAAGTATAGGCTTACTTTTTTGTATCTCATTCATGTTTGGCTTGTGCGTAAATGCACAAGCCGCTACTACTTTTACCGCAGCAGAAATTGCGAATGGGACAACGAAAAATGGGATAACGGCATCGTCAACTTATACAAGTACGAGTTCTCAATCAGTATGTGTGGAAAATGGGTCTGGAAAAAAGGAGAACGTACTTCAGTTAAGTAATAATGCTACTAAAATCGATGCATATTATTTAGAAATCAGTTCGTCGACAGATATTGCTACGATTAAAATACATGGAGCAGTAAATGATGAGAAAGCTGCGAATATTGCTGCAATAATGTGGAATAGTAATTCCGCAACAACAACCGCTACAGCAGAACAGCTTGTTGCTATAAATGGGAAGAAAGGTGGTTGTGCAGATAATTACACGGAGGTAAATATTCCGCAGGGAATAAAATTGATTCGTTTTTATAGAACATTGCAGTGTTATGACGTTTCATCCCACTCCTATGTGACTAAAGGGAATAAATATGGTGACGGAAAAACATTGAATGTGGTGGATTTGGAGGTGACTTTGGTTTCGGCGACGCCGAAATCGACGGATGCGACGCTGAAGAGTTTGGAGTATGATGGGGCGGGAGTGCCGGGTTTTGATGCGAATACGACGGAATATAACGTGCAATTGCCTGCAACCTATACGGGTGTTCCTACGGTGACTGCGGAGACCAATGACAGTAAGGCAAGCAAAACTATAACGCCGGCAACGGTGGTGCCGGGGGATGCTTCGGTGCTGGTTCGGGCGGAGGACGGCACGACCACAAAAACTTACATGATTCATTTTACGAAGGCAGCGGCCGATGAACCGAGTATTACCTCGTTTGAAGTGTTAGGTGTGAAGGCTACGATAGACCAAGCCAACAAAACCATTACCGCTGAGTTACCGTTAGGAAGCAGCTTGACGCAACTGACTCCGACTGTAAGCGGAGATAATATCAGTAGCTACACGCCGACGGGGGCGCAGGATTTTACGAATCCTGTAACCTACACTGTGACTTCGGCGAGCGGGAAAAGCACGCAATACACTGTGACGCTGACTGTGGAACAACCCAAATCGAGCGATACGAGCTTGGGGAGCCTGACGGTAGGAGGAACGGCTGTGCCGATTGTGGCGGGACAGACAAACTACTCGGTGGATGTGGAGAGCGGGTCAGCGGTACCGCAAGTGGTAGCAACGGCGAATGATACGAAAGCAACGTGCACGGTGACGCAGGCGACATCGCTGGCATCGACGGCTACGGTGACCGTGACAGCGGAAAATGGCACGACGGCGACTTACACCATCTCGTTCAATATTACCGTTCCGAAAACCGATTTGACCATACACTATCCGGGCGTGTACGAGGAAAGCAGCTCGAACGGCGGGTACGACGGGACACTGACTGTCTCCGGAGGACGGGAATATGAGGTGTATTATGCGGCGCGCAATGCGGATGAAAAAGCAACCTTTAATACCACAGGACAAGATAAGGTGACCGGTGTTACGAAAAATGAAAGCAGTTCCGGCTGTGAGGCAATAGATGGATGGTTCGAAGGAACGATAAAAAAAATGAATAGCTGTAGTAGTCCTGCGCAAGAGGAATTTACACCGGGAACATCCGGTCGTGAACATCGTATGCAGGAGGGTAGTTCCTATAAAATGCATATTTCGGGATTTGACCAATTCTCCATTTATGCAATGGACAATAAAAAGGACAATAGTGGCAAAAAACCGGAAGATAATAGGTATTTTGAAATCTATATAGATGGTGTTGTTCAGCCCATGCAGTTTAACTCAAGCAGTTATACGATCCGTAGATATAGTATTACTACCGGCGAACATGTAATTGAGATAAGGGGCATTGGAACAGAAGATAGTAAATTGGTTGGTTTCTCGCTGCGGAGAGTGGATGAGCCCAAGGTGAAGTATGTGTCGGGAAATGATACGACACAGAGCGTACTGGTGACTCGACCGATGGCCCCCGTGACGTACTACACAAAATATAATAAAAACGGAGAGACAAAATTGGAATGGGAAGGCGCTGAGGCTACGGGTATTGCGCTGCAAAAAGGCGGCAACGATGCGATAGGCGATACGATAGTGCTGAGCGGAACGCCGCAGTGTGCCGCCGGCGTGTATGCATTCCGTGTGGTGTCGTACAACCAAAGCCAAGTGGCGACTGCAACTCTGAAAGGAAAGATAACGGTTGCCACAAAGATAGAGGCGATAACAGATACAATACAAGACGGATTTACCAACGAGGCCATCGACGGATTTGAATTCCGCTACTATGCGAACGACCGAAACGATGTGACCCTGACATGGGACGTATCGCCTGCGGGAATTGTTGGATTGGGCAATAATGGCACTTATACGATATCGGGTACGCCGACGCAAGCCGGAACCTATAAGTTTACGGTAAGTGTGACGGGCGGAAACACCATTACGGGACAACTGCGAGTGACGGAGTTTGTGCCCGGGGACAATGCCGTGCTATATTTATACAAAAGTACGGATGCGTACGAGAAGGATGGGGTATATCAATATCTCAAGACGAAACGATTTAATATGGCACCGCGCAAAGCACAAGACGGCTTACGCGATAAAGCACAATACGACAAGTACAAATGGGTGCTGATTTCGGAGGATGTGGATGCCAACAACGGCGAGATAATGGACTTGGCTCGCGGAAATAAGGTGAGCATGCCTGTGCTGAATATGAAGTCGTTCTCCTACTCGGAAAGCCGTCTGGACTGGGGCGACCCCGACAATGGGAGCCTGAACAACAAAAGTGTGACGGTGGTACAAGCAACGCACCCCATCATAAAGGCATTAGGAAAGAAACAAGGCGACCCAATAGAGATAATCAGCGAAGTGACCGGAAAAGGGTTGATGCCTGCGGCGGTGGATTATCAGGGTACCCTCTGCATTGCTACGGCAACGACACGCGGCGAGGAATACACCGGCGACGGGGTAGAGGAAACTTTCCTGCACGAAGTGCCTGCGGCCATGCGGGGCGGAAAGAAATATATCTGCTTCCCGCTTTCGATACAGAGCAGCCAAAACCTGACGGCTGACGGGAAAAAGCTGATTGATGCGTGCGTGGATTACCTGACTAACACGGCAAGTACGATAGCGCTGCCGACACTGCGAATCGAGACGCTGAGCATTGACGGATTGTCGGCTACGATAGACCAAGACAACGATAGCATTTATCTGCAGATGCCCGAGGAGACCGATCTAACGGCCCTGCAGCCTGTAGCAACGCTGGCCGACGCAACTACGCACTATACCATTCCGATGGCCAAAGAAGATGGTACGGTGGACTTCTCGACAAGCAATCTGCTGCCGGTTAGCATCACGCTGAGCGATTACATCAATGTACGAAACTATTCGGTGGTGGTAGTTGCCAAACAGAAAGAGCAGACGGCTATCGATGAGGTATATCAGGCGGGCGATTGGGTAACCATATACGATATTCAAGGGCGAGTGGTGCGTACTACCAATGAAGACTTGCGTACGCTGAGCCTACCGAAGGGAATGTATCTGGTAAGCACGCCGAGAGGTACTATGAAACTAATGAAATAACAGGGCGGGGCTCGGGGCAAAGCAAGCCGACCCAAAGGGATTATCCGTGGAATGGTAAGCATTCCACGGATATTTTTTCGGGACTTGTAGGGAGTTGGTTCGGGAGTGGTTCGGGAAACTGAGGAAAGAGAGGGGGGGGCGTGGGTAGAGTTGTGCGTGTTGTGTGTGTGTTGTGTTGTGTGTTGTGTTGTGTGTTGTGTGTAGTGTAGTGTAGTGTAGTGTGGGGCAGGGCAACTGCATCAAGACTTTGGAACGGACGCCTACGGCGTATGGACACGATTTGATACTATTTTTCTCCGTTAATTGCCGTTGATTGCCATTAATGCCGTTGATTGCCGTTAATTAACCATTAATGCATTATTTCGAGAGATGCAAATTCAGCGCTGTAGCGCCGGTTTCTTAAAATTATTCTCCAAATAAACGAAAAATTATCCAAATAGGGGCGTGTCGCCACGGACAATACTACTAATAGTTTGAACGGATGTGGGGGAGGGCTTGTAGGTTTCAAAAAAATGTTGTAACTTTGCACGACTTTTTGAGGTCATAACAAAATCGGGGCACAATGCGGTGCTCCACATACACTAACGAGGTATAGTCAGTGCTTTCTATGCGAACAAGGTAGATACTTACCTAACAAGGTAGATAGGCCTTAGACGCGCACAAGGTACAGTCGGTGCCTTATACACTAACAGGGCACAATCGGTGCCTAAATAAATCTACTAAATGAATATCGTTAAGAAGGAAATTCAACTTCCTGATGGTCGCACCATTACGCTCGAGACCGGTAAGCTGGCAAAGCAAGCAGACGGCGCAGTGATGGCTACGATCGGCAACACTATGGTGCTTGCCACGGTCTGCTCCGCTAAGGACGCAGTTCCCGGTACGGATTTTATGCCGCTTACCGTTGAGTACAAAGAGAAATTTGCGAGCGCAGGTCGCTTCCCCGGCGGTTTTACTCGCCGTGAGGGAAAGGCATCGGACTATGAAATCCTGATTGCCCGACTGATTGACCGTGCGCTTCGTCCGCTTTTCCCTGCTAACTACCACGCAGAGACGTTTGTAAATGTGACGATGTATTCGGCTGACGGTATCGATATGCCGGAGTCGATTGCAGGGCTTGCTGCCGGTGCCGCTTTGGCATGCTCGGATATACCTTTTGAGGGCCCTGTATCGGAGGTGCGTGTGGCACGCGTGAACGGTGAGATGGTAATCAACCCGACTTTTGAACAATGCGAGCAGGCTGACCTCGAACTGATGGTAGCCGCTACGTACGACAATATCATGATGGTGGAGGGCGAGATGAAAGAGGTGCCCGAGTCCGTTATGTTGGAGGCTATCAAGGCTGCGCACGAGGCAATTAAGCCCGAGTGCTTGGCTATCAACGAGATGATGAAAGCCTACGGCAAAGAGGTAAAGCGTGAATACTGCCACGAGGTGAACGACGACGAGCTGAAACAAGCCGTTCATGACTTCAGCTACGCTCGTGCATACGCACAGGCGACTTCGGCTGACACCGACAAGCACCACCGTGAGGATATGTTCTCGCAGATCTGCGCTGACTTCAAGACCGAGAAGGCTGACTATATGGCACAGCGTGCTGAGGCGCTCGGCATCGATGTAGAGGAAATTGCCGCTATGGTGGACCGCTACTATCACGATGTAGAGAAAGAGGCTATGCGTCGTGCCGTGCTCGATGAGGGCAAGCGTCTGGATGGCCGTAAGACCACCGACATCCGTCCTATCTGGTGCGAAGTAAGCCCGCTGCCCGGCCCTCACGGCTCGAGTATCTTTACTCGTGGTGAGACACAGGCACTGGCTACCGTTACGCTCGGCACAAGCCGTGACGAGAAAATGGTGGATGAGGCGCTGATTCAAGGTACGGAGCGCTTCTTGCTGCACTATAACTTCCCGCCGTTTGCAACCGGCGAGGCAAAGGCACAGCGTGGCGTAGGCCGTCGTGAGATTGGCCACGGAAACTTGGCTTGCCGTGCGCTCAAGAACATGATTCCTGCCGACTTCCCCTATAGCGTTCGCGTAGTGAGCGACATCTTGGAGTCGAACGGTTCGTCCTCGATGGCAACGGTTTGCGCCGGTACGCTCGCTCTGATGGACGCCGGTGTGCCCATCAAGAAGCCTGTCAGCGGTATCGCCATGGGTATGATTTCGGAACTCGTTGGCGACAAACTGAACTATAAGATACTGAGCGATATCCTCGGCGATGAGGACCACCTCGGCGATATGGACTTCAAGACGACGGGTACCCGTGACGGTCTGACCGCTTGCCAAATGGATATCAAGGTGGACGGCTTGAGCTATGAGGTGCTGGAGAACGCTTTGGCACAAGCTCACCAAGCGCGTATGTACATCCTCGACAAACTGCTCGAGACCATGCCGGCTCCGCGTGCAGACATCAAGCCGCACGCACCGCGCATCATGACCATGATGATACCGAAAGATATGATCGGTGCGGTCATTGGCCCGGGCGGGAAGATTATTCAAGGAATTCAGGCAGAGACCGGTGCCGTGATCTCGATTGACGAGGTAGAAGAAGGCGGCAAGGTAGAGATAGCAAGCAACAACAAAGAGTCGATGGACGCTGCAGTGGCTAAAATTAAGGCTATCGTGGCGATGCCCGAAGTAGGCGAGATTTACGAATCGACCGTGAAGTCGATTATGCCGTACGGCTGCTTTGTTGAGTTCATGCCGGGTCATGAAGGTCTGCTCCACATCTCGGAGATAGACTGGAAACGATTCGACACCATGGAGGAAACGGGAATACAGGAAGGCGACAAGATTACGATCAAGTTGCTCGAAGTGGACCCGAAGACCGGCAAGTTCCGCCTGAGCGCCAAGGCACTGAAGGAGAAACCCGAAGGCTATGTAGAGCCGGAGCGTCCCGCTCGTGGCCCGCGTGGTGACCGTGGTCCCCGCCCCGAGCGCCGTGGTCCGCGCCCTGAAGACGGAGCACGCCTCGACCGTCGTCGCTAAAACTTGTTACTGATTATATGAAAAGCAGCCTGCTCGGAAGAGTAGGCTGCTTTTTTAGTAGAAATGCGGGATATGGAGTTTGGGTTTGGCGAAGGGGAGCTCCCGCATTTGGGCTACATGGGTTTGGCTACGTGCGTAGCCGAGGTTTTATGGTGGTTTAATGGCAATAGCAATAGGTTCGTTTGCTGCTGTTGTATCTTTTACGCTGCAAAGATACAACAAGGGTGTGCCATATCACGGCACACCCTATAAAAAAGTGACAAAAACCGTTACTTTTTGTCGAAATATAACTTTATGAGGGGAAAAATAGGGGCCTCTCGGCGGGAAAATCTGTTGTTCTCGGAGGAAAGTGGGAGGCTTGGTTGGACGGATCCGTTATTTCTTGGCAGCGAAGGCCAAGGCATAGAGGCGCATCTGCTTCAACATAGCGACCAAACCATTGCTCCGTGTGGGCGAGAGGTGCTCGCGGAGATTGATACGGTCGATAAAATAGAGGTCGGCATCGATAATCTCTTGCGGCGTGTGGTCGCTCAAGACCGTGATGAGCAAAGCGACAATGCCTTTAACCAAAATGGCATCGGAATCGCCGTGGTAGATGATGTTGCCGTCCTGCATCTCCGCTGTGAACCATACCTTGGATTGGCAGCCGTCAATGAGGTTCTGCTCGGTGCGGTCCGCCTCGGGGAAAGGCTCCAAGCCATTGCCGTATTCAATCAATAAAGAGTAACGGTCCATCCAATCGTCAAATGCGGAGAACTCGTCGATGATTTGGTCTTGTATTTCGTTGATAGACATTTTTTTAATTAGGAATTAGGAATTAGGAATTAGGAATTAAATGTTTGCCCTTATTTCTAATTATGAATTGAGAATTTTGATTTAAGAATTAATTGTGTGTTGCTCGTTGATAAACCGTGTGCGCTGCGGGGCATGTTAATCGGTAACTGTTAATTGTTCATTGAGCGCAGCGGGGCATGTTAATCGGTAACTGTTAATTGTTAATTGGTTTTCCGCGCAGCTGTTGGATGAGGTGGTAGAGGTGGTCGGCGATGCGCTCATCCGCTTGTTCGTCGCACTCGCCCATCGGCGCATCGACGATGTAGTCCGCTTGCTCGTAGAAGGGCGCTCGAGACGCCAAATGCGGCGTGATGAAACGGAGCAACTCCTCCTCGGTATGTCCTTGCAGCACCGGGCGCTCGCTTAAATCGGTGAGCGCCAAGCGTTTAGCCAAATGCTCCGGGCTCCAGCGGATATAGAAACTGGTGCCCAACTCGTGCAGGCATTCCATATTGTCTTCCCAACACGGATAGCCGCCGCCTGTGGCATAGACAACGCGGTCCATTGGCAGCTCGGCCAATTCTTCGATGACCTCTTTCTCCCTGCGGCGGAATTCCTCGATACCGTACGTGCGGATAAAATCCGCCGTGCTGATATTGAAAAACTCTTGGAAGGCATCGTCCAAATTGACAAAATGCCAACCTAACTTGTCGGCAAGCAGGCGGCCGACCGTGGTCTTGCCTGCGCCCATATAACCTATCAAATAAATAGGTAATTCCATTATTTTGTTGCGTTAAATAGTTTCCGCTCCTCTTCATCCCAAATCTCAGCGGTGTTGTCCTGCCAAACCAATGTGCCATTCTCGATATGTGCCAACGGGAAAATACATTCCACCGAAGGCTGAACGGGGTGGAGCAACCGGCCGTCGAGGCTATAGACGGCTGACACCGATGAACAGACCGGAGCGCAGACGGTGCGCACCACAAGCAGGCTGTCGCGTAGGTCTTGCACCTCGAGATAGCAGCTGTCCGCCATACGAATACGGCAGTAGCGGTCCGTCTCCTCTTCGACAACGGGGTCGCCCCCCAACGAAACGACCTCTTGCATCCATTGGACTACAATAGGAATGGGGGCTGCGGCGTGGGTGCTGCCGCACACGAGTGCGAATACTATATATAGGAGTGTGCGCTTCATCTTACCTTTTTACTTCTTCGAGTAGCACCACTGCGTAGGCGGCGATACCCTCTTTTCGCCCCACGAAACCGAGATGCTCGGTGGTGGTGGCCTTGACGGAAACTGCCCCTTCCGACACGCCCATCACCTCGGCAAGACAGGCTTGCATCTGGGGAATATAGGGGCTCAGCTTGGGCGCTTGGGCGCAGACCGTACAGTCGCAGTTGCCGAACTCGTAGCCCGCCTCGCGCACCATCTCCATCACCCGACGGAGCAGAATCTTGGAATCGATACCCTCGTACTCGTTGCCCTTGGTGTCAGGGAAATGGTAACCGATATCACGCATATTGGCCGCACCGAGAATGGCATCGCAGAGCGCATGAATCAGCACATCCGCATCCGAGTGGCCCAACAAGCCCTGCTCGGCGGGGATATCAATTCCCCCCAACCACAATTTGCGATTGGGGGCGAACTGATGAACATCATATCCAAAACCGATACGCATTTTTCCTTTAGTTGAGCGTTGAGTGTTTAGTGCAGTGGAGAGTTTTTAGTAGTTTAGTGTTTAGTGCAGTGGAACTTGAATGTACCACTTATAAACTGCACTCAACTCTCAACACTTAACTCTAAACTTATAAACTGCTTTCAACTATAAACTTCTCTCAACACTCAACTCTAAACTCTCAACTTACTTCGACTTGCGGTTGTTGACAAGGTCCTTGATACCTGCAAGGTCGAAACCAAGCGTGAAACGCATCGTCTGGTCGAGCGGGTTGGTCGATGCCAAACCGATACAGTATGCAACATCGAGCGAGAAAATGCTCAAATGGAAACCTGCACCCACCGTCAAGTAGTTACGGTTGCCCTTATAATAGTTCTCATAGCTATAACCGAAGCGAGCAAAGAACTGCTTGTTGTACGAATACTCAAGACCTGCGCCCCAACGTACCTCTTTGAACTCCTCGGCAGCACCACCCGGCGCATCGGCAAAAGATTGGAAAATACCCTTGACGGAAGACAAAGCGGTATAGCCCTCGGTGGTCCATTGGCCGTCCTCGCCGTCCGCATACTTCGACTTACGCGACGGCACCATCAGCTTGTCGGCTTGGACACCGAAAGTAAGGCTGTTGTACTTATCGAAAGGCAACTCGTAGTTGACACCGATACGCATGGTAGCCGGAATGAAGTTGGAAGTAGCGCCATGGTCGTACGACATCTTACCACCCAAGTTTTGCAGCGTGAAACCTAACGAGAAATAGCTCGGACCCATCGGCAACTCAATCGGCTGGCGATAGTAGAGCGCAATGTCGGCCGCCATAGTCCATGCAGGGTACATCTCGCCCGCCGAAGACGTGGAGGTGTTGACACCGTTATTGAGGTCCGAATACATGAAACGCAACGCAACGGCCATGCTGACATACTCGTGCAACTTACGATAGTAAGACAAGTCGAGCGACCACTCATTGGGGCGAACGGTTCCCCACTCCTGACCCGATGCGTCTTGGAGCTGGACATCGCCAAGCGAGAAATACGTGAACGATGCGGCAATACCACCGGCTACATCACCAAAATTGTAGTAACCTGCAATGTGGGCCAAATCGATATCGCTAACGAGCTTGCGCAACCACGGCGTGTAGTTGGCCGTGATACCGCCCTTGCTCTGCATATACGAGTACTTGGCGGGGTTCCAGTGCATGGAGTTGAGGTCGGCATCGGTAGCCACACCTATATCGCCCATACCGGCGGAACGGGCATCGGGGGCAATGCTCAGAGAAGGCATAGCGGTGATTAGCGGATTCAAAGTTTCGTCAACAGCGTAGGCTGAGAGCGCTACGGCTGTCAGAAGAGTGATAGAAAGAATGCTCTTTTTCATTATTTTTTTGTATTTAAGTCTGTAATAGGTTAGGGCAAACGTTTTTTTTCCGTGGCACGACTCGGATTGGTCGGCAAGTGCATATTGGCTCGGCGCTTGCGGCTCTGCGTGCAAAGAAGGTGTTGCCCGTTGGGATGGATGGTTTATTGTACTAAATTCCTTTTGAGATATGCTTCATAGGCTTTTTGTCATTGAACGACCACTATCTTGCCCGATTTAGACGAGTAGCGGCTGCTTTCTGTTTTGATTCGCGTGTTATACATATACAGACCGGGTTGCAAGCCCATCTCACCCATATTGAGTTGGACTTGGTCCGGATTCTTGATTTCGGTTTGCCACAACAGGTGCCCCGCCATGTCGTAGATGTTGATTTGCGTCTCGACGACTTGGTCCGGTTGGTCGTAGTTGACAATCAGATTCAGCGTACCGGATGCCTGCACGGGATTCGGGTACGAAACGATGGAGTAGATATTGGGGCCGATGCCCTTCTCCACTACGAAGTTGAGCGAAGCGGTGCTGCTGTTGTTCATCAAGTCCCACGCACGGAACGTCAAGCTATGGGAGCCCTCGGCGAGCTCTTCCATACGATAGCTGACTTGCCCCTTCTGGTAGCTGCCGTCGGTGGAGGTATAGTAGTCGTTGAGCACGTACGTGTATTTGGAGCTGTTGTCCACCACGAGCATTAAGTCGTGCCCGATACCCGTGCCGACGGTGTTGATACCGTTCTCATCCTCGATGTCAGCGAAGAAACGAGGCGTCTCGTAGGTGGTGCCGCCATCGGGGAAGGCCGGGGTATTCAGGTAAAGCGAGATAGCGGGGCCGGTGGTGTCCTGCTTGAGCACAGAGCCCGTGCCACCGATGGTGAAGTCCTCGAAATGGCCCACTGCCTCGTTGAGCCGCTCGCCGGCGGAGACGGTGGTGCTGTCGTAAGCATAATAGACCATACGGCCGCTGCCGTAGTTGTATCGGATATCCTTCGGCACCATAAAGGTGAACGAGAAGGCACCCGATTTGACATTCGTGGCTCCGCTGAAAAGGATATTCGGATAGTCGTTGTAGGTGACTTTTTGCTTGCTGCTCTCGGTGTTCTCGTCGTTGTCGCGAGTGGTTACGCGCTGCATCTTGTCGTAGATGGTGATATGCACCTTGCCATTGAACCACTCGGCTTTTTGAGCATCCGCGTCGCAAACATAGCCATCGATGGTTTGCACATCGAGCGCACGAAGCGTATCGACTTTTGTAGTGGTTTTGACCTGATAATCAGTAGGATAGTTGAGACGCAAGGCAGGGTCGCCCAACAACACGTAGGGGAGCTTGTTCTCGTCGGTGCCGGTCATGTTTTTGGCAATCGCCAATGCCTTGCCGATAGTCATGTCGTAGGAATAGACATCTTTGTGGCCGAAAAGAGTGTCGCAGAAGTTTTGGTTGATATACGTGTTCTGCGTGGCATACACCGTGCGGTCCGCCGAGATGACACCAATTGCACCGCCATTGGCGTTGAGCACCGCCTCTTCGGCCGCGCTGCGCTTGCCGGAGTCGAAATGGGCAAAACTGCAGGTGGCGAACATCCAAAGCGCTTGGTTCTTATTGGTCATCTTGCGGATACTGCTCAGATCCATCATGCCCTCGTTGGTGATGGCATTGTAGCCGCCATGACCGGAATAGTTGAGATAGAGCGCACCGTTCTGGAGCAGGTTGTCCAACTTGTTCTTGGCCAACGGGTAGCTCTCGCCGGAGGCATCGGTCTCCTGCGGGTACGCATCGAGGTAGATCTTGTTGACAATAAAGTCGGGGTTCTTGCGACGCACGCGCTCCGCACCGGCTTCCGCCACGCGTGTATGGAGGTTGTGGTCGCCATCGTCGGCCAAGAAAACGAGTTGTTGCTTCCATCTACCCGGATTGGAGTTCTCAATATAGGCGATGAGCTTGTCTACCATCGGGAGTGCTTCGGCCGCCGTGGTAACCGGAAGGCGTCCGACACCGATATCCATACGGCCCTGCGTGTCGCTTTCACCCTCGTTGTTGTCGAGAAATCCGAAATAGTCGTCGGTGGCGTAAGCTCGCGTCTCGACCGTGGAGTTCTTGGCCTGATAGGTGAGCAGCGTGTTCTCACCCGAGGTGGTCAGGAGCTTGCGGTTGTCGAACGTGCCATCGCCCATCAGACAGAGCCAACTCGGCTTGCGGTCGCTGCCCGTGCCGCGGTCGTAAAGCATCTTCATCAGCCAACGATAGGCTGTGGCGTCCGGCGTGCCGCTGGAGAACTCGTTATAAACTTGTTGGTCGGTGACAACCGCCCACGTAATGGATTCTTTCTGCTCGTGCGCCTGCGCCAAGCGAGTGGCTTGGGCGACCAAAAAATCGGGGCAGATGATAACATAATCGATATTTCGGAGGGCGTGCAGATTCTGGTTACTGATACTTCCGACCACGGAGGGGGCAAGCCAACCGCTGCCATCGGTATTGACGGCAACGTATTCTTGTATCTGCGCTTGGTTGCTGCCCTCGAAAGTTAGCGTTGAGCCCGTGAGGGTGGCATCCACAAGCCAAATATGGCTGCGGTCGGTAATGTTCCAAACCTGCGTGTGGGACGTAGCGTTGGTTAGCGTGTAGCGGTTCGGCGTGCTGCTGCCATAGCCCGTCGTGGTGCGGAAAGGCATATAGTCGCCCGCCATGCGCAAATTGCAGGTAGCGGTAAGCTCAATATAGTTGAGTAATCCGACGGCACCGGCAGCCGAGTTGTTGAAAGCAAGCGTGACGGTCTGCGTAGAGGCGGCGGAGGCGGGATAGGTCTGGTTGAAAGTAGCGAGCGTCCCTTTGGTGTAGAAATCGGAAACGGAAATCGAGTCGAGCCGTACGGTGTTGCTCGAACCATTCAGCGAGAGTGTGAAACGAGAGGAGCGGGTGGATGCCGCTGCCACCTCGGAGCGGACACGGACCTCGGTAGAGGAAACGATGTTCGGCGTAGAGAAGGAGAAGGTGCGGGTGAGCTGGTTGGAATTGAACTGCTCGCCGTAGAACTCGCGGCCGCCACCGTCGACCCCGCTCTCACGGTCGAGGAGATTGACTAAGTCAAGCTCGTGTACTTGGTAGTTGAGATAGGTCGTGACGGGAGTTGGTTCGGCAGTGGTTCGGGATTCTTGGGTGGTTGAGGTGGGGAGGAGGGAGGCATCGGTGGGGGAGAGGGAGGCATCGGTGGGGGAG